>JAJCXP010000255.1 GCA_029263375.1 Acidobacteriota bacterium | reverse complement strand
ACCGCACCAGCCGTTTCGTGCCGGGAGCTCGGTCGCCGTTTCGGTTCGCGCTGGGTGCTCGCCCACGTCGACCTGAACGTCGGCCGCGGCGAGAGCCTGCTGCTCGCGGGCGCCAACGGCTCGGGCAAGACGACGCTCCTGCGGGTGATCGCCGGGCTCTCCCGACCGACCTCGGGCGAGGTGCGCATCTTCGATCGTGACCCGCACTCCGAGCGCCTCGCCTGCCGTCGCCGTCTCGCCATGGTGTCCCATCGAAGCTACCTCTACGACCGGCTGACGGCAATCGAGATGCTGCGCATCTGGGCTCGACTGTGCGAGCGCGAAGTGGCCGACGACGAGCTCCAAATACTGCTCGACGAGGTAGCGCTCTCGAAGCACCGGGATCTGCTGATCGGCGGCTTCTCGGCCGGCATGCGCAAGCGGCTGACCCTGCTGCGCACCCGTCTGGAGAAACCCGAGGTCCTGCTTCTCGACGAGCCGCTGGCCTCCCTCGACGCCGCCGGCAAGCGGCTGGTTCAAAGCTGGATCGAGAGCGAGCTCCAGCGCGGCACCACGGTGATCGTCGCGTCGCACGCCATCGCCAGAATGTGCGCTTTCTGTGACCGCGCGGTACTGCTCGAGGAGGGCCAGATCGCCTGGGCGGGTAGCGCAGTCGACCTGCCCCCGCAGGTGGAGCCCCCGAGATGAGCGCCTTCGGTCAGATCGCCACCCTGGTGCGCAAGGATCTGCTGCTCGAGTGGCGGGGACGGGCACGCACGCTCTCGGTGGTGCTGTTCGGGATCATCACCCTGCTCCTGTTCTCGTTCGCCACCGGACCCGACACCCTGGCGCTGCGCCAGGGCGCGGCCGGGTTCCTGGTGCTGGCGCTGCTCCTGAGCTCGACCCTGGCGCTCTCTGAGGGCTTCCGGGTGGAGCACGAGAACCACGCCCTCGAGGGGCTGCTGCTGGCGCCGGTCGTGCCCGGCGCGCTGTTCTACGGCAAGGCGATCAGCAACACGCTCTTCCTGATCCTGCTGGCGCCGATTCTGACGCCGGTGGCGGTAGTTCTGTACGCGGTCGAGGTCGGACCGGGCGCGTTCTTCGGCACCATCGGCCTCTGGGCCCTGGCCGCCGCCGGTCTCTCGGCCCCCGGTACCCTGTTCGCGGCCATGACCAGCCGCGTGCGCAGCCAGGACGTGCTGCTACCGGTGCTTCTCTTCCCGCTTGTGGTGCCGGTGCTGTTCGCCTCGGTCAAGGCGATCGCCCTCACCCTGTCTGGTGACCCCATGGGACAGCTCGCGTCGTGGACCCAGCTGCTGGTCGGCTTCGATGTGATTTACTGGGTTCTCTGCGGCGTCCTCTTCCGATTTGTCGTGGAGGAAGGTGTATAGATGAAACGATTTCGCTGGGACGCGGCGGTCGGGCTGCTGGGGCTCGCACTGCTGCTGGTCGGCTCCTATCTCGGCCTGTTCGAGGCTCCCGCCGAGCGCCACATGGGCGACGTGCAGCGCATCATGTACGTGCACGTCCCCACCGCCTGGAACGCCATGCTGGTGCTTACCGCGGCGTTCATCTTCGCCATCGCCTCGGTCTGGACCGGCAAGCCTAAGTGGGATGCCGTGATGACCGGCGCGACCGAGGCGGGCGTGGTGATGGGAGCGCTGCTGATCGCCCAGGGGATGATCTGGGCGCGCCCGACCTGGGGGATCTGGTGGGACTGGGACGTCCGGCTGACCACGACGCTGATCATGGTCATCCTGTACGCAGGAATCCTGGTGCTGCGTTCCTTTGTTGAAGATAGCGACCGCCGCGCCACCTGGAGCGCGGTGGCGGTCATCATCGGCTATGTGGACGTGCCCCTGGTCTACTTCTGTGTCCGGTGGTGGCGTAGCCTGCATCAGATCCAGTCGACGCCCGAAACCGTGTCATCCGCCATGATCGTGCCGCTGCGCATCAATTCGTTCGCGATTCTGTTCATCGCAATCTGGTTCGTCGCTCAGCGCGCTCGGCTCGAGCTCGCGCGGCGCCGCGCCGAAGAGGTAGCGCCGCCGCCGCGACGGGATCGTCGCCAGGCGGAGGAAACCAACCCATGACAAGTCCGAGCCGCCTTGCCGGCGGCCACGAGGAGGGCTCTTCCCATGTCTGAGATGGCAATGCCCGAGGGCGTGATCGCCGGAGGCTGGAGCTACGTGCTGTCCGCCTACGGCATCACCGCGGTAGTGTTCATCGGCTACGCGTGGAGTCTCCTGAGACGTCGCGCGGCCGTATCTGACGGAGAGGAACCGAAATGAACGAGCGACGGCGACGAGTGATTGTGACGTTGATTGCCCTGGCGGTGAGCGCCGGCGTGCTCGGCTACCTGGCGTTCGGCGGCATCGGCGAGAACCTGGTCTACTACTGGAGCCCGACCGAGCTCAAAGCGTCGGGTGAGCAGGCGGTCGGCGCCAGCATTCGCCTCGGCGGCTTGGTGCAACCGGGCTCGATCGAGCGCGATCCGGACGGACTCAAGTTGCGCTTCTCGGTGACCGACGGCGTCGAGTCGGTCCGGGTCGCCGCTGAGACCGTGCCGCCGGCGATGTTCCGCGAAGGCATCGGCGTGGTGGTCGAGGGCACGCTGCGCACCGACGGCTGGTTCGAGACCCACCGGTTGATGGTCAAGCACGACAACGAGTACGCCGCTCCCGGCGAAGGCCAGGAGCTGGACATGAAGGAGCTCATGAAGTCCATGCAGTTCGACGAGTCCGACGCGTGATCTCGAATATCGGCCTCGGCCTGGTTCTGGTGGCGCTTCTGGCGTGTGCGGTGGGAGTCCCGGTGGCCTTCGGCGCCGGCGCCCGGCGCTCGGCTCGTGGGCTTCAGCTCAGCCGCAGGATCGCCTTCCTGTTCGCGGGCGCGATGCTGCTCGCCACGCTGGTGATGGAGTACGCACTCCTCACCCACGACTTCTCGATCTCCTACGTGGCGCAGGTCGGCTCGCTGTCGACGCCCACGCACATCACGATCGTCTCGCTCTGGTCGTCGCTCGAGGGATCGATTCTCTTCTGGGGCCTGGTTCTCGGCGGCTTCACCGCCGCGCTCGCGTACCTGCAGCGCGAGGGGCACGAGCACTACCTGGCGTACTCGTTGGGCACGCTGTTCGCGATCGGACTGTTCTTCACCTATCTGATCGCCGGCCCCGCCAATCCCTTCGGGCCGACCCCGGCGCCAATTCCGACCGACGGGCCCGGGCCGAATCCGCTGCTCCAGAACCACCTGTTGATGATCATCCACCCACCGATGCTCTACCTCGGCTACGTCGGCATGAGCGTGCCGTTCGCGATGGCGGTGGCGGCGCTCCTACGCGGGCAGCTGGGAGCGACCTGGCTCAAGCCGCTGCGCAACTGGCTCCTGGTGCCGACGACCTTCCTGACAATGGGCATCATGCTGGGCGGATGGTGGTCGTACGAAGTGCTCGGCTGGGGTGGCTACTGGGCGTGGGATCCGGTCGAGAACGCCTCGTTCCTGCCCTGGCTGACGGCGATTGCCGCTCTCCACTCGGCGATCGTTCAGCAGCGCCGCGGCTCGCTCAAGGCGTGGACCGTGGTGCTGATCCTGATCACCTTCCTGCTGACCATCCTCGGCACCTTTCTGACCCGCTCCGGTGTCGTCAACTCGGTCCACTCGTTCACGCAGAGCCCGATCGGACCTCTGTTTCTCGCCTTCCTCGGCATCTGCCTGATCGCCGTCGTCATCCTGCTCGCACTACGGGTCGACACCCTCGTGTCCGAGCCGTCGGAGGACGCCGTGTTCGCGCGCGAGGGGGCGTTCCTGCTCAACAATCTACTCCTGGTGGCGTTCACCTTCACCGTGCTGGTGGGGACGCTCTTTCCGATCATCGCCGAGGCGGTGCGCGACGTGAAGGTCAGCGTCGGCGAGCCCTACTTCAACCGCATGGCGGTGCCGATCTGCTTCGGCCTCCTGATGATGATGGGCGTCGGGCCGGCGCTGCCCTGGGGCAAGGCCGACGGCGCCGCGGTGCGAAGGGCGCTGATCACTCCGCTGCCGGCCGCGCTGCTCGGCCTCGCCCTGGCGCTGGTGCTGGGGGCCCGCGAGTGGAACATACTGCTGACCGCCGCGTTCGGCGGTTACGCCCTCTGGGTGACCGGGGCCCGCGGCACCGAAGCGATGCGCCGCCGGCGCGCCCGAGGTGACTCCGCGACGAGCGCGGTCAAGTCCAGCGTGCTGCGTAGCCCGCGCTTGCTCGGCGCCTATATCGTGCACTTCGGCGTGGTCGTGACGTTCGCGTCGATCGCCCTGTCCTCGAGCTTCCAGACCAGCGAGGAGGCGGTCCTGGCGCCGGGCGAGAAGATGGCGATCGGCGACTACTCGCTACAGTTCGAGCGTGTCGACGTGGTGCGCGAGCCGCATCGAATCTCGCGCAAGGCCACGCTGGCGGTGTACGACGGCGGTGCGAGCCTCGGCACACTGCAGCCGGCGATCAACCAGTACCCGTCGATGCTCGAGCCGATCGGCACGCCCGCGGTTCGCACCTCGCTTTTCCACGATCTCTACCTGACCGTGATGGACATCCTGCCGGACGGCCGGGTCGGTGTGCGCGCGATCCTGACGCCGGCCGTACTCTGGATCTGGCTCGGCGTCTTCATCATGGCGGCCGGCATGGCGCTCTGCCTGGTGTCGCCGTCCACGCCGCCGAGGCCGGCGGCTTGAATCGGACGGCGCTCGTCCTGGGAGCGCTCCTGGTCGTGCCGCTGTTGCTCTTCCTGGCTGTCTCGCTCGGTAAGGACCCACGCGCGATCGACTCACCCCTGGTTGGCAAGGAGGCGCCGACGTTCACCCTCGAGGATCTCGAGGGCCGCGTCTATCAGCTGGCCGCGTCCCGGGGCCGGCCGGTGGTCATCAACTTCTGGGCCACCTGGTGTCAGCCCTGCGTCGTTGAGCACCCGGTGCTACTTTCGGGCGCGCGCAGGTACGCGGGACGCGTCGATTTCGTCGGCGTCGTGTACCAGGACGAACCCGCCGCCATCCGGCAGTTCGTCGCGACCCGTGGCGCCTGGGGACCCTCGTTGATCGATCCCGGCTCGCGCGTGGCCATCGCCTACGGCGTCTACGGCGCCCCCGAGACCTTCATCGTCAACGCCGAGGGCACGATCGTCGAAAAGGTGACCGGCCTGGTCACGCCGCAGGCTCTCGAGCGGATTCTCGGGGAGTTGCTCTAGTATGCGCCCGATCTTCGTGATGCTGGTCACCCTGATGCCGCTGCTCGCGATCGAGCTGGTCGCTCAGACGGGTGCGAGCGGCCCGCTCGGGCTCGACGCTCCCCGACTGACGGAAGCGCCCGCGGGCACGCCCCTGACTGGCGCTCGCTTGGATCGGCGCTCCGCGGAAGTCGCCGACCGGCTGCGCTGCCCCTCCTGTCAGGCCCTCTCGGTCGCCGACTCGCCGACCGACTCGTCACAGGCGATCCGGCAGGAGATCCGGGAGCTGCTCGCCGCGGGCTACTCCGAAGAGCAGGTGATGCTCTACTTCGAGCGTTCCTACGGCGAGTTCATTCGGCTGGCGCCGAAGGCGACCGGCTTCAACCTGGTGGTGTGGCTGGCGCCGATCCTGGCGCTCCTGGGGGGGCTCGCCCTGGTGATCTTCCGGCTGCGCTCGGCTCGCACCGGATCGAGTGAGAAGACCAACGAGCCCGAAGCCGATCTCGCCCCCTATCTCGAGCGTGTGCGCAGGGAGTCCCAGCAGTGACCTGGCTGCCCGGTCTGATCGTGCTGGCGGTCGGCCTTGCCGCCGGCCTGTTGATTGCACGGCGCCTGCAGGGCGCCAAGGCCACCGGCAGGGACGTCGAGCTTCAGCTGTCCGACCTCGAGACGCGTCGCGACGACCTGTACAGGCGCCTGCGGGAGATTGACGAAGGGCTCGCTCCCGAAGCCGATCGTGAGCCGCTCGAGCGCGCCGCCGCCCGCACCCTCCAGAAGCTGGAGCTTCTCGAGGCCGATCTCGGGAAGCGCCACCCGAAGCTCGCCCGGGAGCGCGACCGCGACCACGCCCGGCCGGCAGTGGAGCCCGCCGCCCCGGCCAAGCCGGCAAGCTCGCCGACACGCGTCTTCCTAACCGGCTTCGCCTACGGCGTCGGCCTGCTGCTGCTGCTCGGCGGCCTGATCTACTGGGCGGTGCGCGACGCCCAACCCCGACCGGACCAGGCGGGCCCGATGTCCGCTCCACAAGGGGCCGAGGCGCCCCATCCCGAGTTCGCCGACCTGCCTCCCGAGGTAGCGGACCGCATCGAGTCATTGACGAGCTATCTGGCAACCAACGGCGAAGATCTCAACGCCCGAAAGCAACTCGGCTACACCTACCTTGGCGCCTCCCGCTTCGTCGAGGCCTTCGATCAGGGCAAGGAGATTCTCGAGCGCCAGCCCGACGACCCCGACGGCCTCTACCTCCAGGGCGTCGTGCGCCTGACCATGGGCCAGTGGCAGATAGCGGAAGAGCTGCTCGGCCGCGCCCTGGCCTCCGATCCGGCTCACATCGACTCGCTGACAGCAGCCGGGATCATCCGGCTTCGCCTCGGCGACTATGAACAGGCGATCGCGCTCTGGCAGCGGGGCAGCGAGGCCCTCGGCGGCAGCCACCCGATGCTCGACCGCCTTGTAACGCTCGCGCGCGAGGGGCGCTCGCCCGAGGAGATCCTCGGCATGCCGGCGCCACCAGAGGCAGCCGAGTTGGCCGCGCCAGCCGCGCCAGCTGCCCCTGCACCGGACGCGATCACGGTATCGATCGACCTGGCCCCGGGCGCCCAGCCCACACCCGGCGCAACGCTGTTCGTCGCGCTGCGCGGACCGGGCGGCGGACCGCCCTCGGCAGTCAAGCGCATCAACGGTCCGAGCTTCCCCCTGACTGTGACTTTGAGCCAGGCCGACAGCATGATGGGAGCGCCGCTGCCGCCGTCCGGCACTGTTTCCGTCCGGCTCGACGCCGACGGCAGCGCTTCGACTCAGCAACCCGGCGACCTCGCCGCCTCGGGCGAGGCTGCGGTCGGCGGCGCGATCTCTCTCCTGCTCGACGCCGGCTAGCCTGATCTCTTCACCCCATCGCTCGGCGAGTAGGTTGCCGGAGAGACTAGGACTTCCGGGCTCGAGACTCTGCGACCGACCACACGCCGGATCCTCCAGGTGCGCCGGCAGGCTCCGTCGGGCCCAGGTGGGGCAGGACCGTCAGGCGCCACGATTCGTGGCGTACTCGAGCATGGCCGCCCAGAATCCAAGGCTAGCCATCAGGCATCCGTCTCGGTGCGGTTTGTTTGGCTGACTAGCTAGTTAAGAAAGGTTTATGTCATTGCGATTTATGTACAAATATGTAACCTATTTGCTTAAGGAGCGTGATGACACAAACCAACGTCCAACAGGAAGAGCCTTGCGACTGGCACGACGACCGCTTGGTGAGCGAGTGCCTGCGCAGCAACGAGCTCGCCTGGAACGCTCTGGTCGACCGCTACAAGGGGCTGGTGTTCAGCCGTTGCCTCGACTACACCCGTAGTCAGGCCGACGCCGCGGACGTCTTCCAGGAGGTCTGGACGCAGGCGCATCGCCGCCTCGGAACCGTGCGCGACACCGGATCGCTGGCCGCCTGGCTGACCACCGTGACTCGCAACGCCTGCTACCGGTGGCTGAAGAAGCGACATCAGCTCGAGCAGCGCGAGACCAGAGGACACGGCCTCGACGAGCTCGACTCCCGCGCCTCGGTGCTCCAGGTCGACCTGACCGAGAAGGACACCCGCCAACGCGTGCACGCCGCGATCGCCGAGCTACCGCCACGCTGCCAGGAAGTGATTCGGATGCTCTTCTTCAGGCAGCCGGCACTGCCCTATCGTGACGTGGCAGAGCGGCTCGAGATGGCGATCGGCTCGGTTCCGTTTATCCGCGCCCGCTGCCTCGCTCGGCTGCAGAAGCTGCTCAGCCCACCAGCTCGCCCGCCCGCTTCGCCGCTTCGACCACCGCCTTGATCAGGGTGACGCGCAAGCCGCCCTCCTCGAGCTTCAGGATGCCGTCGATGGTGCAGCCGGCCGGCGTCGTGACGTCGTCCTTGAGCAGCGCCGGCGCGTTGCCGGTCTCGAGCACCATGCTGGCGGCGCCGAGGCAGGCCTGGGCAGCGCACTCGGTCGCGATGTGGCGCGGCAGGCCGACCTTCACCCCGCCCTCGGCCAGCGACTCGATGATGATGTAGATGAACGCCGGGCCGCTCGCGGCAAGACCGGTCACGGCGTTGAAGTAGGCCTCGTCCAGCACCACCGTGCGCCCCATGCCGGCGAAGATCTTGCGCGTCTGCTCGACCTGATCCTCGCTCGCCCAACGACCGGCGCAGATCGCCGTCATCCCCTTGCCGATCAGGCTCGGAGTGTTGGGCATGGCGCGTACCACCGGGGTTCCTTCGGGCACCGACTGCTCGATCAGCGAGGTCGAAACGCCGGCGGCGATCGATACCAGCAGCTTGTTCGGACCGAGCTCGCCGGCGATCTCACTCAGCACCTCGCTCACCCCCTGCGGCTTGACACAGAGCAGAATCAGGTCGGCACCGGCGGCGGCCTCGCGATTGCTGGTGGTGGTGCTGACGCCCTCGGCCGCCGCGAGTCGGCCGAGCGGTTCCTCCTTGCGGCGCGTGGCGGTGATCCGATCCGGGCTCACCGACTTCTCTTCGAGCAGGGCGTGAATCAGGGTGGTGCCCATCTTGCCGGCACCGATCACGGCCACGCTGTCGATCGCGAACCCGGACATCATTCTTCCTCCCCGTCCTCGACGATCGGCAGCTCCGACTCCAGAAGCGCCTTCGCCTCTTCGGCCACGCTCTTCGGAACGCGGATCACCGCGCCCATCCGGTTGCTATCGGGCATGATCTGGGCCGGCCCGAACGGGAAGAGCCCCGAGGACTCGTCGCCCTGCACGCTGAACGGAATGCCGGCGGCGGTCAGGACCGACTTGAGCACCGGCAGCAGGGTGGCGTCGGCGGTGCGGAACACGCCCACCGTCGGCTCATCGTCGGGCATTGCGCGCGCCGGCATCTCCGCCGTCAGCGGCACGGAGCAGTCGGCGCACTCGGCGAACCCTTCGCGGTACTCGGCACCACACTCGGGACAAAACATTGAGGTCTCCTGGAGAGGGAAGATCCGGTTAGCCGCGGGTGGCGACCGGCGCCGGCTCGAGCAGCTGTTCACACAGCGCTTCGAGCAGGATCTGTCGAGCCCGGTCGACGATCTCATCGATCGACGGACTTTGCGCATAGCTCTCGAGGGCGCGCTCGCGCAGCTCCTCGAAGGTCGGCAGCTCGGGCACCTGCCACTCAGAGAAGTAGGCCTCCACCCGCTTCCGCGCCTGCGCCTTGGCGAGCCGGGTGCGCTCGCGGAACGCGTCCAGATCGGGCATCTGCTCCCACCTCTGCCGGATCTCACTGCTGATCGAATCGAGGGCGACGCTACCGGCGAGGTCGTGGGCGACCTTCTCGATCACCGACGGCCGGAGGCGCTTCTCTCCGCGCACGATCTCCTTGGGAGGCGTTCGCAGCTCCCACACCAGGCCGACGAAGGACATCAGCTTCAGGAGGTAGAAGGTGATGTCGATCTCCCACCAGCGGAAGCCCTGACGCGTCGAGGCCTGGTAGTGGTGATGGTTGTTGTGCCAGCCCTCGCCGAGAGTGATCAGCGCCAGCAGCCAGTTGTTGCGCGAATCGTCGCCGGTGATGTAGCGCTGCTTGCCGTAGACGTGCGCCAGCGAATTGATCGCGAACGTGCAGTGGTAGACCAGCACGGTACTGACGAAGAAGCCGACCACCAACCCCGACCAACCGAGGGTCAAGAGCACCACCAGCGCCAGCAGCAGGGCCGGGAAACGGTCGTGCTTGTTGAGCCACACCAGCTCCGGAAAGCGGGTCAGATCCTTGATCGTGCTCAGATCAGCTTCGCCCCGGTTCTTGCTGAAGATCCAGCCGACGTGGGCCTTGAAGAACCCACTCTGCGCCGGCGAGTGAACATCCTGAGGCGTGTCCGAGTACTTATGGTGCTCGCGATGCTTCGCCGCCCACCAGAGCGCGCCCTTCTGCGCCGAGGTCTGAGCCACGAAGGCGAGCACGAACTGGAAGACGCGACTGGTCTTGAAGGCCTTGTGCGAGAAGTAGCGGTGCAGGCCGGCGGTGATCGCAAACATGCGCACGAAGTAGAGCGCCAGGCAGACGACCACGTCGATCGTCCGGAAGCCGGTCCAGAAGACCGCCAGGCAGGCGAGGTGGACGAGCACGAAGCCGATGGCGCTCGGATAGATGATGTCGTCGTTGTGAATTCGAGATGAGATGGTCGACATGGGTCGCTTCTTTCTCAGGCCATGGCCATGGAGGGCGAGATCAGCGCCTCCACACAGGCCATGAAACTTTCTACGTCGAAATTGTCCGGATCCATGATGGCCTGCACAGCGCAGCCCTCCACAAAACTCACACAGACCGCGGCCAGGCTCTCGGCCGTGACGCCGGGAAGCGCGTGTTCATCACGCATCACCTCGACCAGCAACGGTCGAAATACCTCCCGGTAGCGATCGAGCGCCGAGCGTAGCTTCTCACGCGCCTCGGGGTGGCGGGTACCCATCACCCAGAAGTCGAAGAAAAGCTCGACCTGTACGCGCTCCCGGTCGACGCTCTCGACCGCCTTGCGCAGGCGCGCGAGAAACCGCTCGCGCGGCGTCGGCAGACTCAGAACGCCCTCGTCGGTGCGCATGACGATGGTGCGCTCGAGCAGCCATTCGAGCAGCGCCACCAGCAGGGCGTCCTTGGTCTTGAAGTAGAAAAAGACCAGACCGCTCGACAGACCGGCCTCTTCGGCCACCCGCCGGACGGTCAGGCTGTCCAGCCGATCCCGGGCCGCGACTCGGAAAGCCGCTTCCAGGATCTGCTCGCGGCGCGCGCTTTCCGTAGCGCGTTGCCTTGCCATCCCCCCATTGTACCGGGGTGGCTTCCCGGCCGTTCACCCCGGGCCGACGGTCGCCCCACAACCCAATTCGGCCGGCCTCCGTATACCTGTAGGATTTGCCATGCCGATGTCTCCCGAACCGTTTCGATCTTCCACATGACTCGCACGGCCCCCGGGCGGCTTTCGGAGGAGCTGAGTCCATGAGGCTCGCCTCGGCCGGGCACCCCCGGCGAGTTGTGCGCGCGCTCTTGCCGGCCCTACTGTGGACGGCGTTCGCGGCAGAAGCTATTCCTCAGCGCGCGACAGCCGCGACCGTGCGATCTGACTTCATGCGCGGCGTGATCGTCTCCTGTCCCAGGTTCGGACAGGTATGGGGCTCGCCCGACATGACCGAGAGTGTGGGCGAGTTGGCGGAGCTCGGCGTCGAGTGGATCTCGATCCACCCCTACGGAAGTGTCCGTCGCAGCGGCGAGGTGCAGTCCTGGAAGGCGGCCGAAACCGGCTACCTCGACCGCGCCGTGAAGATCGTGCGCGCAGGCGGCATGAAGCTCTTCTGGAAGCCGCACCTCGCCTACTGGGGCTCGTTCGAGTGGCGCGGCGCGATCGATTTCGGTGACGACCAGGCTGCCTGGCGCTCCTTCTTCGAGGGCTACGAGACCTACATCGTCGACCAGGCGAGCTTCGCACAGGCGGCGGGGGCCGAGCTGTTCGCGGTCGGGGTCGAGCTCGAGCAGACTACCCGGTTCGCCGACGAGTGGCGGCGGATCATCGCGCGCGTGCGCTCGGTCTACAAGGGGCGCATCACCTACGCCGCCAACTGGGACTCGCTCGAACGGGTACCGTTCTGGGACGCCGTCGACGTGATCGGAGTGCACGCCTACTTCCCGCTCGCCGGCAGCGACGATCCGAGCGTGGAAGAGATTCGCCGCGGCTGGGACACGCCCCTGGCGACGCTCGAAGCGCTGTCCCGCGCCCAGGGAGGCAAACCGGTCGTGTTGGCCGAGATCGGCTACAACCGTTCCCGCGACGCCGCACGCTCACCCTGGGAGTACCGGATGGAGGACTCGCCCGAGAGTCGTGCTCTGCGCCGCCGCCTGATGGATGTGGCGCTCGAGCGGATCGAGGCGGCACCGCACGTCGAAGGCATGTTCTGGTGGAAGTGGATTCCGGGCGACTTCCGCTATGACCGCGATTTCTCGATGCGCAATCCCGAGGCCCGGGAAGCGCTGGCCGAGAGCTGGGGACGGCGCGCCGCCGGGCGGCGACATAGCGGCCGGAATTAAGTAATGTGTCCCCCGAGATGGGTGACAAGGCGCGAGTCGTGGTCGAGCGCTTCATGCGCGGCCTGATCCGTAGGAATCCGGGCGAGTCGGAGTTTCATCAAGCGGTACGGGGTGTGGCAGAGAGCATCACGCCGCACATCGTCGCTGACGATCGCTACAGGAAGGCGCAGATTGCCGAGCGGCTCACCGAGCCCGACCGGATCATCATCTTCCGCGTCTGTTGGGAGGACGATCGCGGCAACGTGCGCGCCAACCGCGCCTGGCGGGTGCAGTTCAACAACTCGATCGGCCCCTACAAGGGCGGCCTGCGGTTTCACCCGGAGGTGAACCTGAGCGTGCTCAAGTTCCTGGCCTTCGAGCAGGTATTCAAGAACAGTCTGACCGGCCTGCCGCTTGGTGGCGCCAAGGGCGGCGCGAATTTCAATCCCAAGGGCAAGAGTGAGAGCGAGATCATGCGCTTCTGTCACTCGCTGATGGTCGAGATGTATCGCCACATCGGCGACGACGTCGACGTGCCGGCAGGCGATGTCGGCGTCGGGCCGCGCGAGATCAGCTACATGTTCGGGCAATACAAGCGACTTGCGAACCGCTTCGAGGGCGTTCTCACCGGCAAGGGCCTGAGCCACGGCGGCAGCCTGGTGCACACCGAGTCGAGCGGCTACGGCGTCGTCTACTTCACCCAGAACATGCTCGAGCGGATCGGCGAGTCGGTCGAGGGCAAGACCTGCTCGGTCTCGGGAGCGGGCAACGTCGCGATCTACGCGATCGAGAAACTCAACCAACTCGGCGCCAAGGCGGTGACGATCTCCGACACGACAGGTTTCGTCCACGACCCGGGCGGCATCGACGAAGAGAAGCTCGCCTACCTCAAGGAGCTCAAGGGAGTCCGCCGCGGGTTGATCAGCGAGTACGTCGAACGCTTCGATGGCGCGACCTTCCACGACGACAGGCGCCCCTGGGACGTGCCGGTCGAGATCGCCCTGCCGTGCGCCACGCATAACGAGATCGACGGCGACGACGCGCGCACCCTGCTCGTCAACGGCGTGATGGCGGTGGCCGAGGGCTCAAACATGTCGTGTACGCCGAGCGCCGTCCGGCAGTTTCTCGATCGCCGGATTCTGTACGCGCCGGGCAAGGCGGCGAACGCCGGCGGCGTCGCCGCTTCGGGATTGGAGCAGAGCCAGAACGCTCAGAGACTCGCATGGTCCCGCGAAGAGGTCGACTCCCGCCTGCGCACGATCATGCGTCGCATCCACGCGCAGTGCGTGGATCGGGGTCGGCGCGACGAGGAGTTCGTGGACTACGTCGCCGGAGCCAACCTGGCGGCCTTCGAGAAGGTCGCGGACGCCATGCTCGCCTACGGCGCGGTCTAGCCTATTCCCAGGAACCGTAGAGCGGATTCGGCAGCAGGAAGAACCGCCTGCCGAAATCCTCGAACACTTCGAGCTCCGCGGTTCTCATCGATTGATCCATGCCCGGAAAGTCGTGGATGTTGTCGCCGACCCACATGACGATCTCGAGCGGACCCATGCCGGTGCCCACGCCCGCGCGCACCTCTTCCCAGCGCCCCGACTTGTCCGATTCCGCGTCCTTGCAGCGCAGGTGGTCGAAGATCACGCCCACGGCCACCAGATTTCTTCGGGTCGCCTCGCAGTCCGCCTGCCTACGGTTGGTCACGATCGCCACGCGCCCGCCGAGCTCACGTACCCGGTCGATGAAGACGATCGCTCCCGGCATTGCCGTCGCGCGCTCGGACTGGACCCATACCTTCCAGGACTCCTCGCTCCAGTCGCCCCCCTCCTCCACCCGCCCGAGTGAGTAGCCGAGGTTGCTGATAACGGTCTCGTCGGCGTCCATCACCACCGCCCAACTGCCCGCCTCGCGTCCGTGCGCCCGCTTCTCGAGCTGCTCTTCAGCCAGCCGATAGGCCTGGATCACGGCGGCGAAATACTCCGCCGAGTCGCGCACCCAGCGCATCTCCTTGCCGGGCTCGAGCTTCGCCGCGACCGGGCTCGTCGTGGCGACCGGCGCAGTCTGCGCGGAGCATCCGAGCAGAGTCGAGGTGATAAGCAGGAGTACGCGGAAATTCGTCATCAGTAAACCTCCCGTCGGGCCGAAGCGATGGCGCGCATGATGTCATGAGCCGTAACGGGCTCCTCCGAGAGCGGAGGTAGAAATGGGAAAGGCCCCGGCTCGTGGGAGCCGAGGCCTCGGGTTTGTCTCGGTGGCGTGGGGTTCCCTCGCGGGCCCCTCCAGTGTCGCGCCACGGACGCTTTGGAGAGTCCCCTAAAAGGACGCCACCTCCACTAAACCGCGTTTATCAGATACCACTGGATCACCTCCTCTCTGAGCGTACCCCAGTCGACGGGCCCCACCCCGCCCGGTTCCTCAGGCCGCTCAAACCCTCGAAACCGCCGCCACCAATCGTTGTTCGACGAAAGAGGCGGATCGGAAGCTGCTTAGATGTTGCAGGATCGAAGGCGCCGCTGTCAAACGCAGATCAGACTGTCAGCTCGTGCTGGATCGCGTACCGGATCAGCTCGGCCGTGGTCTTGGCGCCAAGCTTCTCGAGCAGCCGCGAGCGATAGGTACTCACAGTCTTGGGGCTGAGCGACAGTTGGGCGGCGATCTCCTTGACGATCTTCCCTTCGCCGAGCAGGCAGAGGACCTCGTACTCGCGG
>JAJCXP010000254.1 GCA_029263375.1 Acidobacteriota bacterium | reverse complement strand
CCGTCCGTCTTCGTCCTCTTCGGCCTCTCATGGGCCTACGCCGCCCACGGTGAGACGACGGTGGTCGCGGGACTCCTCTACGGCTTCCGCCCGGTGGTCGTGGCAATCGTCTGTGAGGCGGTGCTGCGCATCGGCCGGCGGGCTCTCAAAACCTCTGCGAGCTTCGGCATCGCCGCGCTCGCGTTCATTTGCATCTACTTCCTGAACGTGCCGTTTCCGCTGATCGTCATCGGCGCCGCGGTCACGGGCTGGTTGATCTCGCGGGTGTCGGAGTCAGAGGAGAGCCCTCCCCTCACAACCCCTCCTGTCGGATCGGGCAGAGGCTGCCACCGCAAAAAGGACGAGCGCCTGGCGCTGGTCATCGACGACGAGTCACCACCGGCGCCGCACACTCGGCCTTCCCTGCACCGGGCCGTCTGGGTCGTGGCGACGGTGTTCACGCTGTGGACGGCCGGGTACCTGTTGACCGGCTCGGCCCGGGGCTTCGACGGCCTCCACGCGCATCAGTACATCTATTTCACCAAGGCCGCGTTCGTGACCTTCGGCGGCGCCTACGCCGTCCTCGCCTACGTCAGCCAGGCGGCCGTCGACACCTTCGGCTGGCTGACCCCGGCGCAGGCCGTCGACGGACTGGCGCTGGCCGAGACCACACCTGGGCCGTTGATCATGGTTGTCCAGTTCGTCGGCTTCACAGCGGCCTGGAACCACCCCGGCAACCTCGCGCCGCTCGAGAGCGCCACCCTCGGCGCCGCGATCACGGTCTTCGTGACCTTCCTGCCCTGCTTCCTGTTCATCTTCCTCGGCGCGCCCTACGTCGAGGCCCTGCGAACGAATCACACACTGAATGCGGCGCTCGGCGGTGTCACCGCGGCAGTGGTCGGAGTCGTCCTGAACCTCGCCCTGGTCTTCGGCCGCGAAGTTCTGCTGCCGAACGGCTGGGCGGCGGCTCCGGACCCCGCTGCGCTGGTCCTGGCGATCGTCGCGTTCGTCGCGCTGTCGAGATTCTCGATCGACGTCCTGCTGGTGATCCTCGGCGGCGGACTGGCGGGCATAGCGCTGACGCTCATCACCGGCTGACGCCGGAAAGGATCGACAGATGCCAGTTCACTCCCCCACCCCAAGGAACCCGGCCGCCGAACCGGAAGCCGACGGCACGCTCATCCTGTCGCGCAGCGAGATCGCCGCTCTGCTTTCGCTCGACGACTGCATCGCGGCGGTCGAATCCGCCCTACTGGCGCACGCGAAGGGCCGCACGGTCAAGCCGGCGGTGCTCGGCTCCCACGTCGACGCCGGAGGGTTCCACGTCAAGACCGCCGGACTGCTCGACCAGAACTACTTCGCCGCCAAGCTGAACAGCAACTTCTACGACAACGGCGAGCGCTACGGACTGCCACGCATTCAGGGGCTGATCCTGCTCTACGACCTGCGCAACGGCTACCCCGCCGCGATCCTGGACTCCGGCCTGATCACCGAGCTGCGCACCGCGGCCGCCAGCGCGGTGGCCGCGAAGCATCTCGCGCGGGCCGACGCCACCGTCGCGACCATCTACGGCTGCGGCCTGCAGGGGCGAGTGCAGCTCGCGGCGCTGTCACGCGTCCGGTCGCTGACGCGAGCCTACGCACTCGACATCGACCGCTCGATCGCCGAGACGTTCGCGGCGGAGATGAGCGAGGAGCTCGGCATCGAGGTATCAGCGACCGACGACCTGTCCGCAGCTCTCCGCGAGAGCCGAATCATCGCCACCTGCACGCCTTCGAACCGCCCCCTGTTGATGGCTGCCGACCTCGCCCCCGGGAGCTTCGTCGCCGCCGTCGGCGCGGACAGCGAACTCAAGCAGGAGTTGGATCCGGAGATCTTCAGAGTCGCCACCGCGGTTCTCGACGACCTCGAGTCCTGTTCCCACATCGGCGAGCTGCATCACGCTCTCGAAAGCGGCGTCCTGACGTCGGGCGATGATCTCGCGCTGCTGCACGAAGTCGTCGGCGGACAGCGACCCGGCAGGACCCGCGACGACGAGATCCTGGTCTACGACAGTACCGGGATCGCCCTCCAGGACGTGGCTGCCGCTACCGTCGTTCTCGAGCGCGCCCGTGCCGCGGGAGCGGGCACCCGACTCGGGATCCTTTGAGGCTCGCGCCAATGACTCCGGCGCAGATCACGCTCTGCACCCCCGAGAGCCGCTCTGTGAGGTCTCCTCTTCGGTCGACAGCCCCTTCATCGGGCACTCACGACCGCCGGACCCGGGATGAGGCCGATCTACCGTCAGGGTCCGGTTCCGAGCAAGGCGAGCTCATCGCCCTGCCGGAGCAGCCAGCCGACGGACGTCGGGACCGGATGAGCCCACAACGCCTCGGCCGCCACCCGGCGCGACTCCGAGAGTCGGAAGCCTCCGCTTCCCGACAGAACGCGAAACTCTCCGCTCAGGAAGAAGATCAGCACCCGGTCCTCCTGTGCGAGCAAGCTGGCATGCTCTCCCAGGCCCCCCTCGCTCGACCATTCGAGAGTCCCGGTGCGGGGTTCGAGAGCGAACAGCTGTCCGCGTCTCCTGTGGGAGTAGCCGACGATCCGGTCGTCGGCGAGCACCGCCGAGCTCATGTACAAGGCGACCTCACGGTTACGCCAGACCTCCTTGACCTCCCAGCCCGCCGCCGCCCGCCGCGGCTGAAGCGCGAACACGCCCGAATCGACACTCGAGAAAACGAGCTTGTCGCCGACGACCAGGGGCGTCGGCACGTTCTGGTTGCAGGGTGTAACCGATGGGTACTTCCAGAGCAGCTCACCGCTGACGGCGTCGACCGAGACAATATTCCGATGCGCCTGGGTGACGACCTGAAGCCGACCGTCGAGCTCGACAGCGATCGGCGACGAGTACCCGGGGCCCTCCCCTTCGTACGCCCAGATTTCTCGGCCGGTCTCCGGATCGAACGCCGCCAGCGCGCCCTCGGGGTGGCCGCCGATGTGGACGATCAAGGCGTCGCCGACGAAGAGCGGCGAAGAGGAGGCTCCGAACGGCGGGTAGGTCTGCGAGAAGCGAGATCTCGAGTCCTTCCGCCACAGCAGCTCGCCCGTCTCGGCGCGCAAGCAGGTGACCGTGCCGGACACACTCAGCGCACAGACTCGCCCGTCGGCCACGGTCGGTGTGGACTTGGCGCCCTTGCCATAGG
Organism: Acidobacteriota bacterium; assembly: GCA_029263375.1. Classification (GTDB taxonomy): domain Bacteria; phylum Acidobacteriota; class Thermoanaerobaculia; order Multivoradales; family JAHEKO01; genus JAHEKO01. The sequence goes on along the minus strand of JAJCXP010000254.1, from coordinate 9,429 downwards.
TCGCCGCGCCCGGATAAGGCTCGTAGACCTCTTCGAACTCACGCTTCCAGATCGTCTTCCCGGTCGCCAGGCTCAGTGCTCGGATCGTCTCCTGGTCGTTCTGTCGCGAGTGGACAAAGACCCGTTGCTCTCCGTTCACTTCGACGGTGACCGGACTCGCCTGACCTCCGCCCACTTCGATCGACCAGAGCGCGCCCTCCTCGGATCCCGGCAGCGCCACCGCTACGCCGATGGACGCCGCCCGATCGCCGCCTCTCCAGCCCGGCCACGAAAAGTGGCCGTCGTCCGGCCGAGCGAGGTCCGGCGCGACGAAAAGGGAAGCGATCAGAACAGTCGCGGGAGGAACGAAGAGGAGCGAGTGTATCGACCGGGATCGCTTGCCGTTGACTCTCATCGCATCTTTACGATATTTATTGCAGGACGACCTGTCAAGAGCTCGTCGTCCGGATCAACCACCTGAGAAGCGTCAACTAGACTGGCCAAGACCATGGAACTCTCGACCAAGATCGCCATCGTCGTCGCCGACGACCTCGCGCTGTGGCAGAAGATGAACGTCGTCGCCTTCCTGACCACGGGCGTCATCGCCGAGGCCGACGAGAACCTGCTCGGCGAGCCGTATCTGGACGCTTCGGGGCGCAGCTACAGCCCGCTCTGCGTCCAGCCGATCGTGGTGTTGAAGGCGAGCCGGGAGAAGCTACCGACCTTCCTGAGCCGCGCCGAGCGGCGCGGTGCGAAGGCGGCGGTCTACATCGAGGACATGTTCGCCACCGGCCACGACGCCGCCAACCGGGAGACGGTGCGCCGCTACGCGACAACAGACCTCCCCCTGGTCGGACTCGCAGTGCGAACCGACCGGAGGGAGGTCGACAAAATCTTGAAAGGCGCCAAGCTCCACGACTGAAGAGCTACATCGGCACCTGTAGGTATTGGCTACTCGCCACCTTCGATGAGCTGCCGAGCGCGCTCCTTGCCGCCCAGGCCGAAAGCCAACCCGAGCGCCAGAGCAGCGCCACCCAGGACGGCGGCCACGATCACCGAGATCAGCGAACCGCCGACGCCGAGCTCGGCCAGGGCCAGAGCGATGCCGAAGCCGAGGATCGAGTAGCGGGCCACCGCCGGAAGCACGCGCGCCGGGCCGGTACCCGACACGGCGGATTCGACCAGCGACGCGATCTGGCTCGCGACCACCCACGCGACGAGGACCAACGCGAGCGCGATCAGGATCTCCGGCACGAAGCCGATCAACCGGCCCATGGACGCGGAGAGCTCATCGAGCTGGAGAGTGGCGAACGCCTGTTCGACGGTCAGCAGGATGATCGTGATCATCACGGCGGTACCGACCACTGCGGACGGCGCCAGACGGCTGTCATCGCGCTTGAGCACCTGTAGACCAAGTTTCTCCGGCAGGGCATCAAAGCCCACGCCATGGAGGAACGCCTGAACGATGCCGCGGACGATCTTGGCCAGAAAGTAGCCGAGTCCACCTACGACCACCGCCACGAAGATCAGAGGAATCGCCGCCAGCAGTGTCGTCAGGGTTCGGCTGATCGGCTCCGAGATCGCCAGGATCCCGAGCGCGTCGACCGCGGCTCCGACCACCGGCACGATGATGAAGAAGTAGGCCACCGAGCCGGCAATTCCTGAGAGTTTGAGCGCTCCGTCTTCAGTGGCAAGACCGAGCTTGCGTGCCCCCGCGTCCGCGCCGGTGGCGGCCAGAAGGTTCGAAACGACCTCTTTGACAACGGTGCCGATGAGGTGACCGAGGAAGAAGATCAAGGCCGCAGCCGCGAGATTCGGCAGAAAGCCGAGCGTCTTCTCGACCATCTGGCTGAGCGGCGCAACCAGCGAGCGCTGGCCGAGGGCGTCGAGAAACGGCGCGACGCCCAGGATTAGGATCACGTAGAACACGAGTCGGGCGACCAGGCCACTCGGCTTGAGGATCTCTCCGTTGACCTCCCGCTCCGGAATGTAGCGAGACACTCTCTTATCGAACCCGAGGGCGCTGAGGCCTCGGCCGGTCCCCGCGCGGAGCAACGAAGCCAGGATCCAGTAGACCGCGAGGATCACCGTCGCCTGCAGGAGATTGGGAATCACGCCGACGATCCGCGCGATGACCCGCTCCAGAGGTGCGGCCACCATGCTCAGGTCGAGCGCCTGAAAGAAGGCCACGAAGCCGAACAGCAGGATCAGCCACTTGACGGCCTGACCGGCGAGATTCTCGATCGAGCGAGTCTTGCCATCTTTCGTTCGCAGCATGCCACCCAGGCCCCAATCGGCGGCAGCTCGGTCGTCGGCCTTGGTGAGCTTGAGCAATCTACGCACCAGGCCGCTCATCACGACCGCAATCAACCAGAAGGCCAGCAGGAGCGCGAGGGCCTTGACGACTCCCGGCACGGCTGCAGCCACTCGTTGCCACATCGGCACCAGCACCTCCGACCACACGGCCTTGCCCTGCTGGGCCAGCTCGGCACCACCGCCTTCGACCGCGACGGCGGTCTCACGCGCGGCCGACTTCACCGCACCCACGACTCCGGTCGGCGCGGCGCTCGACGGCGTCGTCGCGACCGGCTCACCCTCCTCGGATTCCGGCTCCGCCATCTGCTGCTGGTCGACTGCCGCCGGCTCGTCCTGCACTCCCAGGACCGGGGTCACGGTGAGCAGGGACAGCGCTACTGCTAGCGAAAGCCCATAAAGGACTGTTGTTCTCTTCATCTGTTCTCCTCCTGCGGCTCCCAGAGTCCGGCCGCGGCGTGTCTTGCAACCAAAAAGGTGATCGCTACGAACTTAAATAGACACCGATTCCGCCTGCAGGTCACGGACTGAGTCCTCCGTTACTTGTCAGCGCCACCGGTGTCTATTCATGCAGCAGGGAGGAGGTCGCTCTGAGCGGATCTCCCCTCCGGCGGACAAGGACATCCACCGCCGGAGCCGGCACATCCAGCCGGCCGGTTACCCCCAACTACCAAGTAAGGAGAAACGATGTCTCAGAAGAGGTATATCTACACGTGGGCGCTGCTAGCGGGCTGTTTGGCCGTCTTGAGCCCCCTATCGGCGCAGGCCCAAGAGGGTTCGAGCTTCTACGCCTGGACGGCGCCGACCACCGAGAGCCAGCTGGCGTCGGATCAGGTCACGCTCGAGGCGGACCAGGGAGCGATCTTCGTTCCCTCTATGACCAAAGGCGCGGACGAGCCTGAGGTGCTGGTCTTCGAGAGCGATCAGAAGGTCGCCTCCGGCCGTACCGGTGCTCGCATTCCGATCGCACCGGGCAGCTACACGCTCAAGGTGGGCAGTGGTCCGCCGAGACAGATGCTCGACCTGCAGGTGGTCGTCAAGAAGGGTGAGACCACTGTCGCCGAGGCCACCTGGGCCGGCCTGAAGGTCGAAGTCGTCGACACCCAGAACATCCCTCACCGAGCGACCTACGAGATCATCCGCTCGGAGGATCGCGAAGTGTTCGGCATCGGTTACGGTGCCGATTCTCTCCAGGGAGAGCCGCTGCGCACCTGGCTCCTTCAGCCGGGTCTCTATCGCATCGTGAGAACCGGTGAGACCTACCGGGCGCGTCGCGACTTCGCCACCGTCCTGCTTCCGGCCGGCGGCCTGGCTCACTTCAAGCTGGTCATCGACCCCATTACCGGTGATTTTCGTGGCGCCGGCGTCGTCGAGGCCTCCGAGCTCGGCATCAAGACCGCCGCTTCGGAGTCGAACTGGACCCACCGTGCGACGGCCAGCGGCGCTGCCAACCTCAGCTCCACCGACAACTTCGTCGGTCGGCCCAACCAGAGCACCTTCGGAGCCACGGTCTTCCTGGACGCGTACTCGACCTACGAGAACGGCCCGCACTTCGTCTCCGGCATCTTCGAGATGGAAGAGGGTTTCGTCCAGATCGATCCCGACCGTGGCGCCAAGCTGCCGACGCAGCAGACCCAGGATCGCCTGCGAGTCGACGCGCTCTACACGCGCTTCATCAGCGACCGCTGGGGCCCGTACGCCCGGTTCGGCCTGGTGACCAACGTCTTCGCGGCCGAAACGCTGGCGACCGAGCCGATCACGATCGCATTCAACCGGCTCAACGGCGCCCGTGACGTGGTGGCGTTCAACGCCAACCAGGAGTACCGCACCGCCGACGGCTTCGGCTCCCTGCGAGTGCGCGAGGGGTTCGGCATCAATGTCCGGCTTCTCCGCACCGACAAGGCGACGTTCAACTGGCGCGGCGGTATCGGCCTGCGACAGAACGTCTTCAACAACACCTTCGTCGAGCGAGATCTGCTGACGACCCCGGAGATCGACTACTTCGAGATCGATGACTTCAGCGAAGAAGGCTTCGAGACCACGCTGACCGGCAACGTCCGGCTGGCGCGACGACTCTCCTTCATCACCGATCTCGAGGTCTTCGCCGACGCCAGCAACACCGGCGATCCGACCATCGATTGGCGCAACACCCTGAGCTTCCGACTGAGTCGATTCCTCTCGCTCGACTACACCTACGACCTGCTCGACTTTCCGCAGGTCTCGAGCGAGACCCAGACCCGGCAGAACCTGCTACTCAGAGCTTCTTTCGACCTGCTGTAGGCCCTCGCCTCGCAGGTCCTATCTGCGCCCGGGCGTTAACGCGCCCGGGCTTTTTTTGTTCTAGCCGCTCTTCTTGACGACGGTCTGTTCGATCATCCGCGAGTTCGGGACGACCACCTCGCCGCCTTCGACCGACAACCGGCAATTGAGCGAGCCGACCTGGGTCAGCTCACCTTCGAAGCCGTCGACCACGATCCGCTCGCCTTCCTTGAAGTGCTCCCGGATGTAGTGGCTGGCCAGGACGTTGCGGGCGACCTCACGACCGCCCCACGCGAAGGCGAGGACGAGTCCGCCCACGACGACGACCACGAGATTGCTGAACGTCTGCGTCAACGTGGTGACGTCGAAGCCGAGCTGTTCCACCACCAGGACCGCGGTGAGAGCGAGCACCATCGCCTTGATGACCTGGGCGATCCGCTTCGCCTGCTCCACCCCCATGCCACGCATGGCGGTCTCGGCCCCGCGAGCCAGGAACGTCGCTACGACCGCTCCCGCGACGAGCAGGAGGACCGCACCCAGCACCACCGGCAGATAGGCGATGAAGGTCTGGACGGGAAGCGCTGAGAGCTCCAGTCCCACCTGAGCCATCGCCATCACCACGAAGGAGAGAAAGAAGAGCCAGAAGATCAGGTTCGAAACCACCCGGGTCGGACCCAGAGCAGTCCGTCCCGGACCGAGCTCGTAGGAAACGCCGTTCTCGCTCAGCCAGCTGTCCATCTTGATGCGCTTGAGCAGCCTCGAGGTGAGCCAGGAGAGAAGCCTTGCGATCAACCAGCCGAAAACCAGCAGGAGGCCAGCGGCGAACAACGTGGGGACGAAGGACGAGGCCCGCGCGGCCAGAGTCGACCAGGCCCCCTCCAAGAAACTCCAGTCGGTCATGGGCGTCAGCCCTCCTCAGAGACGGATTGTCGGCTGCCGAGGACGGGCTGCAGCAGCGCGAACAGCACGCTCAGAAAGCCGTCGGTCACGAACCACGTGACCCGGTTACCAAACTCGGCCAGGTAGATCCTCTCGAAGAGCTTCTGCTCGATCGCGGTTCGATTCCGCTGATCCATCGCCGGCACTCCGAGCGTCTCGCCAAAGCCCGGGACTGCTGCCCAGGCGTCAGCCGCGACCTCGAGGCAGCTTTCGCATCGCCCGAGATGATCGAGTACCTCGTCACTGCGGTCCGGCTCGAGCTCGCCGGTGACCAGAAGGATCAACGTTTCTTTCTCGGGATGCGAACTCATTTCGAGACTCCTTTGGTTTCGAGAGTTTCGTAGGCGCTCTTGAGTGCGATGCGAGCCCGGAGCACTCGCATCTTGACGGCTGCTTCCGAGACACCGAGATCCGAGGCTATCTCCGCATAGCGTAATCCCTCGAACTCGGCCAGTTGGAGAACCCGGCGCTCGTCGGCGTTCAACCGTTTGAGCGCGAGCGCGAGCCGATCTGTGCGCCGGCTGAGCACCAGTTCGTTCTCGGCGGTCGCGGCCACCGCCATCACCCCACCATCCTCCGGCATCCCGGCCTCGAACCCTTCCGGCCGGCGAGAGCGCCGGCGAAGCTCGTTCTTGCAGGTGTTGGCGGCGATTCGATGAAGCCAGGTACGTACCGACGCTTCGTGACGATATTGCGGGAGCTTCCGATAGGCGGCGAAGAAAACCTGCTGGGTGAAATCCTCCGCGTCCTGCGGATTGCCGAAGAACGCGTAGCAGACGCGCCACACATCCTCGCGGCGGCGTCGGAACAGCTCCCTGAAAATAGCCTCGTCTCTACGTCCACTTGCCACATAGCTCTTGACCAGAGCTTCGTCCGACAGCTCCTGTGTCACGCGTGCTCTACCGATCGGTCCACCGCTCGCAGACTCCGACAGGTCTCGACCGGGATCGGTCCCGTCAAGAGTAAAGACACCGCCACCGCGGAATAGTCACTGAGCGTCAACTCGAGTTCGACCCAGCGCTGGCGTCCGCGGCCCCTTCCATTGGGTATCTAGAGACCCTCGAGGAGGGGATAGGCCTTCGCTTGGCCCCGAGCGGCCTCGCCGCCAACTCGAATGGCGTCGGCCAGATACTGCTGCGCCTGCTCCGTCTGGCCGGCGTTGGCGTGCAACAGCGCCAGTCCGATCGACGCCTGCCAGGCGTTCGGGTAGAGGCGCCGGATCAGCAGGAAGCTCTTGTAGGCGTCCTCGTTGCGACCCACCCGCAGGTAGGCCATCGCCAGCCGTAGGGTCACCTGCTCGTGATTCGGCTGCAGCTTCGCGGCGTGCTCGAGCAGCTCGATCGCTTCCGTGATCATGTCCTGCCCGAGGTAGATGGTCGCCAGGTTGTAGCGCGACTCGAGGTTGATCGGCGAGGTCTGAACGGCCCGCTCGAAGCTCTCCCGGGCCTTCTCGACGTCGCCGCTCTCGAGGTAGATCGCGCCCATGTTGTTGAGCGCCATCGCCGACTCCGGATGCTGGGGCGCGATCTCGAGCGCCTTCTCGTAGTTTGCTATCGCCCCCTCGACATCGCCGCGATTGCCGCGGGTCACGCCCAGGTTGTAGTACGCCTTGAAGGAGTCGGGATTGAGCTGCAGCACCCGCGTAAAGGCCTCCTCGGCTTCCTCGTAGCGGCCGGCGCGCTGCAGGACATCGCCCAGCCCGAGGAACACGAACGGGTAGGAATCGTCGATCGCCAGCCCCTCGCGGAACAGTCGGATCGCCTCGTCGAGGTCGCCCATGTCGCGCTTGATCTCGCCGAGCTGCGCGAGTGCGCCGATCGAGTTGGGATCGACCTGCAGAGCGCGCTTGACGAAGTGCTCGGCCTCGGCCACCCGCCCCTGCAGCCGCAGGACCTCACCGATATTGAGCAGCGCGTCGGAGTAGTTCGGGTTGAGCTCGAGCGCCTTCTCGAACTCCCGGCGCGCCTTGTCGAGCTCGCCGTTCTGCATGTGGATGCGACCCATGTTCGAGTGCAGCTCCGGCGACGATTCGCCCGAGGCGATCGCGTCGGCGGTCTCCTCGTCCTCGGAGCTGCCGACGTAGCCGAGCGCTTCGAGCGCCTTCATGTTGGCCTCGAGCTCGCCCTTGTCGTAGTCCTCGGCGTCTCTGGCGGCCGCGACCGCCTTCTCGTCGACCTCTTCGTAGGTCTCGACGTAGCGGATCGGATGCTTGTCGACGAACTCGGGCAGGAAGACGTTGTCGAGCACCTTGCCGTCCATGTCCTTGCCGACCGGGAAGCCCAGGTAGTAGAGCAAGGTCGGCGTGATATCCATCACCGAGGCGCCCGAGACCTGGGCGCCGGCGCGGATGTGCGGTCCGGCGGCCAGGAAGACACCGTGGGTCTCGTGGTCGAGGTGGGCCTTCTTGATGTCGATCGTGTCCTCGCTGCGGATCCGCCGCTCGCCGCTCTTGAAGCCGTGGTCCGAGAGGATGAAGACCGCCGTCGTGTCGAGATCGACCTTCGCCAGCAGCCGCCCGAGCAGCTCGTCCTGATGCCGGTACCACTCGCTGACCACGTTCCGGAAGCGCAGCTGGCGTGACTCGTCGACCCATTCGAGCTTCGGGTCGGCGTACTTGATGAAGAGGTGCGAGAAACTGTCGACCTGCTCGTAATAGACCATGAACAGATCGAACGGCCGCTGGAGCAGCTTTTCGGCGATCGAAGTGTAGCCCTCGGCTGTCACCGCGTACTGCTGGAAGAGGTGGATCGGGTTGAGCGGGTTCGGATTCGGCTGCCGCGACGGCAGGTACATCAGCTGGCTGTACTCCTCCGGCGGGATGTCGATGTAGCGGGTCGCATACTCGGCGGTGATCTGCTGGATCGCCGGGATCTCGACACTGACCTCCGAGTAGAGCTCCGGCGGGTAGGTCTTCTTCCCGTCGTCACCGCCCTTCGCGGTCGCTCCGAAGCCGTGGTAGCCGAGCGCGTCCGACACCAACACACCCTCGCCTACGTTCTCTGCCGGATAGGTCGCCCACCAGCCGAGCACCGACGGCTTCCGGTCGTTCTCGCCCAGGATGTTCCAGATCGCCTTGGTCTTCCGGTTGTGGCTGCGCACCGGCACCCGCGTGCCGTCCGGTTGATCGACCATGAACCACGACACGCCGTGCTTGGCCGCCGATTTGCCGGTGGCGACGCTGGTCCAGATCACCGGCGACAGTGGAATGTCGTGCAGGGTCTCGATCGGCCCCCAGGCGCTGCGCTCGCGCAGAGCGGCCAGATTGGGCATCGAGCCCTCTTCGATCAGACCGTCGATGATCTTCCAGTCGGCGCCGTCGATACCGATGACCACGGCGCGCGTGCCGAGGTCCTCGATGTCCAGACCGGAGCCGCAGGCCGTGTAGAAAAGTACCGCAGTCAGCGGTAGAAGGATCCTGAGTATCGAGCGCGCCATGTCGGGCCTAAGCTATCCCAAACCTGCCCGTCCAAGGACTTCGGCCGGCGCTGGCGCTGCGGTCCGCGTGCTAGCATCCCGGCGAAAATGTCTGATCCCGAAGGGGTTCCGAGCACTGAACGACTGCTCGAGCTGATCGACGCGATGGCGGGCCGCCCGGTGCTCATGCTGGTCGATCTGGTCGCCGACCGATTCATCTCCGGCGCTCCGAAGCGCATCAGCCGTGAAGCGCCGGTGCTCATCCTGCGCTACACCGGCGAGCGCTTCATCCCGGGCGGCGGCGCCAACGCGCTCGCCAACGTGGCCGCGCTCGGCGGCCGGCCGCTGCCGCTCGGCGTGGTCGGGGTCGACGAGAGCGGCGAGCGCCTGATCAAGAGCCTCGAGGAGATGGGGGTGCCGACCCAGGGGATCGTTCGAGTCGACGGCTATCAGACTCCGACCAAGGTGCGCATCCTGGGAGGCGGTGAGCATTCGGCTAGACAGCAGATCGTCCGCTACGACATC
>JAJCXP010000253.1 GCA_029263375.1 Acidobacteriota bacterium | reverse complement strand
TACGGCTCGGTGGTCGACTCGAGGATCTCCTCGACCAGGTAGACCGCGTTGTTCAGGTAGTAGTTGTCCATGTCGCCGCAATAGATGTGGATCTTGCCCTCGAGATCGGACCCGATCTCGCTCCAATCCCGCTGCAAGATGTGCCCGAGGTCGTAGTTCTCGCGCCAGTGCGCGGCCACCTCGGGATCGATCTCTCCGGTCAGTTTGTCGAAGATGCGTTTGGGGTAGCCATCGTCGCCGACCGGTGAGTAGACCGCCTCCCAGATGTCGAACTGGTTGCCCGAGCGCGTCTTGGTGCCAAGCGCCAACTCCATGTGGTTGAAGTCCTCGACCGTCATGTCGAGCTGGCCGAGGTAGTTGCGGCGGCCGGCCCGTTTCATGGTCTTGAACTGGCCGCTCTTGTGGTACGCGTTCTCGTCTTCGTAGAGGTTGACCGTCATGACGGCGCGAAAGTCGATCGGGTCCGGGCAGGCCGCGAAGCAACCGTTGTACTCGGTCGGGTAGAGCACCTGGGCCGCCAGCGACTCCCACCCGCCGGTCGAGCCGCCGTAGAGGAAACGCCCCGCGGGCCCGACGCCGCGGAAGAGCTTCTCGATGTGGGGGATGAGCTCGTAGGTGATGGCGTCGCCGTACGGACCCAGATTCTCCGAGTTGACGGCGTAGGAATCATCGTAGAACGGATTGGCGTGCTGGATCTCGATCGCCAGATAGCGCGGAAAGTCCGGTGAGATCCACTGCTGGTAGAGGTCGTAGGCCTCTTGCTGTTGGATCCGGTTGTAGCAGTCGACGCCGAAGCGGGCCGCGTAGACGCACTCCAGATCCGGATCGGGAGGCGTCGTCCGGAAGCCGTCGAAATCGGCCGGGAAGTGGCCATGGAAGATCATCAGCGGATAGCGCTCGTCGGGGTTGTCGCCGAAGCCGTGCGGCACCAGGACGTGGGCTCCCAGGAACATGTCGCGGCCCCAGAAATCAGACAGCAGTTTCGAGCGGATCTCGATGTGCTTGACGTACTCCGTGTCCTCGGGGCGCTCGACTGGATCGATCTCGTGGTCGAGAACCAGCTCGTGCGTCTCGGACGAGGAGCCGTCGAGGGTGAGCCGGCGGGGCTTCGAGTAGAGGTTCCCGGGCTCGCGATTCCACTGCTGACCGGCGGCCCAACTCCCCGGCAGCTTGACGGTGTGGCCGTCGGCGCGCTCGAACGTGTCGTAGCGGTGCAGGAAGGCCTGCACTGTGTACTCACCGGCCGGGAGATCAGAGAGCTCGCGCACCGGGTAGCCGAAGGTGTCGGCGGCGACAACCGCGGCTGCGCCCTTTCCCAGCCCCTCGATGTCGATACCGAAGACTTGAGCGGTGTCGACGCCCCAGGAGACCTGAAAGCGCGGCTCGCTCTCGTCGTTGCCGCTGATCAGAACGAGCACCCGGCCGTCCAGCGGTTCGACCCACAGGCCGTCCGCCACCCGAACCGAGAACTCGAGTGCGAAGCTCGGCACCGCGACCGAACAGAGAGCTGCTACGAGCAATCCACGAGTCACTGCTTTCATATCTCGACTCCTCCGAGCGCATCCTAGCCCACGCCTCGCAGCCGGGGCCTGGGCGCGTGCTCGAGACCCGTGGATCGATGCTCGATCATCTATCCCGGTCGGAATTGCTACACGTCGGACTCCGCATTTTCGACTCGGATGCACCGATTCCTTCATCTCGGGCCGACCGTCGCTCGACGACGAGACCGCAGAGAAACTCAATCGGCAGCTGTCTGTATCGGGTCGACAAAGGCACATGTAGTGGGTGCAGCCATGCGCACGGCTCGATGGTACGCGCATTGCCCCCCGGTGGAGGTTGGTGCCTCGTGCCCGGAATGGAGTTGAGATGAACAAACGGTTCGCCAGATGGATCCAGTCGACGACCGCGGGAGCTCTCCTGCTGGTCTGCCCGCTGCCCGCAGCGTCGGAGCCGGGAGGGCGTGCCGGGAGGGGTCTCGAAACAGAGCGCCGCCGCTCCAGCGAGGCTCGTGAAGAGCACCAGAAGCCCCACCGGATGAGCTCGCGAGTGCGCGATCTCGCCGACTCGAGGTCGGGTGAGATGGTGGATGTGATCATTCGCTACAAGAGCATGCCGGGGGTTGCGGAAACAACCCGCGTCCGTGGTCACGGCGGACGATCCAAGAGAGACTTCCAGCGCTTTCCGATGCGCGCCATCCGTGTGTCGGCCGACAAGCTGGCCCGACTGGCCGACAACCCGAACATCGAGTTCATCTCGCGGGACTCCGCGGTCGAGGCATTTTCGCTTTCGGCCCGCCAGACCGCCAATCTGCCCGACGAGGCCGTCGACTACTCCCTCCCGGAGTGGGACCTGTCGGTAGCGGTGCTCGACACCGGCGTCGGCTTCCACGTCGACATCTGGCCCTCGCACACTCAGTTCGACTTCGTCGGCACGCCCTATCCGGTCTGGGGCGCGGGCGACCCGAATGGCCACGGCACCCACGTCGCCGGACTCATCGTCGGTGACGGCTGGGATTCGGGCGGCGCACAACGCGGCATCGCCTACAACGCCGGCCTGCTCTCGCTGCGGGTTCTCGACTCGCAGGGCCGCGGCGCGGTCTCCGACGTCATCGCCGCGCTCGAGTGGGTGATCGACAACGCTGCCGCCTACAACATTCGCGTCATCAATCTGTCGCTGGGCAAGGCGATCGAAGAGTCCGCAGCCGACGACCCGCTGGTGCAGGCGGTCGAGGCGGTGTGGGACGCCGGAGTCGTGGTGGTCTGCTCGGCCGGAAACTACGGCCGTGACGGCTACGCCACGATCACCAGCCCCGGCAACTCGCGCAAGGTGATCACCGTCGGTTCGCTCACCGACAGCGGCACGGGCACCGACTTTGGCGATGACTACGTCTCGACCTACTCCTCGCAAGGGCCCACCGCTATCGACCACGTTCTCAAACCCGACCTGATCGCTCCGGGCAACCGGTACGTCGCCGCGACCTCCTACGAGGGGAGGCTACGCAGCCAGCTCAGCGACCGCGAGGTCGAATGCGGCACTCTCGCCTGCGCGGGCAAGTACCTAGAGCTCTCGGGCACCAGCATGGCGGCCGCGATGGTCTCCGCCGCCGCCGCGACCATGATCGACACCGATCCGAGCCTCACGCCCGACACTGTCAAGGCTCGACTCATGCGGTCGGCGCGAAAGGTCGCCGATCAGGCCACCCGGGTCGGCGCCGGCGTGCTCGACATCGAGGCGGCGCTCGCCGACACCGGCGTCGTCACCCAGGCACTCTCTCCGCGGATGGAACGCTCGGAAGAGGGCAGCGTCATTCTGATCGAGGACACTGCACAACTCTGGGGTGACGAGTGGCAGGCAGGCTTCATCTGGAACGACGGATTCATCTGGAACGACAGCTACACCTCCGCCGACGGCTACATCTGGTCGGACGGCTTCATCTGGAACGACGGCTTCCTCTGGTCAGACGGTTTCATCTGGAACGACGGATTCATCTGGTCCGATGGCTTCATCTGGAACGATGGGTTCATCTGGTCGGATCACGTCCGCAACGACGATCCCCTGATGGCGGTATCGCCCCAGGGAATCGTCCTCGACGACGATTGATCGGCGACTCTCGCCGGTCCTCGAAGTGCCGCGTCCCTCTCGACCGGTCTCCCTTCCTCGGCCCGGCGGGCTTCGGCCCGCCGGGCCTCTCTTGGTGGCGGTCGGACATCGAGCTCTCGGATCGGGACCCGGGTCGGGTATCCTGACCTCGAGCCATGACAGTCAAACAAACCGCTGCCCTTTTCGTCTTCGGGTTCCTGCCCGCACTTCTCGCGGATGCCCAATCCGATCGTCTCGCCCCCGGGCCACCGCACGAAACGCTCCTGGTCGTGGGCGAGGCGCCACCGACGAGTTTCGCTCTGCCTTCAGTGACCGACGCGACGATCTTCGATCTCGAGGCGCAACGCGGCGAGCGACCGATCCTGCTGCTGTTCTTCCGCGGCGCCTGGTGACCGTTCTGCCGTACGCAGCTCGGTGAGCTGTATTCATCAATCGACGAGATCCGGTCTATGGGAGTCGAGCTCTGGGCGATCGCCAACGACGACCAGGACAAACTCGCGGCCTACGCCGGATCCGAGGGTTTCGACTTTCCGCTGCTGCTCGACGCCGACGGCGCGACCATCGAGAGCTGGGGGCTGACCAACGCGACCGACGCCAGGGGCCGCAAGATTCCCCATCCCGCGCTGGTAACGCTGGACAGCGATGGCGTCGTGCGCGATGTCTACGTCGAGACCAACTACCGTCTGCGGCCTTCCGTGGCCGAGGTCCTCGAACGCCTCGCCGCCGCGCTCGGCGGCACGGGCGTCGAAGCCGAGGCCGACGATTGACGCCGGCCAGCTGGCGCCGCTCCGTCCTCGGTTGGATCTTCGCCGGAGTCTGCGTCGCCGGCCTGGCCGGAGGGCAGGGGCCGGCACCCGAGTTCGAGCAGACACAGGCCGACGCCTACACGCGCTACGAGCTGCTCGACCCGATGTCGCAGAG
>JAJCXP010000252.1 GCA_029263375.1 Acidobacteriota bacterium | reverse complement strand
CCGACGATGGTCGGTCCCCCCTCGGGGCTGAGCGAGAACGAATCGGGCCGGCCACCCACCAACGACTCGACCAGCCTGAACAGATCGTCGATGTCTACCGGTTTCTCCAGGAAGTCGATCGCGCCGAGCTTCATCGCCGCGACCGCCGACTCGACGGTGCCGTAGCCGGTCATCACCACGACCGGCGTCGCCGGCTGCTGTGCGCGACTCGCCTCGAGCACATCGATGCCGGACACTCCAGGCAGCTTGAGGTCGGTGAGCACGAGATCGAACGGGCCGGCGGACAGCAGCTCGATCGCCTCCTCGCCGGAAGGCACGGCGGCGACCTCGTAGCTCTCCTGCTCGAGAGCCCGCGTCAGCATGCGCCGCAGGGAGTCGCGATCTTCGACGACCAGGATCTTCGGCATCAGGTGTCGGCCAGCCGGCTGCGGGCCGACACGACCGCGCTCACCAGGCTGGCGTCGTCGCTCACATCGACGGTTCTCAGATCGAGCAGCAGACGGCCGGCCTTGATGTAGCCGACCACCGACGGATCCCCGAGACGCAGCTCGCGAAGCAGAGCATTGCTGGGCTCGATCGCCAGGACCGGGCCGGCGATCGGCTCTTCGGGCGCCGACCCGCCACCCAGGAACGCGTCGGCGGTGATCACTTCGGCGCCCAGCTGGCCGGCAACGAGCTCGAGCCGGCGGTCGTGCTCGTTCGGATCGGGCCAGAGCCGATCGAGCGGCAGCGGTCGCCCAGCCAGGTGCAGGCGCAGGACTCCCTCGAGGGCGGCGAACGCGGCTCGATCCGGCCGCACAGCGCGATACAGCGGGTGCCGCCGACAAACGTCCACGCGTGACCGCAGGCCGAAGATCAGACCCGCCTGGGGGCCGCCCACCAACTTGTCGCCGCTGCCGCACACCAGGTCGCAGCCGGCGGCCACCAGCTCCCGGATGCTGCCGTGGCCGGCGAGCTGCGGCGCCGAGTGTGGCCGCAGGAGACCGCTGCCCTCGTCGACCACGAGCGGCAGCCCCCGGCTTCGGGCCAGGTCGACCAGCTCCGCCACTGGCGCCGCTTCGACGAAGCCGCTGATCCGATAGTTCGATGGGAACACTCTGAGCAGGGCGCCGGTCTCGGGACCGATGGCACGCTCGAAGTCGGCGATTCGAGTCCGGTTCGTGGTGCCCACCTCGACCAGCCGGCAGCCGGCGGCCTCGATGATCGCCGGCACTCTGAACGAACCGCCGATCTCGACCAGCTCGCCCCGTGAGACCACGACCTCGCGCCCGCGGGCGTGGGCCGCCAGGATCAGGACCAGGGCGGCGGCGTTGTTGTTGGTCACCAACGAAGCCTCGGAGCCACCGAGCGCATCGAGCAACCCCGAGACCCGTCGATTGCGATCGCCGCGCTCGCCGCGCTCCAGGTCGAGCTCGAGATCACAGTAGGCGTCCAGGAACTCCGGCAGGCGGCGAGCGACCTCGCGCGGTAGGGGTGCCCGCCCCAGGTTCGTGTGCAGAAAGATCCCGGTCGCGTTCAGCACTCTTCGTAACGGCGGTCCGAGAGCCGCGACCAGGCCGGCCTCGAGCCTCTCTGGAAGAGCGTCGAGAGCGCTCGAGAGCTCGATCTCGGCGCCCTCCGGGTCGGCCGCCAGCGCCGACCGGAGCTCATCCAGCGTCCGTCGGGCTTGGACGCGGACCAGCTCCCTTCCGTATAATTCCTCGAGGCGCTCGATACGCGGGTGATTGAGCAGACGGTCGACCGACGGCAGACGGCGGCGTGTATCCTGGGCTCCGGATCGAGACATGTTGCAGTGGAATTCTAGCCTGCCAAGCGGGCTGCCGTCCGTCAGAATCCCTTCGAAGGCGGCCGGAGAGCGAACGTGGACCCGATAGAGGCTCAAGAAGCGCTCGACCGACTCGAGGAGTTGGTCCACAAGATGAAGATCGACTTCGACCGATTCTTCATCGGAGCGCTGCCGACTCCGCCGGAGACGCTACGCTACAAGTGCTTCGCCGGAATTCGAAGCCTCCGGTCCGAGCACCACAAGTCGGCCGCCATCCGCTTCAAGGTCAACTCGCTGGAAGCCAAGCTGAACTCCCTCAACGAGCTGTTCAACCGGAGGTTGAGGGCAATGGAGACCGGGCCGGCAACGCCCGCCCGCAATCGCGAGCCCGCCCAGGTGCGCACGCACGACCCCCTCGATGGGGTCGTGATCAAGCCGTCGGCGGATCC
The DNA here is from genome assembly GCA_029263375.1 of Acidobacteriota bacterium. GTDB lineage: Bacteria > Acidobacteriota > Thermoanaerobaculia > Multivoradales > JAHEKO01 > JAHEKO01. Next base: position 823 of record JAJCXP010000252.1, on the reverse strand, counting down.
CAGCGCGGTCGAAGCCCTCTACTCCGAGCTCTACGGCAAAGGGGGTCGCAACGCCAAGACCGACCTCGAGAGCTTCCAGGGCTTCCTGATGAACCAGGCCCAAGCGATCCGGGAGAAGACCGGCTGCGCGGACGTCGTCTTCCGCGTAACCTCTGAGAAAGGCAAGCCTCGGCTGAAAGCCAAGCCGGCGGGCGACGCCAACTGACCTCATGCGGAACCGACCAAGGAGAAACCCGTTGCGATCCACGATCACCGCCTTTCTCATCGCCCTGCTGGCCGGCGCCGGGGCTGCCGCTGCACAGGAGCAGCCGACACACCTCAAAGACGCCATCAAGCTGCAGAAGCGCATGGCCAACTCGCGGCCGGACGACCCGGGCGTCCTCAACGACCTCGGCAATCTGCTGACCCTGGCCGGGGCCTCGGAGGAGGCCGAGGAGGTCTACCGCCAGGCTCTTGCGATCGCTCCCGACGACGCCGCGACACACTACAACCTCGCGCTTCTGCTGCGCCTCGAAGGCCGCAAGCGAGCGGCCCTGAGCCAGCTCGAGAAAGCCGTAAAGCTCGATCCGGACGACGCCTGGGGCCAGTACCAGCTCGGCGTCCTGCTCGAGGAGCGACGCAAGCGCAATCGCGCCACTCATCATTTCGCGCGCGCGTTCATCCTCGACCCGTCGCTGGCACAGTTCGAGTCGAACCCGCAGCTGCTCGACTCGCGCCTGACCACCCGAGCCATGATGGAAGCCTACGAGGAGCGCGTCGCGCGCTTCGAGATGGCGCCGCGGCGATACGCCCAGCCCAAGCGGATCACCAGGCTGCTGGTGCC
>JAJCXP010000251.1 GCA_029263375.1 Acidobacteriota bacterium | reverse complement strand
GTGCCGTCGCCGGCGTGGGTGACCTTGACCGGGTCGGCCAGGCCGCTCACCAGGAGCTGAGTCTCGATCGACACTCCCCCACCCTCGGCCGCGGTCGCCGGCGCCGCCGCGTTCGGTAGCGCCTGCTGCCACGCGGAGATCTCTTCGCCGCGCGCGACCGGCGCAACCATCACCAGCGCGAACAGAGCCCATCGCACACACCACGTTCCCACTCTTGCTGATCTCTTCATCGCACGCTCTCCTGTCCTGGCCGCTGATTCACTGCCGGAAGTCAGGACCGTACACGCCGACGGAGCGCGGATCAATGCTCCGGGGAGATATAGCGCAGGTCGCATAAGGCTCTTTCGGCTGTCAGGAGCGCCTCGAGGGGACACGGTCAGCTTTTGGCCCGCGATCGTCTCAGCGGTCTCCGGTAGGATGCCTCGAATGACCCCGCCGGTCCCCGCCCGTCGCGGAGAGGTCGCGACGTTTCTGGTGCTCACCTTCGCCCTGAGCGGGATCTTCTACGCAATCGTGCTGCGCGCCGGTACGCTTGCGGTCGGCGGCGGGCTGGTGACCGTCGGCCTCATGTGGTGCCCCGGCATCGCCGCGCTGGCAACGGTCGCCTGGTTTCGAAGAAGTCTACGAGGACTCGGCTGGAAGGCGCGCCCGTGGCGCTTCTGGCTCTGGGGCTACCTGGCGCCGGTGGTCTACGCGAGCGTCGTCTACGGCCTCGTGTGGGGCACGGGCCTGGGCACGATCAACCAAGAGGTCGCCGACATTCTCTTCGGTCCGAAGTTCTGGCGAATCGTTCCCGGAACGATCCTCGGCTGCGCCTTCGCTCTGGGCGAGGAGATCGGCTGGCGCGGCTTCCTGACACCGCGCCTCCACGCCGCGTACGGCTTCGTACGGTCGTCGCTGCTGACCGGTGCGATCTGGGCCGTCTGGCACTATCCCCTGTTGCTCGGCGCCGACTACAACGCGGGCACACCCTGGTGGTTCGGGCTGAGCTGCTTCACCGTGATGGTGATCGGGATCAGCTTCCTGTACGCGTGGATGCGGCTGGTCTCGAACAGCGTCTGGCCGGCGATGCTGCTCCACGCCAGTCACAACGTGTGGATTCAGGGGTTCTTCGATCCGCTTACGGCGGATACCGGGCCGACGGAATGGTGGATCGGGGAGTTTGGGGCGGGGCTGGCGTTGGTAGCGATTCCGGTCGCCTGGGTCGGCTGGTCTCTGTGGAGGCGCTCCTCGGTCTCAGCCGACGCCTGACTGAGCGACCTGGCGGAGTTCGACGGCGCTCAGGTCCGCTTGCGTACAACCCAGGTGGTCATGCAGCGCATACTCTGGACAACGGTGGTCTTGATCGGGTCGACGAGCTCGCCGCCGAGCTCCTCGGTGAGCTCGATCAGCATCTCCTCGTCGACCAGATAGCGGGTGCTGCCGTCGAGCAATCGGTGCACGCGGCCCTCGAGCCGCTCGAACCGCCCTTCCATCCCGATCGAGGATGCGAGCCGGCAGAAGAACAGGCCCCCGGGCCGGAGGACGCGCCAGCAGCTGTCGAGCATCGCTCGGAAGTGGGCGTCGTCGCGTGCGAAGTGCAGCACCGCGCAGCTCAGGACGACATCCATGCTCGCACTCGCGAAGCTGAGCGCCTCGAGCGGTTCGGCTCGGAAGTGGCTGTCCGGCAGATCGGCTTCGAGCCGGTGAGCCAGGTCGCGGACACCTCCGATCGCCGCCGGATCCTCATCGACACCGAAGACGTCGAACCCGTTCCGGAGCAGGTAGACCAGGTTGCGTCCACCACCGCAGCCCGCGTCGAGGACTTTCATGCCCGGTTGGAGACGGCCCTTGAGGAACTGGTCGAAGAGATAGATATCGATCGGGCCGAAGTCTCGGGTGAGGTTCATCGTCCGATTATCCTGCCCCCGCCCTCAAATTGGGGACAGGCTCCGATTCCCGGCAACGTCGTCCGCTCATCGATGTCGGTACCGGGAATCGGTGCCTGTCCCCAATTTGAGGGCGGTGGCCGAGGGTCCTCAACGCGCCTCGGGTAGACTCGCGATTGGATGCGATGCTTCTTTCACGCAGACAAGCCGGCGATCGGAAACTGCAAGTCCTGTCAGCGCGGACTGTGCCAAGAGTGTGCAGTCGAGTACCCGCAGGGGCTGGCATGCTCCGGCCGCTGCGAGGCTGATGTGGAGGCGCTGATCGACCTGATCAGAAGGAACGTCGAGGCCGCTGGGGTCGGAACCCAGCTGCTGCTCGGGTATCGACGCGCGTTGTTCGCGAGCGCGGCGTTCATCCTCTTGATCAGCGCGGTCTTCATAGTGGCCGCCTTTCGAGGAGACACGTTTCACGGCTTCCTGTTTGCGTTTGGCAGTATGTGCGCACTCTTCGGGCTGTATCACTCTTATCGCGCATTCAAGCTTCGAGCGCCGGGTCAGTAAGCCCACAGCGGAAGCTGTCGATCAGGCCTCCTGATCGCGTCCTCGGGTCCCCTTCCAGGTTCCCCCTTTCCTCGTACCAGCTGAGGAATGTCCGCGTACTCAGAGCAACGCGCGGAGCCACCGCGGGATGGGCTCGTTCGAGGTCAAGAGACAACCTTCTTCGAACTCGGCGACCAGTCGGAACGGCGTCGCGAGGTCGTCGTTGTCGAAGACCAGCACGCTCGGGACCTCCCGGAGGGCCTTTCCCAGGTTGTCGAGCGTGCGGGGGAATCGTTCCTGGAGCTTCTCATCGGGCACGTCGTGGCCGCCTTGAGAGACCCGCATGGCGACGCGTTCCTGCGAGACTTCCGGGCCGGCGATACCGATGTAGCAGAGGACCACGGCGTAGCCGGCCTCGCTGGCCTCTCTGAGAAACTCGAGCTTGGCCCCGACAGGATCCGAGAAGACGGTCTCGAAGACGAAGCTTGCACCCCTTGTGACCAGCGCCCGTCGAACCGCGTCGGCCACCGCGGCTGCCACGTAGGGGTCGAGACGCAGCTCGCTGGCAAGAATGTCGGCGTTGACGACCGGAAGGCCAGAGTCTCCCAGGTGTGCCGCGCAGAACGTCGACGTGCCCGCTCCGTTCGGGGCCGCCACCGCCACGACGATCGGACGTTGGTCGAACTTCGCGTAGTCGATCAATCGGCGGGCTGAAACTGCCGATTGACGAACCGGCCGCGCGTCTGAGTGCCGTCGGCATCAATTCGGATCAGCAGGCCAGGAGCGTCTGGCGCGGGCTCGTAGTGGGGGAACGGCAGGCTATCGAGGTGCGCAGCCACCCGACTCCGGCCAGCGACCGAGT
>JAJCXP010000250.1 GCA_029263375.1 Acidobacteriota bacterium | reverse complement strand
GTCGACCCGCATCGGCTCGGTCGAGAAGTTCCTCAAGTTCGGCAAGTACCAGATCCCGCTGCACAAGCCCGAGCTGCGGCTGATGCGCAAGTCGAAGCCGTTCTGGACCATCCTCGGCGAGCACAACATCTGGAGCACGGTTCTGCGCGTGCCGATCACCTTCCCGCCCGATAAGTTCTACGGTGCCCAGCTGTCGGCGATGTGCGTGCCCGATCTGCTCGGCTCGCAGGGCACCTTCCTGCTGTACACGACCCGGCCGGCGGGTGAGAAGTTCAAGGAGGGCGGTCTACGCATCGGGCTGTCGACGAATGGCACGCCCGACAGTTTCGAGACCGCCATCGAAGGGCCCGAGAATCCCTTCCGCCAGGATGCGGCGCCGATGACGATCCCGCTGAAGATCGAGCTCGACCGGGCGGCCAAGCGGGCGCGCCTCGACCTCGACGGCGAGACGATCGAGCTCGAGCTCGGCAAGTTCAGCGACTGGGTGACGCTCACCTTCAGCGCCGGCCCCGGGATCAAGCCGACCGGCCTGACGCGCATGATGATCACCGAGATGGACGAGCACTTCTCGCTCTATCTGACCCCGCTCAGCATCGATCCGGACAACCCGGCGATGCCGATCTCGCATCCGTCGTACTACGCGACCTACCTGGCCAAGAAGATCGGACCGTTCTCGACCCTCGGCCTGGCCGAGGACACCTGGGCGCTCAACGAGGGCATCACCGACGACGGGACCTTCCTGCAACAGACCTACGACATCGATCGCGAGCGCGAGGACATGTTCTTCGCGTCGATGGAGAAGCTCAAGCGCGGCTCGTTGGTCTGCGTGTTCGACGCCACGGATCGGATCCAGCACATGTTCTGGCGCTACATCGAGGAGGGGCACCCGGCGGCCGCGGGGATCGACAATCCCGAGCACAAGGATGCGATCGAGAAGCTCTACGAGCACAACGACAAGCTGGTCGGTCGGGTGATGGAGAAGCTCGAGGACGGCGACCTGCTGCTGGTGCTCTCCGACCACGGTTTCGCCTCCTTCCGCCGCGGCGTGAATCTGAACGCCTGGCTGCTGGCCAACGGCTATCTCGCCCTCAAGGAGGGTGCGGAGGGCGCGGTCGAGTGGCTGACCGAGGTCGACTGGTCGAAGACCAAGGCATACGCGCTCGGTCTGACCGGCATGTTCCTGAACGTCAAGGGCCGCGAGGCTCAGGGGATCGTCGAGCCTGGCGCCGAGGCCGAGGCACTCAAGGCCGAGTTGATCGAGAAGATGAGCGGCATGATGGACGACGAAAAGGGTGAGGTCGGCATCACCGAGGTGTTCGACACCACCAAGCTGTACGGCGGGCCGTATCTCAAGAACGCCCCCGACCTGCTGATCGGCTACAAGCGCGGCTACCGCACGTCCTGGGACTGCGCGACCGGCGTCGTCGCCGGCCCGGTGTTCGAGGACAACACCAAGGCCTGGAGCGGCGACCACTGCGTCGACCCGCGCCAGGTGCCGGGCGTGATCTTCAGCAACCGTAAGATCGACAGCGACGACCCGGCTCTGATGGACGTCGCACCGACCGCTCTCGAGCTGTTCGGCGTCAAGGCGCCGGCGCACATGGAAGGCAAACCGCTGTTCGATGTGAAGACCTTCGGGAAGTCCGGGTAGTCGTCATGCATCAAGGCATTCAACTCTTTTCCAGACTTCGATCGGCCGCCGTGACCGTGCTGCTGGCCGCTTTCGCGATCGTCGCCATCTGCGCTCCGGCGCCCGCGCACGCCGCCGGCAAGCGGGTGGTGGTGCTCGGCTTCGACGGCATGGACTACACGATGGCCCGGCAGTTGATGGCGGCCGGCGAGATGCCGAACTTCGAGCGCCTGGTGGCTCAGGGCAGCGGCCAGCCGCTCGGAACCTCGGTGCCGCCGCTGAGCCCGGTCGCCTGGTCCACCTTCATCACCGGCATGGATCCTTCGGGCCACGGCATCTTCGATTTCATCCATCGCCATCCCGAGACGCTCTTTCCGTATCTTTCGACCAGCGAGCCCGAGGAGAGCGGCGATCCGGTCGAGATCGGCAAGTACCAGTTCGTACTGAGCGGCGGCGGCTACAAGCTGCTGCGCAAGGGGACGCCGTTCTGGGAGGTGCTGGAGGACAAGGGCGTCGAGACCACGGTGATCCGGATGCCCGCCAACTTTCCGCCCTCCGGCTCGGCGACCCGCGAGCTCTCGGGCATGGGCACGCCCGATCTGCTGGGCAGCTACGGCACGTTCACCTTCTTCTCGTCGGACATCTTTCTCGAGGAGCGCGACATCGCCGGCGGCGAGATCCGCCCGCTCGATCTCTGGAACGGCGTCGCCGAGGGCACTCTGACCGGGCCCGACAACCCGATGCTGATCAAGCCCTCCAAGCTCACCAGCGACTTCACGCTCTACGTCGACGATCGCGCCGACGTTGCCAAGCTGGTGGTGGGCGGCACCGAGCAGGTCCTCAGGGTCGGTGAGTGGACCGATTGGATCGATGTCGAATTCGAGATCATGCCGCCGCTCTGGGGCTTCGTGCCACTGGCGCCGAACCTGACCGCGATGGCACGCTTCTACCTGCGGCAGGTGAGGCCGGAGGTCGAGCTCTACGTCAGCCCGCTCAACTTCGACCCCTACCGGGGCGATCTGCCGATCTCGACGCCCGACGATTTCGCCGCCGATCTGGCCGAGATCAGCGGTCGGTTCTACACCCAGGGAATGCCCGAGGACACCCAGGCGCTCAAGGGCGATGTCCTGACCCCGGCGGAGTTCCTCGAGCAGTCGAAGATCGCCGGCGCCGAGGTCGAAGCGCAGTACCTGCCGGTGCTCGAGCGCTACACCGACGGCCTGCTGTTCTACTACTTCGGCAATCTGGACCTTGTGTCGCACATGATGTGGCACGCCATGGACGAGGAGCACCCGGCCTTCGACGAGGCCAAGTGGGGCCCGTACCGCGACGCGGTGCGCGAGCTCTACCGGACTGCCGACCGGATCGTCGGGCAGACCCTGGACAGGATCGACGACGAGACCACGGTGGTCGTGATGTCCGACCACGGCTTCGCCTCCTGGCGCCGGACGTTCTCGATCAACGCCTGGCTGCGCGACAACGGCTATCTGACGGTCAAGAACGCCGCCAAGAAGAAGCCTTCGATCCTGTTCGACGTCGACTGGGCACGTAGCCGGGCCTACGGCATCGGTTTGAACGGGCTCTACATCAACGTCCGCGGCCGCGAGGGCAAGGGCATCGTCGATCCGGCGCAGAAGAGCGCCCTGGTCGTCGAGATCCGCTCGAAGCTGCTCGCCGCGATCGACCCCGCCACCGGCCAGGCCGCGATCACCAAGGTCTACGTCACCGAGCGCGACTTCGATCCCGGGCCGTATCTCGACATTGGGCCGGACATGGTGATCGGCTACACCAAGGGCACCCGGGGCGAGAGCGACTCGGCTCTCGGCGAGATCAACGCCGAGG
>JAJCXP010000249.1 GCA_029263375.1 Acidobacteriota bacterium | reverse complement strand
GTGCAGCAGCGGCTGGCCCCCGGTTCGGCGCTCACCGAAGAACCAGCCGGAGATCTCATGGGCGGGGGTGCCGTAGTCGTTGGCGAAGATGTCGAGGTCGCCGTCGTTGTCCCAATCGAAGAACCAGGTGGCGAAGCTCGCCTCGACCGGTCCGGTGCCGCCGATCTTCGGGGCGACGTCGGTGAAGCCGCTTTCGCCGTCGTTGCGATAGAGCCGGTTGTCGCCGAAGTTCGAGACGTAGAGATCGGCGTCGCCGTCGTTGTCGTAGTCACCCCAGGCGACGCCTTTGGCGAAGCGTCGATTGTCGACGCCGACCCGACGGGCGACGTCTGTGAAGGTGCCGTCACCGTCGTTACGAAAGAGCTGCGAGGGGTAGGGCGTGCCGGCCGCGCCGGAGCGCATCAGTGTCGACTTGCTGGCTTCGTTGCCGATGTAGAGATCGAGGTCGCCGTCGCCGTCGAAGTCGGCCCAGGCGCCGGCCTGGGTCGGGTAGGCGGGGTAGGCGAGGCCGGCGTAGTGGGTCACGTCGACGAAGCGCCCGGCCGCCCGCCCGAGGTCGTTGCGCAGCAGCGAGTTACGGATCCTACCGTCGCTGCCCAACCAGGCGCCGCGTAGTACCAGCAGGTCGAGCGCACCGTCGTTGTCGTAGTCGGCGTGGATCAGGTTGAGGCCGCCGAGCTGACCGTCGAGGCCCCATTTCACGGTCACGTCCTCGAAGCCGCCTGCGCCGTCGTTACGAAATGCGGCCATCGGCTGGCATGGGTGCCAGGAGGTGCTGACCAGGTCGAGCAGGCCGTCCCCGTCGAAGTCGTCCATGATCGCGCCGCCGGCGAGATCGAAGGAGTTGACGCCGAGCTTGGGAGCGACGTCGGTCCAGCGCGGGAGCCGACCGCGCCCCTCGATCGCGCCCGCCGGCAGTCGTAGCCGCTCGGGCACACCCTCGGGATAGTCGCCGGAGACCATCCGCGTCAGATTCAGCAGCCACCGGATGTGAAGATCATCGGGGTGCTGCTCGAGATACTCGAGATAGAGGTCGCCGGCGTGCCGGCTGTCTTCGGTGCGGGTGTGCACCGCTTCCGGCTGAATCGGCAGGATACAGCTCGCGGCGCCGTGGAGCTCGACGCAGTTGAGCTCCTCTGCGAGCTGCATGCGCGCGATCGCGAGCAGCAGCAGCCGGGAGCTCCGAGATTCGGCCTGTTGCTCCAGGATCGGTGCGCTGGCGACCTCGATCGCCTCCGTCAACCGCCCGAGGCGGACCAGCTCTATTCCCAGGTTCATTCTGACCGAGATCTCCGTCGCCGGATCGAGACCTCCGGCGGCCAGTTTCCCCTGCAAATCCGAAACCACCGCCGTGCCGAAGAAGGAATTGTCGCCGCTGGTAAGTCGCTTGCAGACGGCTTCGAACTCCGAGCGCGTTGCCGCTACGCTCAGAGCGGGCGGCTGCGCCAGAGCGTGACCCGCGACGAGAATGAGAAGAATCGCCATCCAGCGACAAAAGCTCTTCACTGAGAGGATGATAGCGAAAGGCCGGCATGGCGCCCTGGGGTATCCTGAACCAAGGTCATGAAAGGCATCCTGAGCTTGGCGATGGCGCTTCTGATGGTGGTCGCGGTGCCGCTTTCGGGCGCCGATTCGACCGCGCTCGTGAGCGCCGGCGAGGCCGCTCTGGCGGCCGAGGACTGGGCCGATGCCGAGGTTCAGTTCCGGCGAGCGCTGAGCGCCGATGGCCGATCGGCCGAGGCGCAGATCGGCCTGGCACACGCATTGGCTGGCGCCGGCGATCCGGCGGCGGGGGCGGCAGGCCTGCTGCGGGGTGCCCAGCGCTGGAGCGACACCGGTGACTACCCGGCCGCGGCACGTCTGCTCGAGACGGCGACCGACCTGAAGCCGGACGACCCGACTCTGCTGGCGGCGCTCGGACGCGCCCTGGTTCTGGCTCGCAGGTATCTCGCCGCCGAGCCACCGCTTGCGAGGCTGTTCGAGGCCGGTGTCGCGGACGCCGAAGCGCTGCTCTACTACGGTGCGACGCTCTGGGAGAACGGCAAGCTGGCCGAGGCCGAGGCCGTTGCCCGGGTGGCGGTCGAGAGCAGCGGCGGCGCCTTCCCGGCGCTCTATCAGCTGGGCCGTCTGCTGCTCTGGCAGAGTCGCTATCCGGAGGCGGCGACCTATCTCGAGCGCTCGGCGTCGCTGGCGCCGGCGTCCGTGGACGTGCGGCTCGATCTCGCCCGCGCCCTCGACGGAGCGGGTCGCGAGGCCGCGTCGATCGAGGTTTTTCGCCAGGCGGTCGCGCTGGCGCCGGAGCACTCGGAAGTGCGCTACGGCCTGGCGATGGCCCTCCAGCGCGCCGGCGATCGAGAGGCGGCGGCGACCGAGCTCGCGACCTACCGGACGCTCTACGAGGCCGATCAGGCGCGTACCCGTGCCGCCGGACTGACCGCGGCTCGCATTGCCCGCGGCCGCGAGCTGCTCGAAAGCGGTCGCGTCGCCGATGCGATCGATCACCTCAGGAGTCTGCCATTGAGCGCCGACGGCCTGGCCACTCTGGCTGCCGCGCTGCGCTCGAAAGGAGATCTCGAGGGCGCGGTCGAAGTGTTGGACCGGGCCGTGGCGCTCGACTCCAGCCGCACCGATCTGCGAGCCCTGCTGAACGAGACCCGCTTGGAGCTGCTACGCCGGTGAGGTTGATCCGTTGCGGGATCGCGGTTCTTCTCGGGCTCGCCCTGGCCGCGTCGAGCGGTCAGGGCGCTGCCGAAGGGGAAGGAGAGTGCGGGTCGTTCTCCTTCGAAGATGTGGCCGTCGAACTGGGCATCGACTTCCGGCACGCGACCGGAGCGCGCGGCGACAAGCACCTGCGCGAGACCATGGGCGCCGGTGTCGCCTGGCTCGACTACGACGGCGACGGCTGGCAGGATCTCTACTGGGTGCAGTCGGATCGGACCGGTGGCGGCTCGGACCGGCTCTATCGCAACCTGGACGGCAGGGGGTTCGAGATGGTGGCTCTGGCGGCGTCGGAGAGCGAGCCGGGCTACGGCCAGGGCGTGCTGGCGGCCGATCTCGATGGTGATGCCGATCCCGATCTGCTGCTCACCAACGATGGCGGCGACGAGCTGTCCCTGAACTCGGGCGACGGCCGCTTCGAGCGGGTCGAGGCGGGTCTCGACTCGAGCGGCTGGAGCTCTTCGGCGGCAGCCGGCGACGCGGACGGCGACGGCGATCTGGATCTCTACGTCACCCGCTACGTCCGCTACGAGGTGGGCAGCGACATCTTCTGCGGCGATCCCGAGAGTGGCGAGCGGCGCTACTGCGATCCGTCGATCTTCGCCGGCGCTCCTGACGCCTACTATCGCAACGAAGGCGGCGGGCGGTTCTCGAATCGCACGGTCGAGGCCGGTCTCGAGGTCGCTCCGGGCCGCGGCCTGGGGGTCCTATTCACCGACCTCGATGGCGACGGCGTGCCAGATCTCTACGTCGCCAACGATCTGACCATCAACTTCGTCTTCGGCAACGACGGCGACGGCGGCTTCGAGGATCTGTCGCTGATCTCGGGCGCCGCGGTGAATCGCGACGGCCGGCCCGAGGCGGGCATGGGACTCGCGGTGGGCGACCACGACGGCGATGGGGCGCCCGACGTCGCGGTCACCAACTTCGACGTCGAGACCAATACTCTCTACCGGAACCTTGGTGGGCTGGCATTCGACGACGTCTCGGGACCCACCGGCTTCGGCCTGCCGTCGTTCAACCGGCTCGCCTTCGGCATCGTCAACGCCGACTTCGACCTCGACGGCGACCTCGACGTCTACGTCGCCAACGGCCACATCTTCGAGCGCCCGGCGCGCGAGAACGTCGCGTATCGCCAGCCGGATCAGATCCTGGCGGGCGACGGTGGGGGCGGGTTCAGTGCAGTGCCGTGCGCGGTGCTCGATCGGAATCCGACCGTCGGCCGCGGTCTGGCGGCCGGTGACTTCGACAACGACGGCGACCTCGACCTGGCGGTCCAGGAGAACGGCGGCCCGGCACGGCTGCTGCGCAACGGCGCGGACGGCGAAGGGTGGATCGCAGCGCACCTTCGGGGCGCCGGCAGCAATACGGAAGCGGTCGGAGCGCGGGTCACACTCGCCGTGGGCTCGCGCCGTCTGGTCCGTTGGGTCGCGGCGGGCGACAGCTACCAGTCGACCTCCGACCGGCGGGTACATTTCGGTCTGGGCGCGGAGGAGCCCGCGGCCCTCGAGGTCGTCTGGCCAGGCGGTCGTAGGATGCGCTTCGAAGATCCGTCGAGCTCGCGCTTGCTCGTCGTCGTCGAGAGCGACGGCGACTGACGAGGCGCGGAGCGCTCAGTTTCCGAGGATCGCTTTCTGAGCTGCGTCCGAGAGGGTCTGGAAGTTGTCGTTCCGGTTGGTCCAACCCTCGGTACCGTCGGCGAGCCGGACCTGGAACCACCAATCCCGCACGCCGCGCCCGTCGATGAACTCGCCCCAGCAGTCGCGCGCCGGCTCGACGCACGCGTCGCGGACATAGTTGCCGACCTTCGCTGAGGCGTATCGACCGTCGTACCAGATCCCCATGGAGCCCTCGGCGTGGTAGTCGAGCAGGAAGACGATCTCGCCGCCCGGAACGACGACCGAGCGCCCGGCCTGCCCCCGCGGGCCCTGCTCGACCGTGAGCGGGTGGACCACCAGGACGGCCGGTGGATCGTAGATCCTGGTCTCGCCTGTTAGCGATCGCACCGTGGTGTCCTTGCGGGCGTGACCCACCACTAGGTCACCCTCCGGCGCCGCGACGATCGGCGTGTCCCGGTAGACTTTCCAGTCGCCGAAGCCGCACCTCTCTCCCGGACACGATGGGCGCGCGACGAACGGGTTGGGAGGCCGCTGTCCGACCGGCATCCGCTCCAGCAGACGCCTGGCCGCCGCGCGACGTCGCCGACTCGGCGCGAGCAGGCCGTCGATCCGCTGGAACAGCTCGGAGTCCCGATATAGGCCGCTGTCGAGCAGCGGCTCGAGGTGAGGCGAGCGGAGGAATCCGGTCCCCAGGAGCCGGAGCAGCACCTCGTCGGCGTCCAGCTCCAAGGCGTACTGAAGGTACGAGATGGCAGCCGGCAGCCGGTCCACCCGGACGTGCAGCTCGGCCAACTCGATCCAGGGGAGCACGTGGTCGCACAGACGCGACACGACGCGCTTCTGACTGAGAATGGCCGTGATGTAGTCGCCGTTCTGCTCGGCATCCCAGGCGGCGACCGAATCGTCCGTCCACGCGGACTGGTCATCTCGACAGGGCTGACCGATGAGCTCCTCGGCCCGCTGCCGGTTGGCGGCGGCCTGGGCAGGCGAGCCGAAGGCCAGCAGGGTGCAGGTGAGCAGCCCGGCCGGTCGAGAGAGGAAACGCAACCATCGTCGGCGCGAGCGCTGATCAGACACCCGAGGAAGATAGCAAACGAGAGCTCAGCGCTTGACCGAAAGGCCGATCCGCACGGTAACGCCGGTCGCCAGGTTGCGGGCGCGGGTGGTGTCTTCGAGCTGCGCCTCGAGCGACCAACCGCGGGCGATATCGACGAAGAGCTGCGGGCCGAATGCCAGGTAGCCGACGCCGTCGCCCAGCCCGGCGGCGGTGCCCGATCCGCCGGACGAGCTCTCGGAGTACGGTTCGATGCCCGACACGTTCCAGGCCAGCTTGGACCGTCGACTCACCCGGCCGCCGACCTGGAATCGGTGAACCCAGGCATCCTCCAGGCCACCGCCACGAGCCTGATGACCCGCTTCCACGAAGGCCCAGCCGCGGCCGCTCGAGAACGTACGGCCGAACGAGAGCACCAGCTGACCTTCCCGGACCCCGCTGCCGGTCGGTAGGAGACTCCGTCCGAGGCTCTCGTCACCGGTCGGGAGCTGCAACGTCCCCCTGACGGCGAGTGCCGCCGTCGGAGAGTCGAGGAGCTGACGCTGCAGGCCCAGGGAGACGTCGCCAGGCCCGTAGGCACTGCCGAAGCCGTCGATCGACGACTCGATAACCAGTGGCGCCGAGAGGATGGTCGTCCATCGCGGCCCGAGACCGTACTCGACGTAGACCGTCACGTCGCTGCGCTCGAACTCCGGAATCGTGACGCTGCGTCCGTCCGGGGTCGCGAGCTCGTCGGTCGAGAGCCAACTGGCGCTGAGCTTGGCGTAGTAGCCGCCGTCACCGGCCGGCCAGGCGCCGGCCGAGGCGAGCTGCGGCGCCAACGTCAGAATCATCGATACAGCGAGCGCGGCCGCTCTCATTGGAGACGCCCGTGCCCGAACGGCAGGTCGACCGCCGAGCACCAGATCACGACAAAGTCGTAGCTCTCGCCATCGCCCGGGATCGGATAGCTCTGGGCACCCCGAAAGCTCTGCAGGGCTCCCAGCACCAGGTCACCGTCGCCGCAGTCGCGCTGCCGGCAGAGCCGGATGTCCAGGGCGAAGGAGCGATCGGTCTCGAAGTCGTCGCTCAGCCGCAGAACATCGCCTTCGACGGTACGCTCCAAGCTCGCGCCGCCCGCCGTGTGGTACCCGTTGGCGCCCTCGAACGTCGCCTCGGCGAGCACCAGCTCGGTGACTTCGTTCGCGTCCGGGGGCTCTGGCGGCGCCGCCGGCGGAACCAGGCTCTGCCCCTTGCACGCCGCCGCCAGCACGAGGATCGCCGCGAGTCCGGCGAGGGCTCGCGAAGATCTCTGTGTTTTTGGTTGTGGCATCGGGCGGAGCTCAGTCAACGCGACCCCAGCCTAAAGGGTCCAGATAACGAGGACCTCCCGGAGGCCTCACGTTTCCGTCCCGAGCTGTGACCCTGTTGGTACGGAGACGACGCTGCCGCGGTTCGGGCCCCGCTCGCCGGCTAGGCCGTCGTTCTCATCCCGTCGCAACTGCGAGGCCGTATGTCACTGAATCTGCGTCGTTATCCGGTCGCTGCACTCCTCAACGTACGTCGACCTACGGCCTCTCGCCACGCGACGGCGTGAGAACGACGGCCTAGCCTTCCGACTTCGGCTCGACGATCTTCACCGAGCCCGAGGTCGCCAACCCGCGCGTCACGGTCTGCTTCTCGCCGCTCGGCCACTCGACTTCGACTCGTTCGACCTTGGTGGCGTCGCCGAGCCCGAAGTAGATCGGCAGCGAGCAGTGCGAGAGGTACCCCGAGGTCGCGTCCTGGTAGCGGGTGTAGGAGCCCTTGTCGGTGACCACGGTCACGGTCGCGCCGATGCCGTCGCGATTCGACCGCGTTCCTTCCAGGCTCACCGACAGGTGCTTCGGCTTTGCCGTCTGCGCCAGGTTGCTGACCAGGACCTGCGGCCCGTCGTTGAACTCGTTGGTGACGATGTCGAGATCACCGTCGCCGTCGAGGTCGAAGATGATCGACGAGCGCGTGCCCAGGGCGCCGACGATGGTGATTCGCTCGTCCCAGCCCTGGCA
>JAJCXP010000248.1 GCA_029263375.1 Acidobacteriota bacterium | reverse complement strand
CGGCCCCGACAAGGGCGGCGGCAAGCCGTACAAGCTGCTCGCCCAGACCATGCGCGACACGAACCGGGCGGCGCTGGCGATGTACGCGGCGCGCGGCAAGAACTACCTGGTGCTCTTGCGTCCCTTCAAGGAGGGACTCGTCATGCAGCAGCTGCGCTACGCCGAGGAGATCCGCGAATTTTCGGAAGTCCCGATCGAGGACGCCAGCATCACCAAGCAGGAATTGAAGCTCGCCAAGCAGCTGGTGGACCAGACCGCGTCCGACAAGTTCCAGCCCGATCAGTACGAGGACAAGGAGCGCATGCGGGTGTGGGATCTGATCGAGAAGAAGATCCAGGGCGAGGAGATCGTGGCGACGCCGGAGGAGGAACCGAAGGCGCAGATCATCGATCTGATGGAGGCGCTCAAGGCGAGCCTCGGCGACGGCGACAAGAAGAAGACGGCGTCGGCGCGCAAACCGCCACGCCGCGCCGCGCCGAAGAAGGCCGCGAAGAAAAAGGCGGTCGCCAAGAAGACCGTCGGTCGCAAGAAGTAAGAGCGTTCCATGACCCCCGCTTCCAAACTCCCCGGCTATTCGACGGGCGAGGTTGCCCGCATGCTCGGGCTCACCGAAGGCCGCATCCGCGGCTGGGTGAGCGCCGGCTTCGTCGACCCGCGTCGGGGCCCGCGCGGCGAGCTGAGCTTCTCTTTTCAGGACCTGGTCGTGCTCAAGGCGGCCCGGGGGCTGGACGACGCCGAGATCTCTCCCCAGAAGGTCCGCCGCGCCCTCGACGGCCTGCGCGAGCAGCTGCCGGCGGGCCGCTCGCTGGCGACGGTGAGCATCGGCGCCGAGGGTGCCCAGGTGGTGGTGCGCGAAGGCGGCGAGGCGTGGGAGCCTGATTCCGGCCAGCGCGTGATCGACTTCGAGGTCGCCGAACTGGCGGAGCAGGCCGCGCCGCTCGCGGCCGCGACGCTCGCCAAGGCCGGATCGATCGACGGCATGATGGCCGAAGACTGGTTCGAGCTCGGGTGTGATCTCGAGGCGACCTCGATCGATGAGGCGATCGTGGCCTATCAGAGGGTTCTCGAGCTCGAGGCGGACCACGCTGAAGCCCACCTGAACCTGGGACGGTTGCTGCACGAGGCGGGAGCGATCGACGACGCCGAGCGCCACTACCGGGCGGCTTCGGATGCGAATCCTGACGACGCGACCGCGGCCTTCAACCTCGGCGTCGCCCTTCAGGACCTCGGGCGAGAGGGCGAAGCGGTGGACGCCTACGCGCGCGCGATCACGACCGATCCGTCCTACGCCGACGCCTACTTCAACCTGGCCGATCTCTACGAGCGGCTCGGCAAGCAGGCGATGGCGATCCAGAATCTCAAGATCTATCGGACGCTGACTCGAGGCTGAGCCGGTCCGAGGGGAACAGCACCTCGACGGTGAAGTCGTCGCCGTCGACGAAGCGCGCGGCCAGCCAGAGGGTCACGAACTCCGCGGTCTCGCGCCGGGCGAGCTCGCGGATCAGCGGGATATGGTCCTTGGCGCGGCGCAGCGACATCTGGGTCAGGCCGGTGCGCAACCGCTCGAGCGCGCCCTCCGAGTCGCGCAACAGGCTGTCCTGGGCGACCTCGAACTCGATCTCGGAGACATCGACCGAAGGGCGCGTGAACTGCAGCTCGGGAGCGTGGACCCGGATCCGGCTACCGTCGAGCTGGAACTCCCATTCGGCCTCGAGATCGACGTAGTAGCCGTACTCGACCGGCGCCCGCGCCCGGACCACCAGGTCGGGCAGCGCGAGCTGGCCCCACAGCACGGTCGCCTCGTCGGTCTGCTCGAACAGCTCGAGCTGCTGGAGCTCGGCGACCTGGAGCCGGTTCACGCCGGTGGCTTGCGTGGCGTAGCTGACGAACGAAGTCGTGACCGAGCCCGAGCGGAACGCCGCCGCTACCCGGTGTAGGTCCTGGATCACCTTGCGGCCCTCTTCGACGGCGGCCCTCGGCGCGCTCGCCAGGGTGTCGAAGACGTAGAGCCCGGCGGCGAGTACCATCGCCAGTCCAATCAGGATGGTCAGCGGTCCGGTCCAGGCTGGACGGCGGCTGGAGGAGCGGCTCATGGCCGAATTGTAAGGCAAGAGCGAGACGGACCGGCGCCGCGCGAGGCCGCACCGATCCGCTCGACGGGCTCACCAGCCCATGTGGTAGTAGGCCCACGCCCGCTCGATGTTGAGCGGTAGCCAATCGGCGTAGCCCTTCCAGCTCTCGTACTCAGGCAGGCGGACCTGACGTACCATCTCTTCCGGCTCGCGCACTCCGGCCTCCCACGCCTCGCCGACCGCCTTCATCAACGCCTCGTAGTAGCCGCGCTCGGTCGCCAGCAGGTCAGGCGGTGCGGTCGGAGCGAGATGCCCGGGGATGACCAGATCGAAGTCGAGCCGCTCCTCGATCTCGCGCAGCGACCGGATCAGCTCCACCGGGTCGTAGTCGGGGAGGATCCGAAAGCCGACCGCGCCCGGACTCGCGAAATCGACCAGAAACAGAATGCGCTCGTCCGCCAGACGCATGGCGATCAAGCAGTCGCCGTGGTTGGGTCCGAAGTAGCGCAGCTCCAATGTGCGTCCGCCGAGCTCGAGATCGTAGCCGGGACCATTGAAGGTCAGGTCGGGAAGCACCAGGTCGGGGTGCGGCCGGCGCTCCCAGTGCGGCAGGCAACGCTCGTGGCTGATGAACTTCGCGCCCGCCTCCTTGAACACCGCGCCGCCCAGGGTGTGGTCCCAGTGCTGGTGGCTGTAGACCACGTAGCGAACCGGCTGATCGGTGACCTTGCGGATCTCGTCCGCCAGCGCTCGTGCGGCCGGCGGGTTGAGAGGGTCGGTGACGATCACTCCGGCCTCGGTCACCACGAACATGTTGCGGTGCTGATTCCACCGGAATGTGTAAACGCCCTCGGCTACTTTCGTCGTGTCGAAGGTCGGTGCGTCGCCTGTAGCGGCCGCGGCAACCGTCGGCAGCGACGCCGTCAGCGCCACCGCCAACGCAAGCCATAGCAGGCGCTTGGTCACACCTACTCCTTGGCCGCGAGGGTCGCGAGATTGTCGAACTCGGTGAGTACCGCCGGCAGGTGAGGTTGCTTTGAAAGACATGATGGCTCCTTCCTTGGTGGCTGAGTTGAGCCGCGAACCGATGCCGCGGCGCGCTTGATCGGGCATGAAGTCTACCCATAGATAGTTTACGCATGAAGTAAAAGAGTAGATTTAGCTCCGTCGCGCTCTCATGACCGCGCGGTCGCCAGCACCGAGGATCGGCGCCGCTACGGGAGCGGCATCTCTCTGGTTCGGCTCGCGAGGGAGACCGGAGCCCGCGCTAGAGAAGCAACTCGCTCGACTCGTGGATGGCGGCCCAGTTGTACCAGAAGGTGTCGAAGCCACCGATCTCGGTCGCGCTCTGACCGCCGTCCTCGGTCAGGAGCCGCAGGATCTCCACCGGATTCTCGATCCCCGACAGCGCCGGCGGCTCCAGCAGCCAGGCGCGGCTCGACGCGAACATCGGTGAGCCGGGAGCGCGATGCAGGAAGACCTTGCGACCGCCTTCGAGCGCAAACAGTCGTCCGCCTTCGAATGCGCTGTGCGGCACCGCGATCGGCTGGTCGCCGAGGAAGAACGAGTAGATCGGAGTCTTTGGCTCCAGTCTGTCGTCGTCGACGACCAAATCGCGAAACGTGTCGCCCGAGGCGAAGTAGTTGTCGTAGTGATTCTCCGGCTCGTGCTCGACCCCGTCCACCGACAGCACCAGGGTGTCCGGATAGCGGCCCGACCAGTCGGCCCAGGTCGCCTTCTCGCTGATCGGCAGCTCGACCAGCTCGGAGCCGTCGAGCTCGCCGCCGATCGCGCTCGAGGTCATGATCGACCACCAGCTGTCGGTCTCGCGGTCGCGCATGATCAGCGAGGCGTTCCAGAGCGCCCCCGAGGCCTCGAAGTTGAGCTCTCGATCACCGTACTTCCGGTCGTAGACCACGCCGGTGTTGGCGAGCGGTCACCAGACCGCGGCGAACGAGCGCTCGCCGATCGAGTCGTTGACGATCTCGTGCGAGTTGAGCAGGTTCAGGCTGTAGGCCTTGGCCTGCCCGTCGATGACGACACCGAGAACCCAGGCGTCGTCGGCGATCTCGGCCTCGCTCGCGGGCACGAACTCGGGCTCGAAGACCGCCGCGATCTCGCCGCGCTTGAGGATCTGTTCGACGCCCGGCGGTCGGGCCTCGACACAGCCGATCGCGGCGAGTCCGGCAACGGCTAGGATACGGATCGAATGTCGCATGCGCGCCTGCCCTCCGGACTGTACTACGGCGCCGCTGCGGCTTCGTATTCGTCTGGCGGGGTCCCGTCTTCCGGCGGGCCTTCTTCCTCTGGCGGAATGTCTTTCTCTGACGGACCTTTGTCATCCGGCGGGATTTTTTCCTCTGGCGGAGCCAGGGCGTGAGCGAGACGTTCGATGCCGTGGTGGTGGGGCTCGGGGCGATGGGCAGCGCGACCGCGAGCGCGCTGGCGCGCAAGGGCCTGCGGGTCGCCGGATTCGACCGCTACCGACCGCCGCACGTCCTCGGCTCGTCGCACGGGGGTAGCCGGATCATCCGCGAGGCGTACTTCGAGAGCCCGATGTACGTGCCGCTGATCCGCAAGGCGTATGGCGAATGGGCGGCTCTCGAGGAGCGCTCGGGGACCGACCTGTGGCGGCGCACCGGTGGCCTGATGATCGGGCAGCTAGCGGGCAAGCTGGTCGGCGGCGCCTTGGCGAGCGCCGAGGCGCACGATCTGCCCCACGAGCTGTTGGACGCCGTCGAGCTCGAACGGCGCTTCCCTGCGTTTCGCCTCGACGAGTCGATGGTCGGTGTCTGGGAGCCACGCGCGGGTATCCTCTTTCCCGAGGCGGCGGTGCAAGCGCAACTCGACGAAGCTTGGCGGGCGGGCGCGAAGCTCCACTACGAGGAACCCGTCGAATCGTGGCGGGCGACGGCTGACGGCTTCGAAGTGACCACGCCGGGCGGGCAGGTCGAGGCGCGTTCGTTGATCTTCACCGCGGGTCCGTGGCTACCTGAGCTGATCCCGGACCTCGAGCCGCGACTCGAGGTCGAGCGCGTGGTCCAGCACTGGTTCTCGACCCGCGTCGGCCACGATCCGCTCGGGCCCGACGCCCTGCCGATCTTCCTCTTGGAGTTCGAAAGCGACCGGATCTTCTACGGCTTTCCCGACTTCGGTCACGGCATCAAGATGGCGCTTCACTACCAGGGGGAGAAGACGCGCGCCTCCGAGGTGCGACGCCGTGTCGACGCCGGGGAGGTCGCCCGGCTGCGCACGCTCATGGAACGGTATCTGCCGGGAGCGAACGGACCGCATTTGAGATCCGAGGTGTGCATGTACACCGAGACGCCGGACCTGCACTTTCTGGTCGATCGGCACCCACGGCACGAGCGGGCCTGGTTGGTCAGTCCGTGCTCCGGGCACGGCTTCAAGTTCGCGCCGGTGATCGGCGGGGCGATCGCCGATCGGGTAGCGGGGGAGAGCTCCGACGTCGATCTCGCTCCATTCGGGCTCGCTCGTTTCTAGCTGCCTTACGGCGGTATGATGTGCCATCGATGAGCGAGCCTGGAGTCGCTGAGCGACCCCACCGAGTCGGACCGGTTCACTTCCCGCCCGGCGAGCCTCTGTTCGAGGACCGGCCGTTTCACCGTGGCTTGTTCGCCGACGCCGACTCTCTGATCGGCCGGGGGGAGTGCCCGGAAGGGCGGTTCGAGATCGCGACCGAGGAGGCGCGTCTGACGGCGTTGATCCACAAGTCACAGCCCTGGCTGGCCGGCTTCGTCGACGGCAGACGCTACGGCCGCATTTCGCTCTACGACTTCGTGGTCGAGGCGCGCCGCCTGGAGGGTGCCACCGCCACGCTCACTCGTACTGACAGCCCGCTCATGATGATGGCGGCGGTGCACTTCTGCCAGGAGCCGGAGCTGCGGGCGTCGACCAGGCTGGTCGATCCGCTCCATCTGCTCCAGGCACTGTCCGAGGAGCATCGCGACGCCGCCATCGCCTTCGAGCGCAGCGGATCGCGCACCCTCGTCTTCCTGCACAACGGCCGGCCGGCGCGGCTCTACTTTGGTGACCCCGAGGAGGACACCGGCGCCGGCGAGATCGAGGACCGGACGCTGAGCTTCGCCTTCGCGCCCTCCGCGCCGCCGACCCGGCTCGAGGTCTTCACGCTCGAGAAGATCCAGGCGGATCGCGACGCCGGCACCGCCTTCGACGTCCTCGCGCGCACCGCCCGGGCGGCGCCGGTGGTGGTCGTCAGCATCGGTCTGCCGGGCGGCCGTACGCTGGTCCAGCGGGTATTCCAACCGCCCGAGATCGTGATCGGCCGCGAGCGCTCCTGCGAGCTGCGGGTCGACAACATCGCGGTCAGCCGCCGTCACTGCCGGATCTACTGGGGCCGGGGCAGGTTCTTCGTCGAGGATCTGGGTAGCGCCAACGGCACCTTTGTCAACGGCGAGCAGGTGAACCGAAGCGAGATCGACATCGACGACGAGATTCGGGTCGGCAAGTTCCTGGTGCGCTTGAGCGGCCACCTCGATGGCAGCTCGAATTCGGAGACCATGCTGATCAGCTCCCGCTCAGCGGGCCTGCCGGCGTTTCTCCAGGCCGAGGGAATCTCGGTGCGTCTCGAGCGCGACGTCATCGTCGGCAGCGGTCGGGGCGTCGACGCCGCCGCGCGCGGACTGTTCGTGCAACCGGTCCACGCGCGTATCTCGCCCAAGGGGATCGGGATCTACCGACTGACCTGCTTCGGCCGCGCGAGCGCCCGGCTGAACGGCAGGCGCGTCCGCACCTCGCGCGTCCAGATCGGCGACACGATCGAGATCGGCTCGACCCGGTTCGAGGTGACGACCGATCCCTCGGGTCAGGCTCCCGATGCCCCGAGTCAGGCCTGGTCCGAGCCCGGGGAGCGATAGAAGGCGTAGAAGACTCCGCCCACCAGGGCGAAGCTGGTGATCACCGCCAGGCCGAGCAGAGCCATCGCGCCGGCGGTCGCCCGCGGAGCGCCGAACATCGACAGCAGTCCGGCCATCACGCTCTCGCGCACGCCGAGACCGTTGAGAGTTACCGGCAGCATGGCCGCGACGGCAGCGGCCGGTACCACCAGGAAGTAGACCGTCGGTTCGAGCTCGAGCCCGAGGGCGCGGCCGCACAGAACGTAAAGCAGGATGGCGAGCAGTTTGAGCGCCAGCGAGCTCGCCAGGATGGCGAAGCGCGGCGTCTCCGGCCGGCGGAACAGTTGGAGCCCCTGCCTCAGGTCGTCGATCCAGCTGTCGGGCACCGGCAGGCGGCGAGCGAGATCGACCCAGCCGTGCCACCAGAAGACCACGGCGGTGCCGAGGACGAGCGAGCTGCCGAGCGCCACGACCGAGAGCAGTAGCTGGTCTGGGAGCGGCGTCGAGGCGGTCGCGAACGCGATCGCCGCGGCGGTCGCCGCCATCGCGGCAAAGGTCGCCAGCCCGAGGATGCGCTCGATGACCACCGACAGGTAGCTGACCACCGCCTGGTCCTTGCCGCCCCGAGACGCGTAGTAGCCGCGCACGACGTCGCCGCCCACTGAGGAGGGGAGGAACGTATTGAAGAACAGCCCGATGTGGAGCATTGCGAACAGCTCCCAGAATCCGCGCCGCAGCCGGTTCGAGCCCAGGATCGCCTGCCAGCGGTAGGTCCAGATCAGCCGCGCCAGAACCTGGCTCGCGAATGCCAGGATCAACGGTCCACGGCGCACGGTGGCGAGGGAGGCGAAGATCTCGGCGGGGTCGAGCCAGAGGACGACGGCCGTGAGCAGGCCGAGACCGAGGGCTGTGCGCAGGAGCACAAAGAGGAGCTTGCGTTTGGGCGAGCGGTGCGCGCGCTGTTCGGTCACGAGCCCGGCTCCCGGCTCGTGCTCGTCTCGACGATGTCTCGCAGCCACTCGGTGGCGGCGGCGCCGCGCTCTGGGTCGAGCCCGATGTCGGTGCGACGGAGGGTCAGATCTTCGAGTCGCCTGACCGACTCGTCGGTCGCCAGGCGTCCGAGCCGTGCCGCGAGCGTGGAGTCCCGACCCTCGGATTGGGAGATGTCGGAGAGAGCGGGCCAAGCTGCCGGCTCCGGTCGCGCGACGTCGCCGGTCGCCGCAAGCTGCTTGCCGAACAGAACGCCGAGAGTCCGCTCGGCGAGGGCGCGGGCGGTCGTGTATTTGACCCCCGAGACGCTGACCAGACCACGCGGGCCACCGCGTTTCCCATGCTCGACGATCACCGGTCGCGACGTCGGTGTCGCACCGCCTCCGGTAGCGGCCGGCAGCCGCCCGGCGAGCACCCGCAGCACGGTTGCGCTTTCGAGGCCGAGCTTGGGAGTCGCCGCGCCGAGGTCGTTTGCGAATTCGCGTACCAGCGGGTGATCGGGTGTCAGGTCGGAAGGCTCGATCGCCTGGGCGGCGTGGCAGGTCCCGGCCATCAGACGTCCCTGCCAGGGCACCACGAAGTAGCTGCGGCTCTCGTCGGGCGGGGACACGGCGAGAGCCAGATCGGCGGGTGGCTCGCGGTCGAGCAGAAGGTTGAAGGCCACGGTTGGGCGGAAGAGCTCGGGGACCTCGCGGTCGAATCGTTCGGACAGCTCGCGAGACCAGGGCCCGGCGCAGTTGGCGACCCGCCGGGTCTCGAACTCGTAGCATTGCCCGCTGTCGCGGTCGAGCGCAGTGATGCCCACAACACGGCCGTCGTCGACGATCAGATCGGTGGCCTCGAAGTAGTTCAGGGCGCGCGCACCGGCGGCGGCGCTCCAGCGCAGGATCTCCATCAGGACGCGCGGCGATCGGGGCATGCGGGCGTCGGTCCAGAGAGCCGCTCCGCGAAGTCCAGCGGGATCGATCGTCGGGTAGAGCTCCACCGCCTGATCCGGATCGATCACGCGCCCGGGCCCGAGGCGCCGATCGGCCCGCACCCCATCGTTGCGCCGGCTCGAAAGTCGGTCGTCCAACGCCAGCGCGGCGGCGAGGACCGACGGCCGCCTCAGGCCCCGGCCGTAGAGCGGCATCAGGCAGGAGAGCGGCTCCACCTCATCGGGGAAGTGACGCAGGAACCAACGGCGCTCGGCGACCGACTCGCGGTAGCGCCGCAGGTCGAGTCGCTGCAGGTAGCGCAGGCCGCCGTGGATGATGCGCAAGCTGTTCCAGCTGGTCGCGCCGCCGAAGTCGTCGCGCTCGAGAAGCAGCGTCCGGAGGCCGCGCCGGGCGCTCTCGAGGGTCAGGCAGGCACCGTAGATACCGCCGCCGACGACGATCAGGTCGTACTTGTCGGTGGCGGCGCCGGCCGGATCACGGCGCATCATCGTCGTCGCCGCCCACGCAGTCGTTTGGCGATCTGAGCACGAAGCTGCCGGGTGAGGAACTGGAGCGGTCCGGCACCGCGGCCGAAGGCCCTGGGATTGCCCACCGCGGTGGGCAGCATCTGGCGCAACGCTGTCGCCGGTTGGCGGTGATCGAACGGGCCCATCAGGAGCGATCCGAACGATCCGACACGGTCGCATTCGGCAGCCATCGGCAGGGGGTCGCTGCCGCGCAGCACAGCCACGCCGCGCTGGGCGCCCAGCGTCAACAGGCGCGGTGTCCAACCGATCGCCAGCCGACCGCCGTTGTCGCCCAGAAGGACTCGGCGGGCGTCGGGCGACTCGAGCAACGCGGCGATCCTGCGTCCACGGGCGCCCCACCACTTCCCGACGCCCCAGGGCAGGATCGGCGTCGAGCCGAGTCGCAAGGCGGCGGCGATCGTTTCGGTGAGTGCGGCGCCTGCCGGCAGGTCCGCGGCGCACGGGGCCGCGAGCAACTCGAGTCCCTCGGCGGTCACCACCTGTCGACCTTCGACGACAACAACGGGCTGATGCCGCTCCCGCCCCACGATCGCGGTGCCGGGCTCGGGAAGCTCCACGATCCGCCAGGCGCCGGTAGCGTCGCTTTCGAGCTGCTCGATCAGCGAGAGTCGCGCGGTCTCCATCAGCAGCAGGACGCGCGCGGGAGGGGGTGTGGCCGCGCCGTCCGATTGCGTCTCCGACGCTAGGCCGAGCTCCCGTTCCGCCCGGTCCAGGTTGCGGCTGGCGGCGTCGAAGAAGGCGTCGATCTCGAACCGCGGATGGAAATGGACGTGGCTGTCGACGAGCGCCGCGGGCGCTACGTCAGTGCCCGAAGAGCGCCCTGGCGGCATCGCCAAAAAAGTACCACGGGATCTCCGGGCGTAGTGGGTCAGTTAGATCAGCCATGGAGACACCCTGACCGGAAGTAAAGCGCAGCGCCCCCCCCCAACCCGATACCAACGCCCTCTTGCTTTCAGAAGGGGCGCGAGCCATTCCGGGCAGGGTGTCTCCATGGCTGATCTAACTGATCCACGGCCTCTTCGAGAAAACACTTGCGCCATCCATACGCTGGCATATAATGCGCCAGCCAATAGATGGCGAGGAGGCCTGCCCCCGGCGCGCAAGGCGTGTCGACTCGCCCCAACAAGGGAGAAACAGAGATGGAATCTACACACTCGGAAGTCGCTCGCTCACCTCGGACCTGGCTCGCCCACGCGCTGAGTAGAGCGCTTTGTATCGTTCTGATCTTCTTGCCGGCCCTCGCCACCGCCACGCACGCCCAGGGTCCCGGCCCGGGACTCGGGGGCGCTCCGGCAGTCTTCGAGAGCTACGGCGCCGGCCTCGGCGTCGAGGCCGACAACGGTTTCGACGTTTCGGTGGTCA
>JAJCXP010000247.1 GCA_029263375.1 Acidobacteriota bacterium | reverse complement strand
GGCCAGCGCCAGATCGCTACGGGCAGCGAAGCGCTCGCCGATCGGGGTGGTCTCGCTGAAGCTCGAGACGCGCGTTCGCAGCTCGGTCAGGCGATCGGAGCGGGCGAACGGGTTCCAGACCTCGCGGCTGCTCGCGATCTCCCGCAGCTCGCGCACCATGCGCTCGTGAGAGCCTTCGGTCGGTGGCGGCGATTGCGCGCTCGCCGACGCGAGAATCGCCGCCGCCACGACGGCAGTCGCCACGGCTCGGGCTGCCCGTTCTCTGCGTCTTGTGCGACTCACTTGAATGCCACCTGTCTGCCGAGTCGTTGTCGACGCCCGGTCGATCGATTCTAGGCTCTCGCGGAGCTCAGAGACACATCCGCCCCGACAGCCGCGATGCCTCGCGGATGGTTCCGATGCGCCAGCGGGGTGGAAAGGCACCCGTTCGCCTACAATTCCGGGCATGGGCTCCTCCCGCAAGCGACTCTTCCTGATCGACGGCTACTCCAACATCTTCCGGGCGTTCTACGCGATTCGCGGACTGTCGAGCAGCAAGGGGCAGCCGACCAACGCGGTCTGGGGCTTCCTGCAGATGCTGCGCAAGCTGCTGCGCGACGAGCAGCCGGATCTGGTCGGAGTGGCGCTCGACGTCTCCGGCGACACCGTGCGCAAGGAGCAGTTCGAGGACTACAAGGCGAACCGCCGGCCGATGCCCGAGGACCTCAAGGCGCAGATGCCCTACATCCGCAAGGTCATCGAGGCGCACCGGATTCCGATTCTGGAGCTCGAAAAATACGAGGCCGACGACGTGCTCGGCACGCTCGCCAAGCGGGCGGTCGAAGCGGGCTACGACGTCGTGCTGGTGAGCGCCGACAAGGATCTGATGCAGCTCGTCTCGCCGCACGTGTCGATGTTCCATACCGGGCGCGACAAGCTCTACGATCCGAAGCTGGTCGAGGAAGACTTCGGCGTGCCGCCGGAGCGGGTGATCGATGTGCTGGCGCTCAAGGGCGACGCGGTGGACAACGTGCCGGGCGTGCCGGGCATCGGCGAGAAGGGGGCACTCAGTCTGGTGAAGGAGTTCGGCTCGCTGGCCGAGCTGCTCGAACGTACCGCGGAGATCAAGCGCAAGAGCTACCGCGAAGGCCTCGAGGAGCATCGCGACAAGGCGCTGCTGTCGCTCGATCTGGTGACGATCCACACCGACCTGCCGCTCGAGTTCTCGCCCGAGAAGCTCGAGCACGAGGCGCCTGACCCCGAGGCACTCGCCGATCTGGCGCGCGAGTTGGAGTTCTTTTCGCTGCTCGAGGAGCTGCAGCCGGCTGCCGCGGCCGAGACGGTGGACGCCGCCGTCGCGCTCGAGACGGCCAGCGACTGGACGGGCGCGGCTTCGGGCCTCGAACGGCCGGTCTTCCTCGGTCTGGTCGGACCGGGCGCGCCCCTCGGCCTCGCCGCTGCCGGGCCGGAGGGCGAAGTCGTGTTCGCGGATTTCCGGATCGACGGCATGCGCGACGCTGTGGTCGAGACGCTCTCCGGCTGGCTCGACGACCCCGAGTGCGAACTGGCGGGGCACGACCTCAAGGAGGTCCTGCGGCTATCGGCCGGCGGTCCGGTGTGCCGAGCGCGCCTCTTCGACACCATGCTGGTGTCCTACCTCCTGCGCTCCGCTTTGCGCTCGCACCAGCTCGCCGAGGTCGCCCTCGATCGTCTGTCGCACACGGCGCTGACCGCGAAGGACGCCGGCTGGGGCCGGGGCTCGGAACCGATGGTGGGCCAGGAGTCGCTGCTCGCCTACGCCGCCGAGCAGGTGGAGCTGTCGCGACGGATGGCGCCGGTGATGCGCAAGGAGCTCGAGGCGGCGGCGCTCGACGACCTCTATCTCGAGCTCGAGGCGCCGCTGCTGCCGGTGCTGCTCGGCATGGAAGAGACCGGCATCGAGCTCGACACCGGGTTCCTGAACAAGCTGTCGGAAGAGATGGGCGGCGAGCTGAGCCGGATCGAGGAAGAGATCTACGCCCTCGCCGGCGACACGTTCAACATCAACTCGCCGAGCCAGCTCGGGGAGGTCATGTTCGAGCGGCTGGGCTACCCGGTGATCAAGAAGACCCGCAAGACCAAGAGCTACTCGACCGATCAGGCGACCCTCGAGGAGCTCGCCATCCAGGGCTACGAGCTACCCGGGAAGGTCATCGAGTACCGCGAGCTGTCGAAGCTGAAGTCGACCTATGTCGACGCGCTGCCGGCGGTGGTGGGCGAGGACGGCCGTCTCCACACGCGCTACCACCAGGCGGTGGCGACCACCGGCCGCCTGTCGTCCGCCAACCCCAATCTCCAGAACATCCCGATCCGGACCGAGCAGGGCCAGCGCATCCGCAAGGCGTTCGTGGCCCCTGAGGGCAAGCTCCTCCTGGTCGCGGACTACAGTCAGGTCGAGCTGCGGATCCTCGCGCACATCGCCCAGGAGGAAGCGCTGGTCGAGGCGTTCCTCGCCGGCGCCGACATCCACCGCTCGACCGCGGCGACGGTGTTCGGCGTCGCGGAGCAGCTGGTGACCGACGAGCAGCGCCGGGCAGCCAAGACCATCAACTTCGGCATCCTCTACGGCATGAGCGCCTTCGGCCTGGCCCAGAACCTCAAGATCGAGCGCTCCGAAGCCGACAAATTCATCAAGACCTACCTCGAGCGCTTCGAGGGTGTGAGGCGCTACATGGACGAGACACTCGAATCCGCGAAGAGCGAGGGCAAGGTCGAGACCCTCTACGGCCGCATCCGCTGGTTGCCCGACATCAACAGCAAGAACTTCCACCTGCGCGAGAACGCTCGCCGGATGGCGATCAACGCCCGCATCCAGGGCACTGCCGCGGACCTCCAGAAGAAAGCGATGATCGGCGTCGACCGGTTCATCCGCCGCGACCATCCCGACGCCCACCTCCTGCTCACCGTCCACGACGAGCTCGTGCTCGAAGTGCCGAAGGCCGAGGTCGACGAGATCGCCGACAAGGTGCGCGCCGAGATGTGCGGCGTCGAGAAGCTCACCGTACCGTTGGTGGTCGACGTCGACAGCGGCAAGACCTGGTACGACGCCAAGGCGTAGGGAGGGATGGATGGTGGGCGAGTCGGTTGTCTCGTCCTGAATTGGTTTGTCCTCGCACCTGCGTGCAGCGGAAACCAATTCAGGACGAGACAACCGACCCGCCCACCGTTCGGGAGAGGACAGAATTCTAGGAAAGGGCCGTTCGGGAGTTTCTGGACAGCTACTCCTGTTCGCGGAGAGCTCCTACTCCCGAAGGGCCGTTCCGACTCCGTGTCTCTAGGCCTTGGAACCCCTGCTCTTTGGCACCGAGTGCTTCGTGTTGTAGGCCACGGCCTCGCACAGCAGGGTCTTGAGCGCGTTCCGGTCTATTTCCTGCCCCTCGAAGAAATCGATCGCCCGCCACTTGTTCCCGCCCAGGCCGGCGTTGAAGACCTTCCCGGGGTCAGCGAGATCGGCTCCGTGGTGGAACGTGAGCTTCACCTTGTTCTTGTGGGCGTTGGCGAGAGCGTACATCCCCTCGTGAGACCACACGGGGCTCCCCTTCCACTTCCACTCTTCAAGTACCTCGGGGTCGACCTCGTGGATGAGCCCGCGAATCTCGGCCAACACCTCACCCCGCCAATCACCCAGATCCGCGATCATTTGGTCGATCCGCTCTGAAGCGCTCATCTATCTCGTTTGTCTCCTTCCCCAGCACGATGATGGTGCGGGCGAGGGCGAGGTGAGGTGTGCCGCCAAGGTAGGGGTTGCGCTGCACGAAAGTGGGAGGACAAACCCGAGCCACGAGGGTCCCCACACCCCCGTAAAGCCCGCGCCAGC
>JAJCXP010000246.1 GCA_029263375.1 Acidobacteriota bacterium | reverse complement strand
GGCGAATCCCGCCCGGGCCCAGCTCGAGTTGAGGCGGCAACACTCCTCGATCACCCAGACGCTCAGGTCCGGCATCATGCCTAGCCGCTCGGCGAGAGGAATGAAGCTGGCGGCCGTGAGAATGCCCTCCGTCGGGTGCCGCCAGCGCACCAGGCCCTCGGCCCCGGTCAGCCGCCCGTCCGGCAGCGAGATCTGCGGCTGAACGTAGAGCTCGAACTCGCCCGCGCCGAGCGCGTGCAGGAGCTGCTGGTTGCGCGCCAGACGATCACGCGCCAGGCGATCGAAGGACTCGTCGAAGATGCAGAGACTGTTGAAACCGCGCTCCTTGGCCTTGGCCAGGGCGGTTTCGGCGTGACCGAGAAGCTGGGTCACACCCTCGGCGTCATCGGGGAAGACGCTGACGCCGATGCTGCAGGAGACCTCCAGCTCGGCGCCATCGACGCGGCAGGGGCTTTCCCAGACCACCCGCAGCCGGTAAAGCGCGCTGAGTATGTCCGGCAGGTTGTTGCAGCCGGCGATGATCAGGGCGAACCTGTCGCCCTCCAAGCGCGCGAGAGCGTCGGAGCCCCGGGAATTGCGCAGCAACCGCCCGGCGAGCGCGCGCAGCACCTCGTCGCCCGCCGCCAGGCCGAGATCGTCGTTGATCAGCTTCAATCCGTTGACGTCGAGGATCGCGAGCCCGACCAAATCCTCGGCTCGCCGGGCGCGGGCGACCTCGCGCTCGAGCATGGCCTGGAAGGCGTTCCGGCCCGAGAGCCCGGTGAGGACGTCGTGAAGGGCGTGCGCACCGTCGCCGAGCGGCTCGGCTCTCTCGAGCTTCAGGCGTCGTAGACGAACGGTTTGAAACAGCAGTGCGAGGAGGAGGCTGGTCGCCAACGCGGCGAGAACTTGTTCGGTCAACGACACCACGTAACGTTATTAGAAACGTTCAGTTTCTTCAATAAACTGGGTGAGCCAAGGGCCGGCTAGCGCGAGCCCCTCTCTTCGAGCTCTTCCAGCGTCTTCGGCCAGTCGTCCTTGAGCAGCCGGGAGAGCGCCCGGTCGGCCAGCAGGCGACCTCCGGTCTGGCAGGTGGCGCAGTAGTTGGCCTCGTTCTGGGCATAGACGATCCGCTGTACCGGCGAGCCGCACACCGGGCACGGTTGCTTGAACTTGCCGTGCACAGCCATCTCCTCCCTGAACGCCGTGACCTTCTCCGGAAAGTCGTCGCCCGCCTCAGCGCGCAGCCGGTCACGCCACTGCGTGAGCACCGAGCGCGTCGCCTCGTACAGGCGGTCGAGCTCCTGGTCGCTCAGTCGATCCGACAGCTTGAACGGCGACAGCCGGGCCCGGTGCAGAATCTCGTCGGAGTAGGCGTTGCCGATGCCGGCGAAGATGCTCTGGTCGGTCAGGGAGCGCTTGAGCGTGTGACGTCTGCCGGCGAGCGCGCGTGCGAAGGCCGGGCGATCGGACTCGAGCACCTCGATGCCACCGCGGTCGTGGTCACTCAGGGCGTCCTTGCCCTGGACCAGGTAGAGCGACGCCCGCCGCTTGGTGCCAGCCTCGGTGAGGATCAGGGTGCCGTCGGGGAAATCGAACGCGGCCAAGCCGCGACGGCCGGGGGGCTTGGCACCGCGCGGGCGCCAGCGCAGCCGGCCGGCGATCATCAGGTGCAGGACGAGATAGAGCTCGTCGGCGAGCTCGAAGACGATCCGCTTGCCGAGTCGTCGCAGGCCGAGCACCTCGTGTCCCTCGGCGGCCGAGATCGGCGGCTCGAATGAACGCACCAGGAACGGGCTGGCGAGGCGGATCTTCTCGAGCGGTCGTCCGACGACTCGCGGCCCGAGCGCGTGCAGGTAGAGCTCGATGTCGGGAAGCTCAGGCACCGCCGTACCAGCCGCTCATGACCCTCTCGGCCGGCTTGCCCTGCGGTGTGAAGTCGGCATTATCGGGCGCCGGCGCGAGCGGGTACCACTTCCAGAAGTAGGCCCCCGCCACCCACGGTCGATGCCAGAACACTTCGAAGAATGCGCGATAGGCGTCGGCCTGAAGCTCGAGGTCCACCGGCGGCGGCTCGGCGGCGTGCCGGTCCGGCCACGTCCACGGCTCGGCGGCGGTCCGGGGGGTGCTCTTGTAGCCGACCTCGGTGAACAGCACCGGCCGGTCGAACCTTCGTTGGACCGCTTCGATCGCCGCTAGGTGCTCCTGCCAGCCGTGCTCGAGCTGCGCCAGCGTCGGTCGGTCTTCGGACGACAGCGGGAAATACCCCTGGATGCCGATGTAGTCGAGATCGTCCCAGAACGGCACCTCCTGGAACTCGCGGTACCAGTTGGCGGCATAAGTGAGCCGGCCGGCGTAGACGGTCCGAATCTCGGCGATCAGCCGGCGCCAGTCGGCGGGTCGCTCGACCACGGTTCGGTGTAACTCGGTGCCGACGCACAGGGCCTCGATGCCGAGCCGTTCGGCGAGGCGTGCATAGTGCAGGATGAAGACGCGGTAGCTCGCGAACCAACGTTGCCAATCGGCATCGTTCTTCATGGCGATGTCCGACCGCCACTTGCCCTCCGCGCGGCGGATCCAGAGGTGCGGCTTGAGCAGCGTCGCGATGCCGCGCTCGCGCGCCAGCCGGGTGGTCTCCTCGAGGCCGACGTCGCGCTCCCCCCAGTAGATCCGGCCCTCGGTGTGCAGCTCGATCTCGGCTCCATCGACGCCGGTCTGCCAGCCGAACGGCGTCTGTACGATCCAATCGACGTTGGCCTCTTCCAACGCGTCGATGTGCTCGGCCGTCACTTCGTAGGGCTGCGCCACCCAGCTCACGCCGTGGTGGCGCCCGGCCGTCGGCTCGGTCGCCGTGCGAGCCAGCTGCTGGAGCGCCAGGTCGCGAGTGTGGCGAACGATCTCGAGCCCGCCGACCTCACCGTGACCGGGTACGACGACGGCCGCCTCCGGGTAGCGATCGAGGAGCCGTTCGAGGCTCTCCGGCCAGCTCTCGATCACCGCGTCGCCGGTGAAGCCGAGAGATCTCGAGCGGGCCGCCTTGAGCAGGCAGCCGCCGAACAGGACACGCTGGTCGGGCAGCCAGACGACGGAGTTGTCGGGCGCGTGGCCGGGGCCGGGGTAGAACAACTCGACCGCGTGTAGCCCGGTCGAGAGCTGGAGCTCGCTCTCGAAGGTGTTCCGGGGGCTCGGTAGATCGCTCTCGATCGCCAGGCGAGCGGTCTCCGCGTGGCCATAGCTGGCGATGCCGCGCCGATGGACTTCGGCGATGCCGCCCAGGCGGTCGGCATGGAAGTGTGTCGCGACCACCGCTTGGACGCCGCCGAGCTCGGCCTCGACCCAGTCGAGCAGCACTCCGGTGAGCCGGTCGTTCCACGGCGTGTCGATGACCAGGGCGCCCGCGGTCCCCGCCACCAACAGACCGTTGGATTCGATCGCTTGATCGTTCAGCTCGAAGATGGATCGGTAGAGCCACAGGCCAGGCGCCAGCAGCTCAACCTCGAGGTCGTCGGAGAGCGAGATCGGCGTCGCGTCCGTCGGCGGAGGCGTGGCGAGCGCCAACAGCAGCAAACCCGCGAGAAGTGCCATACGAGCTCCGGTCATAGGGTCGGACGTTGAACGAATTGATCGGTGTCGAGCTCGTCAGGTCCGGCGGCGAAGCGTTGAACGGAGCGCACTCTGGACGCGGGCGAGCCGCGACGGCAGGCGTCGATCATGCCGTCGACCGATTCGGGGTCGCCCGCGAACAGCGCCTCGACCGAGCCGTCGGCGCGATTGCGCACCCAGCCGCGCAGGCCTCGCTTCCTGGCCTCTTTGGTGGTCCAGGCGCGAAACCAGACCGCCTGAACCCGGCCCTCGATCCGCACCCGAACGATCGTCTCCGTCACCGCATGAAGGTAGCAGAATCGTCCCGAGCCGTCGGCCGCGATCGGCACTCCTCCCGACGCGGCGGGGTCGCCTCACCGGCGAGATCCGACCAGGAAAATGGCCCCGGCCGTCAGCACCAGCGTCCCCACCTTGTACCAGAGAGGCTCGGCGCCCAGGCCCATCAGCAGGTTTGCGAGCGTGGCCAGAACGACGAGCGTTGCCGCAACCATCGTGGCGATCCGCGCTTTCTCGCCGGCGATGAGCGAGGCGAGCCAGCCGGCGGCGAGGCCGATGGCCGCCAGGCCCACCAGGCCGGCGACAACGACGACCGGACCTTCGGTACCCATCACGAATCCGACCAGAAGCATGCTGAGCACCGCGTACGTGACGTAGCCGACGATGACCCCGACAATGGTTCTGAAGACGACCATTCCCTCACCTCCTCGACTTCGAGCGTTGATCCATTGTTTACGCAGGACCCTGGGGAAGAGTTGCCTCGCGACGGCGCAGCTCCCAGCCGGCGATCGCGAAGAAAGCCAGATACTCGAGCCACAGCCACCAGATGGCCGCCCCTCGATCGACGTAGAACAGGTATGACAGGAAGCTCAACGCGGTGAGCGCGATCCAGGTGCGGTTGCCGATGGCGATGGCGAACGGCAGCGCCCACGGCAGGTACCAGGGCATGACCGCCGGGTTCAGGACCACCAGCGTCGCGAGGGTCGCGAAGCACCCCGCGACCCAGCCGCGAGCGTCGAGATCGCGACGGCGGACCGACCAGACGAGGACCGCGACCACGGCGCCCTTGGTCAGAATGTTGGCCCACAGCTCGGGGGACTCCGAGCCCAGCGCCGCGAAGGTTCGCTGGAGAGCCACCCACGGTCCCGAGTTGAACACCCACTCGCGGGCGTAGGTCCCGAGGCCGCGGAACAGCCCATCGATACCGGGCAGAAACGGCGTCGACACCGCCAGCGCGGCAAGTGGCGCGAGGACCCACGTCGCCGGCCGGGTCCGACGCCAGAAGAGCGGCAGCAGGATGACCGCGCCCAGCTTGGCGGCGATACCGGCCCCGAGCAGTAGTTGAGCGAGCGCGTCGCGACGTCGGACCGCGGCCACGGCGGCCCAGGTGACCAGCAGGATCATCAACGTATCGAGATGCCCGGAGCCGGCGAACTCCTTGATCACCAGTGGATTCCAGGCGTAGAGCAGCAGATCGCGATCGGGTCGCCCGAGCGCCCGGAGGAGCGCGGCGACCGCCAGGCACGAACCGATGTCGACCAGGGCCAGCAGCAGCTTGAGCATCAGGACGCTGCCCGGAGCCAGCAGGTGCGCCAGATAGAAGAGCTCCTGCGCGAGCGGCGGGTAGACGCTCGTATAGGTGCGGAAGCTGACGTTGTCGAGCACGTCCCACCAGAGCTCCGACTCGAGCGGCGGCCGGTCCTCGCCGTCTTCCTCGATCTCGGTCAGCAGTTCGTAAGGCGTCTTCGCGTAGGGACCGATGCCGGTCGCTGTCAGGTGGCCTTCCCACAGATAGCGCCAGATGTCGTTGTCGTAGAGCAGGAAGGTCTGGTAGCCGGCCTCCTGACCGGCGAGGTCTTTGCGAAGCCCGCGGACCGGATCTTCGCGGGGTAGGCCGACGCCCAGCATGACCAGCCGGAAGAGCACTGCGAATAGGAGAATCCGAGCGAGCGGCGCCGGCGCCGCGCGCCGCCAGGTCCAGATCATCAGCACAAAGAGCGCCGCGATCACCGCCAGGAACAGGGCCACGTCCGAGGCCGCATTCGACGCTCGGAGGGCTACGACGAGCAGGCCGTAGAGCACGATGGAAAAACCGCCGGCGAGGTTCAGAGCGTACAGAGGATAGAATAGATGGCGATCTTTACTTGGAGAGGCCCATGATGAACAAGAGAATCCACATCACGCTGGCGCTTGCAGCCCTGCTCATCCTGCCGGGCTTGGCACTGGCCTCCACTCCGACCGGAGGCCAGACCGGCAACACCAAGGACGGAGTCAGCCCGACCGACATCATCGGCTCCGCGAAGCTGACGGTCCGCAACGTCGCGAGCGATCCGGCTCGGCTCTATCTGTTCGACCCCGAGA
The DNA here is from genome assembly GCA_029263375.1 of Acidobacteriota bacterium. Classification (GTDB taxonomy): domain Bacteria; phylum Acidobacteriota; class Thermoanaerobaculia; order Multivoradales; family JAHEKO01; genus JAHEKO01. The sequence goes on along the minus strand of JAJCXP010000246.1, from coordinate 36,843 downwards.
CCGAGAAGACTCACGTCGTGGTGCTGTCGGAGAAGACCAAGCTCACGGCCCGGAGCAAGAAGGACTTCGACGGCCGACGCAAGCTCGAGTTCGGTGATCTCGCGAGCGGGCAGACGCTGAAAGTCACCTACCGGCTCGACGACGGTCGGATCACCAGCATCCAGGTGCTGGAACGCGCTTCCTGAGCTCCAGCGCCGGTTGACAGGCCAGATTCCCTCGCATAGCGGCCGGCATTAGGTATTCTTCCGCCTCGTGTCCGCGCGGACTGGTCTGTCCAAGAAGCTGGCGATTCTCTGGACGCTCTATTTCGTCCAGGGCCTGCCGTTCGGTTTTCAGGCCACCGCCCTGCCGGTGTACCTGCGGTCGACGGGTGTGTCGCTCACGGGCATCGGGTTGGTCACCGCGCTGTCGATCCCATGGATGCTCAAGCTGTTCTGGGCGCCGCTGGTCGATCGCTACGGATCTAGTAGCTACGGTCGTCGCCGTTCGTGGATCGTGCCGCTCCAGTTCGCGCTCGCCGCGCTGTGCGCGGTAGCGGCGTACGTGAACCCGGAGGAGCAGCTGACACCGCTCTTGGTCCTGGTGCTGCTGATGAACCTGTGCGCGGCGACGATGGACATCGCCGTCGACGGGCTGGCCATCGACCTGCTGTCCGAGCGGGAGCTCGGCAAAGGCAACATCGCCCAGGTGGTGGGCTACAAGGTGGGCATGCTGACCGGCGGCGGCCTGCTGGTCTGGGCGAGCGGTCGAATCGGCTGGGAGGGTCTGTTCATCGTGATGGCCCTGCTGATCGGCGCCTCGACCGCGGTCTCGATGACGTACAACGAAAGTCGCCATACCGAGCTGAGCGCCGCTCGGACCCGCAATCACCCGAGCATCGGCGCCGTGCTGAACGTGCTCAAGCGCTGGCTGTCGCTGCCGGGGGCCGGCTGGCTGCTGCTGTTCATCGCCACCTACAAGCTGGGCGAGAACATGGCCGACACGATGTTCAAACCCTATCTGGTCGACGCCGGCTTCGGGCGCGAGCAGATCGGCCTCTGGGTCGGCACCTGGGGGATGCTGTTCTCGATCGCGGGCTCGGTGGGCGGCGGCTACCTGGCGAGTCGGATCCCGCTGCTCAAGGCGGTCGGCATCACCGCCGTGCTGCGGGCGGTGCCGGTCGCCGGCGAGTGGTGGCTGTCAATGGTCGAGCCGACCGAGGCCAAGGTGATCGCCGTCACCTGTGCCGAGCATTTCTTCGGCGGCGCACTCACGACAGCCATGTTCGCCTTCATGATGAGCCGCGTCGACCGGCGGATCGGTGCCACCCACTACACCGTGCTGGCGGCGATCGAGGTCTGGGGCAAGGTGCCGGCGGCCTGGGTTTCGGGGTTCATCACTGACGCAACGTCCTACCCGTTCATCTTCGGACTGGCGTTCGTGCTCTCCGTGGCGTACCTGGGACTGCTCGTGCCGCTGCGGCGCCTGCCGGTCCACCGCCGTGAGGCAGATGATCCCGATCCGTAGCGGCGCTCTCTAGAGCGATGCCCGGGGGGAATCCACGGTTCCGGGCGCCCGCTCAGCCTGTACAGGTGCCCTGTACAGGTGCCAGGCGAATGTAGAGAGAGTAGCGAAAGGCGGATGTCGGGACGTGTGAGGGTTCGCCAGCGGTCAAGGCGCGACCGTCAGCACCCGAACCCGCCCAGGTGCCAGGCGAATGTTAGCTGGTGGACGGCCTCTCATCAGGTCGCCGTCGACCTGGACGTCGAGGTTCGGAGGCCCCTCGAGTCGAACTTCTTCAACTCGCCGGACCTCGACATCTGGGCGTCGAAGATGCCGTCCGAACAGGAGATCGCGTGCGAAGCTCAGGGTCGCCAGCCGTCCCTTGCCCCGGAAAAGGACGAGATCGAGCTTGCCGTCGTCAGGTCGGGCGTCGGGTTGGATCAAGAACCGTCCACCGTAGAACGTGATGTTGGTGACCACCGCCAGGCTCCCTTCCAGATCCTCGCCGTCGGCGGAGAGCGAAATGCGCGGGTATCCGTAGAAAGCGAAGGCGCCCAGGCCCGCTGGCACCGCGGCGGCGCCGCCTGCGAGCCTCTTAAGTCGCGGGCTGAGGCGGCGAATGAGTTCGGCGTCGACGCCCGCTGAGGCCTGCATCAGGAACACCTCGTCGTTGCACAGCCCGACGTCGAGTTCGCGCACGCTCGCCCGACCGAGCGCTTCGACCGCCGCCAGGGGCCGCGACGGCAGGCCGAACGTCAGGGTCATCACGTTGATCGTGCCGCCGGGAATGAAGCCGAGCACGGTGCTCGAGCCGAGCAGGCCGGCCGCGGTCTCGCGCAGGGTGCCGTCGCCGCCGAAAGCGAAGACCGCCTCGGTTCCAGCCGCGGCGGCATCTCGCGCCTGCTGGGCGGCCGAGCCGGGCGCGCTGGTGGGCCGCGCTTCCGCGTCGTAGCCGCTTGTGCGCAGGGCTTCGAGAAGACGCTCGATTCGGTCGCCGGCCCTGCCGCGGCCGGCGGCGGGGTTGTAGATCAGGATCGCGGAGCGCATCGCCAGGATGACGGGTAGCGTGCGTATCGACTCGCTAGAACGAGCTCAGGAGAAGAGCACGCCGGCCTGTCCCGGCGGCGGTGTCATTCCGAGGTGCTCGTAGGCGCGCGGCGTGGCGACCCGGCCTCGCGACGTCCGCTGCAGGAAACCCTCCTGGATCAAGTACGGCTCGTAGATGTCTTCGAGCGTGCCGCGGTCCTCGCCTACTGCGGCGGCGATCGCCTGGATGCCGGCTGGGCCGCCGCCGTAGTGCTCGATCAGGGTCGTCAGGATCTTGCGGTCGACCTCGTCGAAGCCGCGCTCGTCGACCTCGAGTTGCTCGAGCGCATGCCGGGCCGACCTGCGGTCGATCCGACCTTCGCCGTGAACCTGGGCGTAGTCGCGCACCCGCCGCAGCAGGCGGTTGGCGATCCTCGGCGTGCCACGACTGCGGCCGGCGATCTCGTCGGCGCCAGCCGGATCGACCTCGAACTCGAGTAGGCCGCCGGATCGTCGGACGATCTGCGAAAGATCCTCGGGCTGGTAGAAGTCGAGCCGGCTGACGATGCCGAAGCGCGCCCGGAGCGGTGCGGTGATCATCCCGGCACGGGTGGTGGCGCCGACCAGAGTGAAGCGCGGCAGCTCGATCTGCATGGTGCGCGCGGCCGGCCCCTGGCCGAGCACGAGGTCGATGTGGAAGTCCTCGAGCGCCGGGTAGAGGATCTCCTCGACCGTCGGCCCGAGCCGGTGGATCTCGTCGATGAACAGAACCGACCCGGGCTCGAGATTGGTGAGCACCGCCGCGAGGTCGCCCGGTCGCTCGAGCACCGGTCCCGACGTGGTTCGCAGCGGTGCGTTCATCTCGTTCGCGATGATGTGCGCGAGCGACGTCTTGCCGAGGCCGGGAGGGCCGAAGAGCAGCACGTGATCGAGGCTCTCGCCGCGCTCGCGCGCCGCCTGCATGAACACGCGCAGCTTGTCGACCAGCTTGGTCTGACCGATGAACTCGGTCAGATCGCGCGGCCGCAGTGACGCTTCCACGCCACGGTCGTCGAGATCGGCCGCGTGCGAGAGGAGGGAGCCGTCTTTCGGCATCGAGAGGATTGTATCCGTGCGGACCGTGGACGGCCGGTGTATCGGCAAGCGAATCATCGAGAGCCTCTGCTATCTTCAGCAGCCTTGAACGTTCCTTGGCTGGAGTCGAGTGACGGCAATGAGCGGGGACGTTGGTCCTCACCGAAGGTTGACCCGGTCGGAGCGAGATCGCGATGACTCTCGACCCGGGCGCGACCGCCGATCAAATTCGAGCCCGCCTCGAGCCGCTCGGCACCGAAGAGCGCGCGGTCAACGAGAAGCGCTACCTGAAGAGCGAGCTCGACTTCCTCGGCGTCAAGGTGCCTCTGGTTCGCAAGCAGGCCAAGGCGTGGCTGAAGGAACATGGCGAGGTCGAGCGCGCGGATCTCATCGCGCTGACCGAGGAGCTTTGGGATCGTCGGGTGCATGAGCTGCGTTCGTTCGCAACGGACCTGTCGATCTTTGCTCTCGATCAGTGGACGAAGAGCGATCTGCCGCGCTTCGAGCGTTGGCTGCGCGAGGCGCGCACCTGGGCGCATGTCGACCACATCTCGGTACGGTTGATCGGCGGCATGCTTCAGCGCGAGCCGGAGATCGCGAAGAGTCTCGATCGCTGGGCCCGTGACGAAGACTTCTGGATCCGCCGCGCCGCGATGTTGACGCTTCTTCTCGAGCTGCGCACGGGTAGCGGTGACTGGCAACGGTTCGCTGGCTACGCTGACTCGATGCTCGAGGAGCGGGAGTTCTTCATCCGCAAGGCGATCGGCTGGATCCTGCGTGAAGTGTCGAAGAAGCGGCCCGAGCTGACCTATCGGTTCGTGCGCGAGCGCATCGACCGGATCTCGGGGCTGACGCTCCGGGAGGCGATCCGGCATCTGGAGCCGAAGCGGGAGCGCGAACTGAAGGCCGCCTACGCGGCTCGCTGAGTAGCGACGCCAAACACGGTAGAACGGCGCTCCGAATCGGGGCCGGCCACCCTTCCCTCGCGGCGACTTGTCCCAGGGAGGCAACTCCTGCCGGCCTCGTCCGTAGATTCGGTAGAGGCCATGAAGAAGATCGCGACCCTCGCCATCGTGCTGCTCGCCGCTCTCAGCCAGCCGGCGGCCTCGGAACCGTTCACCCGCTCCTGGCTCGACGCCGAGGGCCGGCCGCTGCCGTTCGAGAACGCCGACCAGGTGGTCGAGTTTCTGGCATCCGCCTCGGTCGTGGACTCGAAGACACTCTCGACCGGGATCACCAAGCCGCGCAAGCTCACCCTCGAGCGCGACGGCGTGCGCGCCCATGCGGTCTTCCACTCGATCGATCGCCGTGAGCGGCAGGTCAAACGATTGGCCAACGGCCAGCTCGCACTGCACCTGATCGACAGCTACAGGAACCAGGTCGCGGCCTACGAGCTGAGCCGATTGCTGGGCCTCGACAGTGTGCCGCCGACGGCGCTGCGCGAAATCGAAGGCCGAACCGGCTCGGTACAGCTCTGGGTCCAAAACGCCATGACCGAGCAGAAGCGTCGCGATCGGGACCTGGAGCCGCCGGACTGGACGCTCTGGAATCAGCAGAAGGCAGATCGGTGGATCTTCGACAACTTGATCAACAACATCGACCGCAACACCGGCAACACGCTGATCGACGCTTCCTGGAACCTCTGGCTGATCGACCACACGCGCTCGTTCGGGATGGACCGGCAGCTGCCATATCCGGAGCGGATCGAGTCGCTGTCGAAAGAGCTCTGGGCCGGTCTCACGACACTCGAGGCCGAGCTGGTGCGCGAGCGCCTCGAGCCCTACCTGGGCAAGCCCGAGATCAAGTCGCTGCTGTTGCGCTACGAACGGCTGGTGGCGGCAATCGAGGAGCGGATCGCCCGACGTGGCGAAGAGCGAGTCGTGCGTGAGTGGGGGCAGCCCAGAGTGACCGTCTCGGTCGCCCCCAGCCGCTGAGGGCGCGTTCGCGTTTCCAGCGCTCGCGCTCGCGCTCGGGTCGATCGATCCGCACCTCCTGAACGGCCTGCTCGCGGCTCTCGTAGGTCCCGGGGTCCGCGACCTGAATGGCGACGCTGCGGTTGAGGGAAGTCTCGAGGTCGGAGCGTCCTACATTGGGAGCCAGGCTAGACTGACCGGGTTGCAGGAGGACCATGGCGGAGGACGGATCTAAGCAGGGCGTTACGGAGCTGCTGCTCGAATGGCGCCGAGGCGACCGGGGCGCGCTGGATCAGCTGATGCCGCTGGTGTACGCCGAACTGCGACGCCTCGCCGGTGCCTACTTCAAGTCCGAGCGCATCGGCCACACGCTCGAGCCAACCGCTCTCGTGCACGAGGCGTACGCTCGACTGGTGGAGGTCGACGTCCCCTGGAAGGATCGCGTCCATTTCTTCGCGGTGGCGGCCAGGACGATGCGCCGGATCCTGGTAGACCACGCGCGCTCCCGAGGCCGCCTCAAGCGGGGCGGCGAGATGGTCCGGGTGACGCTCGACGAAGGGCGCGCGGGAATGGAGCCGCAGCTCGGCATCCTCGCTCTCGACGAGGCGCTCGAGGGATTGCGGGTGATCGACGAGCGCAAGCACCGCCTGGTCGAGCTGCGCTACTTCGCCGGGCTCACCAACGAGGAGAGCGCCGAGGTGGTCGGCGTGTCGCTGGCGACCGTCAAGCGCGAGCTGAAGACCGCGCGTGCCTGGCTCGCGGTCGAGATGGAGCGTGGGTCGCGTGGGGATTCATGACGGGGATCGCCTGAGCTCCTCGAGAGCCGCTTTGGCAGCGCTGTGCGTCACCGGGTGGAGCGGCTCGACCAGATCGAGGGCCTCGGTCAGGAGGGGCTCGGCCGCCGCCAGCTCGTAGCTTCTCATGCGGTGCTGCGCGAGCCGGGTGAGGCACTGGGAGAGCAGCAGCTGCCTTCCCGGGTAGCTCTCGCGAAGCCGTTGTACCGCCGGCTCGAGCAACTGCTCGGCTTCCGGCGTGTACCCCTGCATCGAGAGCACGTCGCCCAGCTCGCTCATCGCCTGGAGCGTCGAGGGATGGTTCTCGCCGTGGGTTCGCCAGCCCTCGAGCGCCTCTCGGAGCAGGACCTCCGCCTTCTGCGGGTGTCCGAGCATGACCTGGAGAGCGGCGAGGTCGTGAGCCGACTGAAGCGTTTCCGGGTGCTCGGGCCCGAGCTCGCGGCGGCGACCGTCGTGCGCCTCGCGCAGCTGGCGCTCGGCCTCCTCCGGCCTACCGGAGTCGCGATAGATCAACGCGAGATTGCGCCGCGTCCACAGGGTCAGGTGATGGCCTTCGCCCAGCGTTTCGATCTGCGCAGCCAAAACCGCTCGCGCCTCCTGCTCGGCCTCCTGATGCCGTCCGATCCTGTTGAGCAGGAGACTCCGGTTGCCACGAGTCACCAGGGTGCTCGGATTCTCCTCGCCCAGGATTGTTCGAGAGAGGTCGAGAGCTTCGTCGAGGAGTGCCTCTTCGTCGTAATAGCGGCCTAGCCGGCCGTAAATCGTCGCGAGGTTGTTGAGCACATGGAGCGTCTGGGGATGGTCGCGGCCGAACTGGCGCGTCATGCCGCCGAGGGCCTCGCGCGCGACGACCTCGGCCTCCGCCAGGCGGCCCGCCTCGGTGAGCGTGCTCGAGAGGACGGCTCCGGCGACCAGGGTATGGAGGTGGTCGGGGCCCAGAACCTCGCGCCGGAGCTCCAGCGTACGCCGACCCAGCTCCATGGCCGGCTCGATCCGCCCTTGTCGCCACAGAGTGACTGCGAGGTTGCCCAGATACCTGAGCGTGTCCGGGTGGCTCTCTCCGAGCCGTTGTCGAGAGCCCTCGTACGCCTGCCGCAGGTGGGACTCGGCCTCGCCGAACCTTCCGAGCTGGACGTAGGCGTTGCCCAGGCTGCCGACCGCCAGCAGCGTGTCCGGGTGGCTCTCTCCGATCGCCGCACGAAGGATGTCGTAGGCGCGAGCGAACAGATCGCTGGCATCGTCGATCAGGCCGAGTCCGGCATGGACTCGGGCCATCGTGGTCAGTAGGCGACCTTGGACGACTGGTTGGTCGGACAGCTCGGCCTCGATGCGCTCCACGCCGCGCTCGAGGACCTCGAGCGCCGTCACGTTGCGTCCGCGCGCTTCGCTCGGGTCGGAGACCGCAAACAGGCGCTCGAGAAAGCCGGCGATCTCCTCGGCGGCCTCTGCCTGCTGCAGCGCATCCTCCTCCGCTGCACGAGCGCGCAGCAGGCCCCAGGTCGAGGCGATCGACGCGCCGATCAGGCTCAACCCGGCGATCAGGACGGCGGCGATCCCGGTTCGATGACGGCGCACGAACTTGCCCGCTCGGTAGCTCCAGCTGTCTGCCCGCGCGAGGATCGGCCACCCTTCGAGGTGTCGCCGCACGTCCTCGGACAACTGCGTGACGGAAGCGTAGCGCCGCTCCGGCTCCTTGCGCAGCGCGGTAAGGACGATGGTGTCGAGATCGCCAGCCAGACGGCGCTCGAGCTTCGCCGGCGAGGTGCCGCGACGAACGGCGAGGGTCTCGGGCTCTCCCTCGCTGTCGAAGGCGGATGTCTCGGTGGTGACGCGGGAGCTCGGTCGAGTCGGCGGCGTCTCACAGATCACTCTCTCGACCTCTCCGCGATCTGTCGATGACAGGTGCTGCGCTCGCCGGCCGGTCAACATCTCGTAGAGCAACAAACCGAGTGCGTAGACGTCGGTGGCGGTCGAAACCGGTTCGGCGCGCACCTGCTCGGGACTCGCGTACTCGGGCGTCATGATCTGTTCGCCGGTTACGGTCAGTCCTTCGCGACTCTCCTCCGCGCCGCGCTCGATCAGCTTGGCGACCCCGAAGTCGAGCAGCTTCGGCTCACCGTTCGCGGCGACCAGGATGTTCGACGGTTTCAGATCGCGATGAACGACCAGCTGACGGTGGGCGCTCTCGACGGCATTGCAGATTCGTCGAAAGAGCAGCAGCCGCTCCTCGATCGTGAGCCCGAGACGATCGCAGTACTCGTCGACCGGTTCGCCCTCGACGTACTCCATGGCCAGATACGGGGTTCCATCGTCGGTCGTGCCGCCATCCAGCAGCCGCGCGATGTTCGGATGCTCGAGGGTCGCGAGGATCTGTCGCTCGGCCTGAAAGCGCTCGAGCCGGCCGGACATCAGCACCGGGCCCCGCACCAGTTTGAGAGCGACGCGCTGCTCGAACTCACCGTCGGCCCGCTCGGCCTCGAAGACCACGCCCATGCCGCCGCGGCCGAGCTCGCGCAGCAGTCGATAGGGGCCGACCCGCTGCCCCGACGTAGGACTGCCCGCAAGCCGGATGGCCACGTCTCGCAACTCCTCGCCGATCACCGAGGTGAACGGCTCTCCCCGGTCCGCCGCCGCCAGCATCGCCTCGACCTCGCGGCGCAACTCGGAGTCAGAGCACTCTTCGAGCAGGCTCGAGCGCAGCTCGGCGGGTAGGCCGAGTGCCTCTTCGAAGAGCCTCTGGAGCTGTTGCCAGCGTTTGCGGTCCATGGCGAACTCCTGGGTTGGGCGGTCGCCGTGAGCTTATCGGAGGCAGTCGATGTGCTCGGCGAAGCCCCTCCGCCCGGCCAGCGCTTCCAGCCGGCGCAGGGCCTTGCCCTGTCGCTGGATCTCGGCCAACAGCAGCGGCGTGAGCAGGTGGTAGCGGACCGTGTAGGGTCTGCCTTCGTCGTCGTAGATCACCAGTTCGGGGAAGACCTCGGCGACCTCTTCGGCGATCAGGCCGAACTCGAGAGGGTTCTCGCCCTCCTCGGGCTCGACGATCTCGTCCTTGTAGCGAAAGGAGACCGGGCGCAGGGCCAGCAGGCGGTCGCTGACGCCTTCGAGGTCGTCGATGTCCCGCTTGAAGCGGGCGGAGGACGTCAGAGTGCCCAGCTGATGCGAGCTGTTGATGAACACCTGTGAGCCCCCGCTGACCGTCGCGCCGTGGATGCCCGCGACGAACGTCTTGGATTGAAAGCTGTCGTTGCCGATCCGGATGACACTGGAGTCTGAGGCTTCGCCAAAGACGTACCCGCCGATGGCGATGTTGAAGGAGCCGCTGGTCCAAAGGAGTCCGGCCGACTCGCCAACTGCGGTGTTGGCGCGACCCGTGGAGAGGTTTCGCATCGCTTCGTAACCCACTGCCGTGTTGGATCTGCCGCTGGTCTCTGCCATAGCCGAGAAACCCACGGCGGTGTTCGCTTGGCCTGCGGTGCTTCCGCTCAGAGTTAGGCTGCCCACGGCGGTGTTGTAGTGCCCCGTGCCCAGCACGAGAGCTCGGTAGCCCACAGCGGTGTTGTGGAAAGGGTTCGTAGCTGAGTAGAGCGCCGCTCGGCCGACTGCCGTGTTGTAGCTTCCGGTGGAGTTGGAGCGAGCCGCCCTGTCTCCGACCGCGGTGTTGGAGAAACCGGAGGTGTTGTTCCTCAACGCGCGCGAGCCCACGGCCGTGTTCACGTTGCCGGTGCTCGTGTCCCTCAGAGCGTCGAAGCCGACCGCGGTGTTCTGCTTGCCGCTGGTGGTGTCCTTCAGCGCCCGACCGCCGACCGCCGTGTTCTCGAACCCGGAGTCTGGGTCGGGGTCTCCGGGAGTGAGGCTGACCATAGCCAGAAGGCCGAGCCCGACGTTGCCGAACGCCGGTCCGCCGTCGTTGTGCAGGAACGGGTAGCCCTCCCGGAAGATCGCGCCTCCGAGGTCGAGGTCTCCGTCGAGGCTGAGAGAGTAGCTTCCCGGAGCCACGACGTCGCTGGGTGAGGGTTCGTTGCCGACGGTAGGAGCGGTCAAGGGGTCGCCGAGCGGAAGAGCGTTGGGCCGGGGCGCCACCGTCGAGCGATCGCTCATCTGCACCCCGCGTAGCGGCGGCAGCCGATCCTCGGCGCCCGGTAGGACAGGCGCGGCTGCGTTGTCGCCATCGACGGAGGTCTCGACGGGGGAGAGATCTTCCTCGGCCGCACCCTGCCGATAGCGACGCAGGGTCTCGAGCGCCCGGCGCACCTCGTCCAATGTGGGCTCGCCGGGAGTGGCGAACAGCAACGGCTCGGACCACTCGCCGGTGCCCTCATCGGTCGACGCCCTCACCGCCCAGGCGTATTGGAAACCGGGTTCGGGACAAACGGCGGCCGAGGGCGACCAGGCCCGGGCGTCGCCCGGTACCCGAGTTTGCAGGACGATGCCCAGAGTGCCATCGACGCCTGCTTGGTAGAGCACCAGCTCGTAGTCAGTCGCCGCGGCCACTCCGCTCCACGAAAAGGTCGGGCAGGAGGTGCCGAGAGCCACGGGAGCGGCCGCCGAGCCCGGGGAGACCGCTACGGGCGCCTGGGCCGTAAGGGCCGTGGCGAGAGTCATCGCCCCGACTGCCACGAGCAGGAACCTGCGCCCTGCGATCATGGCCGCGCTCCGCTCGGACCGCTCCCTTTCATCGAAGTGGGCGCGCGGTCGTTCGGCCGGGACCCGGGATCAGCCGGCGCTTCCAGCCGGCGCCACAGGTCTCCGACCTCATCTCGCAAGCCCACGATCTCCGTATCGCGATCCCGGAGTGCCTGGGCCTGTCGTTGGACTTCGGCCAGCAGCAGCGGCGCCAGCAGGTGGTAACGCACGGTGTACGGCTCACCCTCCCGGTCGTAGATCACCAGCTCCGGGAAGACCTCGGCGACCTCTTCGGCGATCAGGCCGTATTCGAGCGGATTGTCTCCATCTTCAGGCTCGACGATCTCGTCCTTGTAGCGAAAGGAGACCGGGCGCAGAGCCAGCAACCGGTCGCTGACGCCTTCGAGGTCGTCGATGTCGCGCTTGAAGCGGGCGGAGGAGGTGGACGTGCCGAGCTGGTTGGAGCTGTTGACGAACACCTGCGCGCCGCCGCTGACGGTCGCGCCATGGATGCCTCCGATGAAGGCGCTGGAGTGACCGAGGTTGCCGATTCGGATGACGCCGTTGTCCGCTCCGGAGCAGGTGACGCTGGCGCCGATGGTGATGTTGGAGGTGCTGCTTGTCCAACAGAACCCCGCGCTCTCGCCGATCGCGACGTTGCTAGTGCCGGTGGTCAAGCTGTACATGGCGGCGTTGCCGATCGCGGTGTTGGAGCTGCCGGTGGTCGTGCGACGCATGGCACCCCTACCCACGGCCGTGTTGAGAGAGCCGGTGGTGTTGTCGGTGAGAGCCAGGCTGCCCACGGCGGTGTTCGGACTCGCGGTGCTGGCGACCAGCGCTCGGTAGCCCACCGCCGTGTTGTGGGTGCCCGTCTGGTTGGAATACAGCGCCGCCCGTCCCACCGCCGTGTTGTAGGAGCTGGTGGTGCTGGAGCGAGCCGCTCGTTCCCCGACCGCGGTGTTGGAGAAGCCGGACGTATTGTTCCTCAGCGCTCGAGCGCCTACGGCCGTGTTCACGTTGCCGGTTGTCGTATCCCTCAGCGCGTCGAAGCCGACAGCGGTGTTCTGCCGTGCGCTGGTGGCATCCCTCAGTGCTCGACCCCCGATCGCGGTGTTCTCGAAACCGGAATCGGGCAGGGGGTCTCCGGGGGTGAGGCTGATCATCGCCAGGAGACCCAGTCCGACGTTGCCGAACGCCGCGCCGCCGTCGTTGTGCAGGAACGGATAGCCCTCGCGGAAGATCGCGCCCCCGAGGTCGATGTCGCCCGCGAGGGTGAGCGAGTAGTTGCCCGGTGCCGAGATGTCACGGGGCGAGGGTTGGCTGCCGACGGTCGTGGTGCTCAAGGGTGCGACAGGTAGGCCGGCGCCCGGCAGGGCGGCGACCGCCTGGCCTCGGCGTGGGTTCGCCCCGTCGTGCGCCGAATGCGCCACCGGCTCCTCGATCTCGGTGCGAGCGAGTGCGCCCTCGTCGGCTAGGGCTTCACCGATCGCGCCCCTCTGGTAGCGGCGCAGGGTCTCCAGCGCGCGCCGCACCTCGTCTGCGGTCGGCGAGGAGGGAGCGTCGAACAGCAGCGGCTCCGACCAGGCTCCAGCCTCCTCGCCGGCCGATGCGCGCACCACCCAGGCGTACTGGTACCCGGGCTCGGGACAGGTGGAAGCCGAAGGCGTCCAGGCGCGGGCATCGCCCGGCACCCGTCTCTGGAGGGCCACGCCCAGACTGCCGTTGTCACCGACCCTGTAGAGCAGCAGCTCATAGCCTGTCGCCCCGGGTACGCCGCTCCAGGAGAAGGTGGGGCACGAGGTGCCCAACGCCTCGGCTGCACCTGCCGCCCCGGGCGAAACGGCTATCGGGGTCTGAGCGTCGAGGCAGGTGGCGAGGGCCATCGCCGTGGAGAACGCCAGCAGGCGCCGACGCGAGCGGGTGGGGGGGTTGTGCATCGAGGTCATGGTCACCGCCTTTCGGACCCGTCGATTCGTCCGAGCAGGACGGTGCGCGGGCCATCGACATCGCGACCGTCTTCTTCGGGTCCAGCCATAAAGCGACGTCCGGGCCTGAACCGGCTCACGGCGTCGGACTACGAAGGCGAGTCGACCGTGGCCTTCGAAGAGTCGGGCCGCCCGGCGGAGAGCGTGCTCACGCCCGCGACAGGACCTTCAGACTCGCCCGCAGCAGATCCTCGAACTCCGCCTCGGGACTGCCCTCTCGCGCTCTGCGCACCGCCCGCTCGGCCTCGGTCTCCTTGTAACCGAGGTTGACCAGCGCCAACACCAGGTCGTCGCCGGGGGCGCCGGCCGGCTGCTCGGGGAGGCCGGCGATCAGCTCCTGGATCTTGTCCTTGAGCTCCAGCACCATGCGCTCGGCGGTCTTTTTACCGACGCCCGGGATGGTCGAGAGCCGCACCCGGTCGCTAGCGGCGAGCGAGGCCAGTAGGTCCTCGGCGGCCATGCCGGAAAGGATGACCCGGGCCAGCTTCGGGCCGATGCCACCGACCGCGATCAGCTTCTCGAACAGCAGCTTCTCGCGCACCGTGAAGAAGCCGAACAGCTCGAGGGCGCCCTCGCGGAGGTGGGTGTGGATGTAGAGGCCGACCGTGCCCGCGCCCGAGTGCCGCTTGACCTCAGTGTAGGTCGAGAGCGGGATGTGGACCTGGTAGCCGACACCCTGCACGTCGAGCAGAATCTTCTCGGGAGTGCTCTCGAAGACGCGACCCTTCAGATAGCCGATCAATCGCTGCCTTCGCTCAGTCGCGCTCTAGCTCTGTGCGAGCTGGAAATTCTCGATGAAAGAGGGGTCGTACTCGACCCCCATCTGCTCGCGCCGGGCGGCGATCAGAGAGCTCAGAACTTCTGAGGCTCGCTGGTTGACGAGCTGGGCGCGGGTGGCCTCCTTCTCGGCCTCGAACTCCTCCGGGTCGTAGCGGTGGCGTTCGATGACCTCGAACAGCACCGCGCCCTGGGCGTCGCCGATCGGTCCGCCGAAGGCTCCCTCGTCGAGCTCGAGCGCCGCCTTCGCGACCGCGCGGTTGTTGCCCAGGCTGCCGATCGCTCCGGCGCGTCCGAATTCGGGGCTCTCCTCGACCTCGACACCGAGCTCCTCGGCCAGGTCGTCCAGGCTGGTGCCGCTGAGCAGGCGCTCACGGCCCGTGGCCAGCGCCGCCTTGGCCAGCTCGACCTGCTTGCTCTCGGTGAGCGCGGCTCGGACCTCGCTCTCGACCGCCGCGAGCTCGGGAAGGTGCGTCTCCTGGATCTCGGCGACCCTCAGCACCACCCAGCCGCGGGGAATCTGCACCGGCTCGGTGAACTCACCCGGGCTGGCCGCGAAAGCCGCGCCGGCGAAAGCCGGAGCGCGGCCGATGCCGGTGATCAGGTCGTTGCGAGCGAATGGATCGGTGGTCAGGAAGGTGACCCCCCCCTTCTCCTCGGCGAGCGCGCCCAGGCCTTCGGGAGTGTCGATCTTCTCGCGCTTGATGCGGTCGGCGAGCTCGATCGCGGTGCTCTCGGCGAGCGTCTGTGCGCGCTCGGCGGCGAGCCGGTTGTTGATGCTGGTCGCCACCTCCTCGAGCGGCTGCAGGCCGCCCTCGGCGCGTCCCAGCACCTCGATCAGGTGGACGCCGAAGCTGGTCTCGACCGGCCCGACCAGATCCCCGGCGTTGGCGGCGAAGGCCGCCTCCTCGAACGCCGGCACCATCTGACCGCGCCCGAACGAGCCCAGGTCGCCGCCCCGGTCTTTGCTGCCCGGGTCGTCGGAGAGCTCGGCCGCGACGCTGGCGAAGTCCTCGCCGCTTTCGATCCGCGCCCGCGCCTCGGCGATCCGCTCGATGGCCTCTTCGGTGGTGCGCTCGTTGCCGGTGCGGGCCAGGATGTGGCGCGCCTGCACCTGCTCCTCACGCCGGTAGTCGTCCTCGTTCTCGCGGTAGTAGCCGGAAATCTCGGCATCGGAGACCTCGACCGTCGACCGCAGCTGTGCCCAGTCGACCAGCAGGTAGTCTGCGATCCGCTTCTCCGGGACCTCGAAGTCGTTCTTGCTCTGCTCGAAGAAGGAGGCGACCTCGGCATCGTCGAGGCTCACCGCGCTGTCGAAGTTGCTGCCCGCCAGCCGGATGAAGCGAATCTTGGCGCGCTCCGCACTGTCGCGATAGCTCTGCTCGACCTCGGCGTCGGAGACGTAGACGTTCTGGTTCAGCATCGCTCGCACGCGGTCGATCAACATGCCCTGTCGCATCGAGGCCTCGAAGGCGTCAGGGCTCATACGAGCGTTGCGCAGGATGCTCAGGTAGCTCTCCTGGCCGACGAAGTTGCCCTTGTCGTCCTTGAAGACCGGGTACTCGAGGATCGCTTCGCGCACCTCTTCGTCCGAGATCTTGATGCCGATGCGACGGCCCTCGGCCTCGAGAATCTTCTCGTTGACCAGCAGATCGAGCACCTGGTTGTAGAGGCCGAGCTGGCGCGCGGTCTCGGGGTCGATGCGATCGCCGTACGCCTGCTCGAAACGCTGTTCCTGCTGTCGGTAGGCGCGCTCGAAATCGGCGTAGCTGATTTCGTAGTCACCAACCCGCACGGCGGCGGTGTTGTCGAGGCCACCACCCGGCGCGATCGAGCCGAAGTCAGTGAACAGGAAGAGGACGAAAACCAGGACTACGAGCCAGAGCACCCATTTCAGATGCTTGAGATTTTCGCGGAAGACCTTGAGCATGAATTACCCCCTGGAGCTTCGGCCTGACGTCCGCCCGAAGCGACCGGCGACTCTACCAGGAATCGAACCGGGATGCCTGTGGAAAACTCGGTCCCGTGCGCTTAAACTACGATAACTAAAACAGTTTGTGCTATATTCGCCTGCTCGAAATTGGAGCGATAGATGGCCGGGAGCTCGGGAGACAGGTACTGGTACAAGATCTCGGTCCAGACGCTGCGCGTCTGGAGCTTCCTGCTGGCGCTCGCGGTGGTCGGATTGCTCGGCTTCATGGGCTACGGCAGCTTGCGCCGCCACTTCGTCGGTAAGCAGATCGAGACCGCGATGAACGAGTCGCGCAACCTGATGGAGCGGCTCCGGACCGAGGACGAGCTGTTCAACTTCAGAACCGAGTGGGACAGTGCCCGTTCGAGCCTCGAACAGGCGAGGGTACACATCTCGGAGGGCGAGATCGGCGAGGCGCTGGAGAGCGCCGAGCGCAGCCGCGGCCTGCTGCTTCAGATCCATGAAGGCCTGCTCAAGCGCACCGGCGGCGAGGCCCACTTCTTCGACGTCCAGGGTCAGGTGGAGTACCGCCGCGGCGAGGGCGGCGAGTGGACGCCAGCGACCAACGTGACGGCGCTCTACGAGGGCGACTACATCAAGACCTCAAAGGCGTCTTCGGCTCAGGTGATGACCAGCGACGGCGTTCATTTCACGGTCCGCCCGGACACCGTGATCGTGGTTTCGTCGAGCCGATCGTCGACCAGCCGGCGGCGCGAGCAGACGATTGCGCTCGAGTCGGGCTGGGTGAACCTGAGCACCTCCGAGCGAGTCGGGCGGGTCAAGACGCCGGGAGGCACCGACGCGAAGGTGAATGAGCGCACTCAGGCGAGCTTCGCGTACGACGTCTCTAGCAAGACCACCGAGGTCGCCACCTACAGCGGCGTAGTCGACGTGACCGCCAGCAATGGCGAGACGCGGGTGGTCAAGGAGCTCGAGCGGGTGCGGCAGGAGGGCGACCGCCTGGGCGACGTGCAGAAGCTGCCGCCGGCGCCGGCGCTGCTGGTTCCCGCCAACAACGATGAGGTGTCGATCGACGCGAACTCGGAGCTGACGCTCACCTGGGAACCGGTGAAGGGCGCTTCGCGATACGCTCTACAGGTATCGACCAACACGTTGTTCGTGGACAACGTGATCGATGACGACAGCCGCCGAAGACCGCGGGCGAGATTGGGACTGAGGGGAGAGGGGACCTTCGTCTGGCGGGTAGCAGCGTACGACTCCTCCGGGGCGATGGGTCCTTGGAGCCTTTACAACCGATTTCGCGTCACCTCCCAGCAGACGCAGGGAGAACCGGGAGCACTCTGATCCAATGCCATTCGCTTCACTGCTGCGCTATTTTTCGAACGATCTCGCCATCGATCTGGGCACCGCGAACACGCTGGTGTACGCCCGCAACAAGGGGATCGTTGTGCGCGAGCCTTCGGTGGTGGTCATCAACAAGCTCACCAACCGCATCGAGGCGGTAGGCGCCGAGGCCAAGCAGATGCTCGGGCGGACCCCGGGCAACATCGAGTCGATCCGGCCGATGAAGGACGGCGTGATCGCCGACTTCGAGGTCACCGAGCGGATGCTCGAGTACTTCATCAAGAAGGCGCACGGCCGGAAGATGTATGTCCACCCGCGGATCGTCATCGGCGTGCCGTCGGAGATCACCCAGGTCGAGAAGCGCGCGGTCAAGGACTCGGCGATGCGCGCCGGCGCCTCCGAGGTGTTTCTGGTCGAACAGGCGATGATGGCCGCGATCGGCGCCGGGCTGGGAATCAGCGAGCCGTCGGGGAACATGATTGTCGACATCGGCGGCGGGACTACCGACGTGGCGGTGATCTCTCTGGCGGGCACCGTCTACAGCCGCTCGGTGCGCATCGCCGGCAACGAGATGGACGACGCCGTGATTCAGTACCTGAAGCGCAAGTACAACCTGCTGATCGGCGAGCGCAGCGCCGAGCAGATCAAGATGGACGTGGGCTCCGCCTTTCCGCTCAAGGAACCGATTCAGATGGAGATCAAGGGACGCGACCTGGTCGAGGGAGTGCCCAAGACCTTGACCATCTGCGATGAGGAGATCCGCGAGGCGCTGACCGAGCCGGTGACGACGATCGTCGACGCCGTGCGCATGGCGCTCGAGCGTACGCCGCCCGAGCTGTCGGCAGACATCATGGACAAGGGGATCGTGCTCTCGGGCGGTGGCTCGCTGCTACGCGGGCTCGATCAGCGGCTGCGCAACGAGACCGGCCTGCCGGTCGTGCTGGCCGAAGATCCGCTGTCGTCCGTCGTGCTCGGCACCGGGAAGGTCCTCGAAGACATCGACCTGCTGCGCAAGGTCTCGATCCGCTAGTGGGAGCGCCGGGCTAGTGCCGGGGACGGTTATCGAGCGCCGCTCGCGGTGGTTGTTGCTGATCCTGCTCGCCCTGCAACTGGTTCTCCTGAGCATTCAGGCGCAAGCGCCGGGCGGCTCGAGCCGGCTGGAGTTCGCCGTCGTGCGTACGGTGGCACCGGTGTCGCGGGCGGTCTCGACGGGCACGGACTTCGTGCGCGGCATCTCGGAAGGCGCGCGCTTGCGCCGTACGCTCGAGCACGAGAACGCCGAGCTGCGCAGCGAGGTGGAGCGCCTGCGCCGGGCACGCGTCGAAGCTTTCGGGCTCGAGCAGGAGCTGGCCCGGCTGTCGGTCGCGGTCGACTACTCGGCCGCCCCGCGCGGCGGCCTGAAGGTGGCCGATATCGTCCACATCGACCACACCTCGTGGCTTCAGACGCTGCTGCTTTACGTCGGCGACGCCGAGGTGGTCCGCAACCAGGCGGTGGTCTCCGCCAACGGCCTGGTCGGCCGTATCGTGGCTGCGCCATCGCCCTATGCCAAGGTGCAGTTGGTCACCGACCGCGAGGCGAGCGTCGGCAGCATGGTGCAGCGGACGCGCCGGCAGGGGGTCGTGCGCGGCGGCAGCCCGGGCACGCTCGAGCTCGCGTACGTACCGCTCCAGGCCGACGTCCGGGTCGGCGACCTGGTGGTCACCGCGGGCATCGACGGTATCTATCCCCGCGGCCTGCCGGTGGGTACGGTCACGTCGGTGACTCCGGGAGACGAGCTGTTCCACGACATCCGGTTGACGCCGGCGGTCGACTTCGGCGAGATCGACCAGGTCTACGTACTCGATCGAGTGCCGGTTCCGGACGCGGTCAAGCAAACCGAGACCGATGCCGGCTTTTAGGTTCCTGCTCGCCCTGGTTGCCGCGGTGGCGCTCCACTTCCTCGGGGCGCAGATCTGGGGCGACATTCCGCGGCTGTTCGATCCGTTCCTGGTCCTGGTCATCCTGTACGGGTTGCGGGGTGATCTGCTGGTCGCTCTCGGGGTCGGACTGCTGGCCGGCATGGTGACCGACGCGGTCACCGGAGGCCTCTACGGATTGCACGGTTTCGCTGATACCATCGTAGGTTACGGGACTGCTTACGCGGTCCAGCGCCTGGTCATTCGACGACCGCCTGGCGTGTTTCTGATGTTTGCGCTCGCCGCCGCGGCGCAGCAGGCAATTCTGGTCGGCCTGGTGATGTTGCTGCTGGCGGATCCGGCAATGCCCAGTCTGGCCTCGACGCTGGTGAAAGTGGCGGTGACGGGAGCGCTGGGAGTCGTGGTGGTGCTGATCAGCCGGAGCTCGACGCGCCGGTTGGACGCTTGGAAGCGCACCCGCACTTCGAAGCTCAAGTAGGCAGGATCGAGAGATGATGGAAGTCCGCGAACAGCGTAGCGAGCTGATCCAGAGGATCCCGAGGTTGCGCCTGGCGTTCTCGATCCTGCTGGTGCTGATCGGTAGCTGCTACTGGTTCGTGCAGGTGGTTCAAGGCGGTTACTACCGCGAGCTGGCCGACAACAACCGGCTCAACAAGGTGCCGATCAATGCGCCGCGCGGGCTGATCTTCGATCGTCACCAACGGCGTCTGGTGGACAACGTGCCGAGCTACGATCTGTTGCTCGATCGCAGCCTGGCTTCCAACCTGGACGCGAGCCTCGATTTCGCGACGGGCATCCTGGCCCGGCCGCGCACGGATCTCGAACAGGCCCTGGCGAGCTCGCGCAACTCGTCGCAGTTCGCTCCTGTCCTGATCGCCGAGAGCCTGTCGCTGTCGCAGGTGGCGCGCTTCTCGGCCGAGCGGCTCGAGCACCCGGAGTTCGATATCGACGTCGGGCACCTACGGGTCTACCGGCACGGGCCGCTTACCGCACACCTGCTCGGCTATCTCGGCGAGGTGACGCGCGAGGACCTGGTCGCGGAAGGTTCGTCCTATGAGCCGGGCGATCTGGCCGGCAAGCGGGGGATCGAGCTCGCCTTCGAGAAGAACCTGCGCGGCACCGACGGCGAGCGCGTAGTGGTGGTCGACAGTCGCGGCCGACCGCGCAGCGAGTATGGGAGCACGCTGGCGAGCCCGGGCACCGATGTCGAGCTGACCCTCGATCTCGAGCTGCAACAAGAGGCGGCGCGCTACTTCGAGAACCGGGTGGGATCCGCGGTGGTGCTGGACCCGCGCAACGGCGACATCCTGGTGATGGTCTCGGCGCCGTCCTACAATCCCAACGGCTTCGCCCGGCGGCTCGATCGGAGTGAGTGGCAGGCGTTGGTCGAGGCGCCTCACAACCCGCTCCAGAACCGTGCGCTCCAGAACACCCATTCGCCGGGCTCGCTGTTCAAGATCGTGGTCGCGACCGCCGGCCTGAGCGAAGGTGTGGTCGATCGCTCCGACAGCGTCTTCTGTGGCGGCTCGACCACGATCTACAACCGCAGGTTCCGGTGCTGGAAGCGCAGCGGTCACGGCTGGATGCGGCTGCGCGAGGCGATCAAGGAATCGTGTGACGTCTACTTCTACCACCTGGGGCAGAAGCTGGGGATCTCGCGCATCGCCGAGTTCGCGCGCAGATTCGGACTCGGCGAGAGGACCGGGGTGCCGATCGCAGGCGAGAAGCAGGGCCTGGTGCCCGATCTCGACTGGAGCCTTCGGGTTCGTGGGTCGACCTGGTATCCGGGCGAGACGATCTCGGTGGCGATCGGCCAGGGGCCGCTGCTCGCGACCCCGCTCCAGATCGCATCGATGATGGCGATCGTCGCCAACGGCGGCCTCAAGATGGTGCCGCGCCTGGACCGCAACGCGCCGGTTCCCGCCCCCGTGGCACTACCGCTCGATCGCGCCGCCCTCGAGACCGTCCGCGAGGCACTCTGGGCGGTGGTCAACGAGAAGGGAACGGGAGCTTCGGCCCGAGTCGAAGGGGTCGACATCGCGGGCAAGACCGGCACCGTTCAGGTGATCGAGCAGAAGAGCTGGATAGACAGTGAGGACTTGCCGTTCGAGCATCGTGACCACGCCTGGTTCGCGTCGTTCGCTCCGGCCGACCACCCCGAGCTGGTCGTGGTGGTTTTCGTCGAGCACGGCGGCAAGGGCTCGCGAGTGGCAGCGCCGCTGGCGAAGATTCTTTATGAGAGATACTTCGACAATCGCGGCGCTAACCGGCCTTCCTGAGGAGCGCACCTTTCTGCGCACCCTGGCGGACGTCCGCTGGGGGGTGTTGATCGCGGCTCTCCTGCTGTCGGTGGCCGGCCTACTGACGGTGCACAGTGCCAGCGCCGAGATGGATGTCGACTACCTGCCGCGCCATGCCCTGCGGTTGGCGCTCGGTCTCCTGGTTTGTGCGATCGGGTTCAGCATCGACTACCAGGTGCTGACCAAGTTCTCGGTGCCGATCTATCTGGGCGGGATGGGGCTCCTCGTCCTGGTGCTGTTCGTCGGCCGGATCGCCGGCGGGGCACGCAGCTGGCTGGGCGTCGGCTCGGCGCAGATCCAGCCGTCGGACGTGGCCAAGATCGCCACCGTGCTGCTGCTAGCCCGCTATCTGGCGGGCATAAATAGTCGCCATCTCGAGCTGCGCCACATCTCGGTGGCGCTGCTGGCGGTGCTGGCGCCGATGGTTCTGGTCGCCCTCGAACCCGACCTCGGCGGTGCGGCGATGCTCGTGCCGCCGGTCGCGGGCATGCTGCTGATCGCCGGGGTGCGCTGGCGGGTAATGGTCGCGGGCGGGCTGGTGGCGATCGTCGTCGGTCTCGGGGTCTGGAACTTCGTCATGCTGGACTATCAGCGCCAGCGGGTGAAGACATTCGTCTCGCCCCAGAGCGAGCCGCTCGGGGCGGGCTACCAGCTGCGTCAGAGCAAGATCGCGGTCGGCTCCGGACAGCTCACCGGGCGCGGCTACATGCAGGGCACACAGAGCCAGCTGCGGTTCTTGCCCGCCCGCCACACCGACTTCATCTTCGCGGTGCTGGCCGAGGAGTGGGGGTTCCTGGGGGTGGCCATCGTGCTCGCCCTCTACGGGCTGTTCGTTTCCAACGGGGTGATCGTCGCGCTACGCTCGCGCGACCGAAAAGCGATGCTGCTGGTGGTCGGCCTACTTTCCGGTTTTGCCTTCCACGTTCTCTACAACACCGCTATGGTGGTCGGCCTGTTGCCGATCACCGGAATTCCGCTACCGTTCCTTTCCTATGGCGGTTCGTTCATGCTCTCTAACTTCTTCCTCACCGGCCTGATCCTGGGAATCGACTTTCGCCGCTACGTGAACAGATGAAGCTACTGGTCGAGAGCGACTTCCATCAGATCCGCGTCGCGGTGCTGGAGAACGGGCGGCCGAGCGAGATCTATCTCGAGCATCACGGCGACCGTGGTGTGGTCGGCAACGTCTACCAGGGGCGGGTGTCCCGGATCCTTCCCGGCATGCAGGCCGCCTTCGTCGACATCGGCCTCAAACGCGACGCCTTCCTCTACGCGGGCGATGTCCGCGACACCCTGACCAGCATGGACGAGCTGTCCGAGGCGGACCCTCAGACCGGCGAGTTTCCGCCCCAGGTGATCCGGCCGATCGAGGAGCTGCTCCAGCCCGGGCAGGAGCTGATCGTCCAGACCGTCAAGGCGCCGCTACCCAACAAGGGCGCCCGGATCAGCACCGAGATCACGCTGCCGGGGCGCTACGTGGTGCTGCTGCCGACCGTGCCCAGCATCGGCGTCTCGCGGCGCATTCGCGATCCCGAGGAGAGGGAGCGTCTGCGTTCCGCACTCGAAGGCCTGTGTGCCGACGGCTGGGGGCTGATCGTTCGCACCGCGGGCGAGGGCAAGACCGCCGAAGACTTTCGGGGCGACATCTCCTATCTCACCGGCCTTTGGAAGGCGATCGAGGAGCGCGCCGCACAGTCGAGCGCACCGACCCTGCTGCACCAGGACCACGATCTCGCCCTGCGTATCGTGCGCGACCGCCTGGGCGGTGAGTTCGACCAGGTGCTGATCGACGAAGAGCACACCTACGATCGGGTGCTCGCGTTCGCGCGCGAGGTGGAGCCGGAGCTGGCGGAGAGGATCGAGCTCACCGAGGAGGCCGGCCGGCTGTTCGAGCACTTCGGCGTGGACGCCGAGATCGAGGCCGCGCTGCGTAGTCGCGTCTGGCTCAAATCGGGCGGCTACATCGTCATCAACCAGACCGAGGCGCTGGTCGCGGTCGACGTCAACACCGGGCGATTCGTCGGCAAGACGAGCCTCGAGGAGACCGTGGTCGCGACCAACTTGGAGGCGGTCGAGGAGATCGTCCGCCAGATCCGGCTGCGCGATCTGAGCGGCATCATCGTCATCGATTTCATCGACATGATGGAGACCGAGAATCGAGACTGGGTATTCAAGTCCTTGCAGGAGGAGTTGAAGAAGGATCGAGCCAAGAACCAGGTGCTGCCGCCCTCGGAGTTCGGCCTGGTCGAGCTCACCCGCAAGCGTAGCCGTTCCAACCTCCAGAGCCTGCTGACGCGGCCGTGTCCGTACTGCGAGGGCAAGGCCTGGGTGCTGGCGACTTCGACCGTCTGCCTACGCATCAAGACCGAGATGCTGCGCCAGCGCGACCGGTACCAGGGGCGGGGCTCCGTGATCACCGCCCATCCAGACATCTGCGACGCCCTGCGCACGGAGTACAAGGAGGTCGTTCGTGAGTTGGAGGAGGCACTGGGTGCTCGGGTACAGCTCCAGGCCAATCCCGACCTCCATCATGAGCGCTTCAAGTTCTCCGACTCCTGAGGCCAGCAGGCCGTTCGAGCTCGTCGATTTCTACGGCGAGTTCGCCGACGTCGAAGAGCCGCCGGAGCTGGAGCGGCAGGTTCGACGGCTGA
Source organism: Acidobacteriota bacterium (assembly GCA_029263375.1). Lineage (GTDB taxonomy): Bacteria > Acidobacteriota > Thermoanaerobaculia > Multivoradales > JAHEKO01 > JAHEKO01. Next base: position 13,025 of record JAJCXP010000246.1, on the reverse strand, counting down.
CCGACCCGGCGTCGGGGCGTGAGACCCTGCATTGGGGTCGCAACTACCTCTACACCGCGGATCTGGAGCTCGGCAGCGGCACCGTCGAGGTGGTTGTCAAACAGTTTCGCAACCAGGGGTTCCTGGCGCGGTTGCGCCGCCGGGCGCGCGGCAGCAAGGCGCGCAACAACTGGCGGACCGCGCTCCACCTGGCATCGAGCGGCGTCGAGACGCCGCGTCCCCTGCTGTGGATCGAATCCAGGAACGCAGAGGGGCCGTCGTTCTACATCTCGGCGCGCGCCGCCGGTCACTTCGAGGTCCGCGAGCTGGTGCGGGCGCTCAACGCCGGCGAAAGTGAGCGTCGCTTTCCGGACCTCGATCCGGTGGCGCTGTTCGCCGCACTCGGCGCCTACCTGCGCCGTGTGCACGACGCCGGCGTCTGGCACCGCGACCTGTCGATTGGCAACGTATTGATCGATCACGAGGGCCACGGCTTCCAGATCGTCGACCTGAACCGCGCGCGGCTCAACGTGACGCTCGGCGCCTGGCGCCGGTCGCGTGATCTCTCGCGACTGCCGGTGGTGTGGCCGCGCATCCGTCGTGCGTTCCTCGAGGGCTACTGGGGCGGACCGGTGGCGCCGGCCGGCGCGAGGTCCCTGCTGTTCCGATTTCACGTCCGCGCCTATCTGCTCAAGCACTGGTTCAAGAATCACATCCAGTCGCCGGTCCGATCGCTGTTCGCAGGGCTCAAGCCGCGCCGGGCGCACGTCCACATCCCCGAGGCGCCGTCGGGCGCATCGAGCCGCGACAAGGTGGTCTGGGACCGCCTGTCCGATCAGCCGCACCAGCACGCCAGCTCGATCGAGAAGTCGACGACGCGGTTCGCCGACATCGAGCAGCACGCCCGCGCCGCTCGCCACGGCTTCGCCTCGTTGCCTCGGCTCAGGCGGCGCTACGTGGAGCTCAAGAGCGAGCTCTACTCCGAGCCGACCGCGTGGGGCGGAGTGGGGGTCGCACTCCGGCCCTGGCCCCAAGATCCGTCGGCGCCGCTCGAACTGCTCGCCGGTCTCGGCGTCAAGCATGTTCTGCTGCGACTCCACCCGTGGCAGCCGAGTCACGAGGATGAGCTCGCGCTCGCACGCCGGCTCCACGCGGGCGGCTACGAGCTCACGTACGCGCTGCCGCAGAACCGGGAGCTGGTGCGCAACCGCGATCTGTGGCGCGACGCGGTGACGACGATCGCCGATAGCTTTCTGCCCTACGGCAACAGTTTTCAGATCGGTCAGGCCGTCAACCGGTCCAAGTGGGGTGTCTGGACCTACCAGGAGTACCTCGATCTCGCGGCCACCGCATCCGAGGTGCTGCGCGATGCCGGCGAGGTCACGCTGCTCGGTCCGGCGGTGATCGACTTCGAGCCCCACGCCGCCGCCGGAGTGTTGAACTATCCTCACGACGGCATCCACTTCGATGCCGCCGCGCACCTACTGTACGTCGACCGCCGTGGTGCGCCGGAGAATCGCCAACTCGGATTCGACACCGTCGACAAGCTGACCCTGATGCACGCGATCGCGAGCTCCAGCCGGATGTGCGAGCCGCGCAGCTGGATCACGGAGTTCAACTGGCCGCTGCGCGAGGGGCCGCACTCGCCAGCGGGGCGGAATGTCTCGGTCGACGAAGAGGCGCAGGCCGATTACCTGGTGCGCTACTACCTGCTGACCCTCTGCACGGGGCTGGCCGAGCGGGTCTATTGGTGGCAGTTGATCGCCCGTGGGTACGGGCTGGTCTCGCCGGGCGAAGGCGCGCAGCTGCGTTGCCGGCCCGCGTACACCGCGCTCGCGACGATGATCGCGCAGCTCGACGGGAGCCGTTTCGTGAGGCCGCTGCCCGCCGAGCCGGACCGGCGGCTCTACCTATTCGAGCGCGACGGACGCCAGATCGTCGTCGGCTGGAGCGTCGACGCCGGTTGCCGAGCAAGCTTGCCACGGCCTGCCGCTCGTGTTGTCGACCGGGACGGCGAGGAGCAGCCGGTGCCTTCGACAACCGAGATCGAGCTCACCTCTTCACCGGTGTACTACCACCTCGAAGCCGGCACCGAGGACTGATCCGAGCCGGGCTGCCGGGCGAGCGGCTCGCCCCCCTCTTCGGCACAAGGCTTGCAGTCATCTGTGGCGTGTCAGGAGTGTTGGGTGCTCGTTGATGGCCCCTCGGGTCTTTTTCATGGACGAACTGTTACCTAACAGGGAGGCAAAGATGATCAAGAAGATACCTGCAGTAGTCGCAGCTCTCCTGCTTGCACTTGGCATGGCCGGTTCCGCCCGAGCGGAAGTCGGGCCCTACATCGGACTCTCCGCGGGACTCGCCCAGGTGGAAGTCGAGCCGGGCGACATCGGCGGAGTCGGCTTCACGTTCGACCAGGACGACAACTCGTTCCGCGGCTTCTTCGGCCTGGAGCTGCCGGGTCCGCTCTCGGTCGAGGTGGGCTATCGCGATCTCGGCCTGGTCACGGACCGCGACGGCCTGGTCCAGGTAACGTCAGAAAGCGACGGGATCGACGCCTTCGCGATCGGCGCGCTGCCGATCGGGCCGGTCAAGCTGTTTGCCAAGGGGGGAGTGATCGCCTGGGACAGCAAGCTCGAGACTCGCCGCACCGGCGGTGTGGGTCCGCCCGACGTGCGGTTCGAAGACGACGGGACCGATTTCGCCTGGGGGCTCGGCGTTCAGTTCGAGATCCGCAAGTTCGCGTTCCGCGGCGAGTACGAGCAGCTCGAGCTCGATATTCCGGATGAGATCTCGGTGATCTCGGTCGGCGTGGCGTACAAGTTCTAGGGCGACAGGGCCACCCGACGGCTCCCCCCCTCGGAGCAGGAAAGAGCGCCTTTCGAGGCGATCGAGTCGATAGGCACGCAGCCGCCCGCAGGCAGGCCGTAAGACAACTTGTGAGATGATTCCTCCGTTCCAAAAACCTGGGAAGGAGGAGTTGCGATGAAGTGGAAGTGCATCATCGTCGGCGCCGTGGTGTTCTACGTCGTCTCATTCATTCTGGGCATGGTCACGGGCCCACTGATTCACGAGGGAGTGCTGAAGGAGGCGTACGTAGCGAACTCGGAGTTCTGGCGACCCGAGCTCAACCAGGTTCCGCCCGACATGGGAGCCCTGATGCCGATGTGGATCGCCTTCGGGTTGATCCTCAGCGTTGTCGTTGCCTGGCTCTACTGTTCCTGCCGCTGCGGAGAGGGGCCGGGCTGGAAACGCGGCCTGAGATTCGGCCTGGGGTTGGGGATCTTCGTCTGCGCGGTCTTGTTGACCTATTCGGGCGTCTTCAACCTGCCGTACAAGATCTGGCACTTCTGGATGGCCGAGGCCGTCGTGATGTACGCGGTTTGCGGTGCGGCCATGGGTTGGGCCGTCGCCAAGTGGGGCGGCGACTAGCGATTTGAAGTGATCGACCAGGCCACCCACACACCGAGCGCGAACAGCGGCAGAGCCATCCACTGACCGGGCGTCAACCCGGCGTAGGTGGGGTCTGCGATCCGTAGCGAGTCGAACAGGAATCGGGTCGGCGCGTAGGTGATCGCGATGAAAGCGAGAACCACGCCGTCGGCCGGCTTGCGGCGGCGCGCGATCAGGGTCGCGCCGATCAGTAGCCCCAACATCAGCAGCATCTCGTAGAAACCGAGGTCGTGGCGCAGCCGGCCGCCGATCTCGACCGCGAGCGGAGAGCGCGTCTCGAGCCCCGGGTGATCGTGGATGGCGAAGCAGCCGGCGCGCCCGAAGACATAGCCGCCGACGAAGCCGTAGGCGAGCGGATCGGCGTAGCGCAGGATCGCCAGCCCGTGCCGGCGCAGGAAGATCACCGCGACCAGGCCGCCGCCGTACATGCCGCCGAACGACGAGATCCGCGTCCGCGGATCGAGAAGTGCCAGGGGATTGTTCAGATCCTCGGGGAAGTAGAACGCCACCGAGACCAGGTGAGAGATGTAGTAGCCGAGCAGGATGATCCAGGGCAGGCCGCGCGACAACGTCTCCCAGTCGAGGTCGAAACGCTCGCACCAGCGGTGGACCAGGTAGACGCCGAACAGCATGTCGAGCGCCGCCAGCAGGCCGAAGATCGACAGCCGGAGAGGGCCGAGCGAGAACTGCGAGAACTCGCCGCCGCCCCAGGCGAAGTTGTGGAGCACCAGGTACCCGATGACGGCGACCAGGGCGCTCGCCCACAGGAGATCTCCCCGGCGGATGCCGGCGCTGGCGTCCCGCTCTCGGCTCATCGTAGCGGGACGCTATCTCATCGAGAGGTATCATCGAGCGCCGCTGGAAGCCGGACGGACGCGAGTCCGAACTCCGCGGCGGCGAGATCTCAGAACATGTCCCCGCTCGAGCGACAAGATTCCGCGACCGGTGCGCTCGCGGGCGTGCGCGGCCATTACCCCGAGGTCTACGTCATCATCGGTCCACCGCGCAGCAGCTCGACGGCGCTGGCGCGCGTATTCTGGGAGCAGCCGTCGATCCGGTACTACTGCCACGAGCCGTTCGAGATCGCCTACTTCCGCGACGCCAGCCTGGGCGAGGTCGAGAGCAAGCTGCTCGAGCCGCTCGACCTGAGCGAGCTCGGCACCGCCCTGGAGCCCGAGGCGGAGGCACTGGTGGTCAAAGAGATGCCCTACCAGGTGGGCGATCACTTCCCGCTCCTGACAGAGCTGGCGACGGCGCCGATCGTCTTCTTGATCCGCGACCCGCGTCTGAATATCGCCTCACGCATGGAGAAGAAGCTCGAGGTCGGTGACAACCCGATCTTCCCGCTGGTCGAGACCGGTTGGGAGCTGTTGCGGGACCAGATCGAGTATTGCCGCGAGCACGGCATCGACCACGTCGTCGTGACCGCGGAGAGCCTGCGCGACCGGCCGCTCGAGACCCTGCCCGAGCTGTTCGATGCGCTTCGCCTCGAGTTCGACCAGGAGATGGTCACCTGGAAGCCCTGCGAAGCCGTCGAGATCGACAATCTCGAGGGCGACCACAGCCATCTCTATCGCAGCGTTCTGTCGAGCACGGGGCTCGAGCCCGAGGTCGAACCGCCCGCGGTTCAGAGCTTCCCGGAAGAGGGCGGGTTTCGCCGACACGTCGGCGAGAGCTTGGCGATCTACGAGGCTCTCAAGGCCTCGGCAGTGCGGATCGGCTAGCGTCCTTCGCCACGACGGCAACTCGCAACGCAAACCTCACGCTCAGACCCCGGCGGTCAGGCTGCGACCGTTATGGCCGAAGAGGAACTGTAGCGGGATGTGACATCGGGTCGCCCACGCCTGCTCGTTGTGAAGTGCTTGGGGGAATGCCAGGTAGAGGAGGTCCACACCCTCGCGCAGGCCGGCGCGAACCAGGGCATCGCGCATGTTGCGATTGACCTCGTAGTTGTCCTTCGGCCAGCCGCTGTCGAGGTAGAGCTTGACCGGGCTCGTTTCGCCGCCCGTCACGCGCTCCTGCAGGTCGTCGCGCCAACCGAATGTGCTCGACAGGCAGGCCGCTTTGCCGAAGACGTCGGGCCGGCTCCAGGCCAGATAGAACGAGACCACGCCCCCGAGCGACGAGCCCATGACCGCGGTGTTCGAAGGCCCGGGAAGCGTGCGGTACTCGGCGTCGATCCGAGGCTTGAGGGTCCCGCAGACGAAGGCCGCGTACTCCTCGTACCCGGGGCTGGTGTAGTCGCGCTCTCGCTGATTCGGATAGATCCCGACGACCAGCACCTGCTGAATGGCGTTCATCGCGCCGAGCAGCGTCAGGGTCTCCGGAATCTGCCAGTGGTGGCCGTTGACCGCCTCCCGCTGGAAGAAGAGGTTCTGGCCGTCGTGCATGTAGAGAACCGGATAGCGGCGGAGGGTGTTCTCGCCGTAGCCGGGCGGGTAGAAGACGCGGTACCGGAACTCGCCACCGGCGCCGTTTCTGTCCGCGACCCGGAGATCGCACGCGCTGCATGATGCGTCCTGACGGAAGTAGGGATAGATGTCGAGGGACCTGCCCGACCCCGCGATCGCCAGATAGTCGTCGCCGGCCGCCCAGCTCTCCTCCCCGCCTTCGATCAGGAGCGGCTTGAAGTAGAGGTACTCATGATCCAGGTCGAGAGAGAAGTCGAAGCGGCAACCGCCCCTGGTGCCGGGGTCGGCTTCGATGTTCCGTTGCCAGTCGGCCTCCGAGCGGAGCACGAGTCGGCCGCCGGCCAGTGGATAGTGAACGCGAACCTCGATCTGTGACATGGCGTGTGTCTCCACAGAACGAACTCTTTGATGCGCGGTCTGACGGAGCGGTTTCGCCGGAGGCGCCCCTGGACCCGGTTGCCGGTAGCGTGAGCTCAGCGGCCTGTCCGCCGAAAGCCGCTCAGCCGTCGATGGCCGGCTGTGCCGGGTCGAGCGTCTCGTCCGCGTAGAACCGATAGAAGAGAGCTCGATCCTCGAACAGATGTTCGTCGAGCACGTGGTGGAGAAGACCGCGCTCGAGCATCTGGTTGCCGAGGGCGAGAGCCTCGTGCCGGCTCATTCCTTCGTTGAGCTGGAGCCATTCGGCCGCGTCGGACCCCAGGAAGCAGCGCGGAAAGAAGCTGAGCAGGTGGCGGCGATCGGCGATTGTCACACCACCCGGTGCGCGCATGCGGGCGACCAGAGCCTCGAGCTCCTCGCCGCTCCATGTGCGCCCGGTCGACGGCGCCGCCAGCGATTCCGGGTCATGGACCGCGGTCAACGTCGGCACCAGCGGTTCTTCGTCGACACCGAGGCTGGAACGCCCCAGGCGGTCGACCAGACGGTCGAGATGGGACGAGCGCAGGTGGAGATCGTGTTGGGGAAATGGAATCTCCAGCCCGTGCCGCGCCAGCGCGCCCTGGATCGCCAGATTGAGGTCGCTTCGAAGCTGATTCTGCAGCTGCGGGTGGCGGGTCCAGACCAGCAGCTCATAGTTGACGGCGCTGTCCCCGAAGCTCACGAGCTGTACTTCCGGCCAGGGATCGGACAGCACTTCGGCGTGCCCTCGGGCGACGCCCAGCAGCGCCACGCGCACCTTCATCGGCGGCGAGCCGTAGGCAATCGAGACCGGAACACGGATGCGCGAGATCGGGTCGGCGTGGCTCCAGTTGACCACCTCGGTCTCGAGGAAACGTGAGTTCGGTACCAGGATCGTGACGCGATCGAGGGTTCGGATCGACGTGCTCCGGCCGCCGACGCGCTGCACCGTGCCCGTGTAGCCGCCGACTTCTACGAAGTCGCCCGGCTTGATGGGGCGCTCGACGCCGATCAGAATTCCGGAGATGAAGTTGTTGGCGATGTTCTGCAAGCCGAAGCCGATCCCGACTCCAAGGAGGCTGCCGAAGACGGTCAGCGTACTGGCGTCGAAGCCCCAGACCTGGAGGATCACCACGGCGCCGATCAGGAGGAGGGCATAACGCAGGACCGAGGTCAGGCTCTCCTGGACGCCCGCCTGGAGCCGCGTCGCCTGTAGGACGCCGACTCGAAAGAGCCGGGTGACCAGGCTGACGACCAACCAGAGGGCGAGGAAGGCCACCGGCAGCAGGAGAATGTCGAGAGCCGAGAACTGGCGATCCTTGGCCGTGATGAGCGGCCGCGTGAAGCTGAGCTGGAGAACTCGTAGAAGTCCGGCGCGGGCGGCGACCAGGACGGGGAAGAGCTCGGCGATGAGATAGAGCCCCGCGGCCCAGAGAGCTACTTTGAGCGGCAGGAACAGAAGCTCGAGAGATCGCCGCCACCGGAGCTGGACCAGCGGCGCGCGCTGAGCGCCACCGCGGGCGATGAGCACCGGCAGTCTCCGCGCCAGTCGCCACAGGCCCCAGTGCAGGGCGACGATCGCCAGGAGAACGACGATCGAGATCTCGATCGATCTCCAGGGCTCAGCGGGCAGCATCGCGCTCTCAGACGAGCTCGACGTAGTGCTCGGCCCCGCGCTCGTCGCGAGCGCGAGGTCGGTGGTCGAATTCGAATCGCTGCCACCTGGCGATCTCGTCCTGGGCGAGGCAGAACCGATGCGCCGCGCTCGACAGCGTCCAGACGCCGCGCTCGATGCCGACGAGAAGTTTGCGTCTCTCCTCGGCGCCCCAACCGTCGTGGTTGGCTCGGATCCCGAAGCTGTTCATCTGCAGATGTCGTGCGGGTTTCATGACGCGGTCGCTCCCCGAAGATTCGCCAGTCGGTTCTCCCCTTGGATGCGCGCCATGGCCGCGCGGTTTCAGACCCGTGGCTGGAGCTCGGGTCTACTGGCGCAGCGAGGTGATCGGAAAGGTGCCGAGCATCGTGTCGGTGCAGCTCATCTGCATTCGCGCTCCGTCCGCGGAAACGGTTCCCGAGCAGTTCCCGGTCGACGAGAAGCCGGTCTGGTAGGTCATGTTGTAGTGGCTGGTGAAGCTCTGCGCGCTGACCGAGCCGCTCCCCGCGGACCGGAACTGCACGCCGTTGGGCAGGTAGCCCCAGCCGTTGAAGTCGAAGCGGTCGCCGTTCTGCGTGATCTCGGAGCCGTTGGTCGGGTAGTTGGCGTCCTGCCACAGGCCGGCGATGTTCGGGATGCGCGGCGGCGGCGGTTCGGCCTTGGCCTTGATCGACTCCTGCATTCGGAGCTTCTCGCTCTCGGCGGCCTGTCGCTTGAGCCGCTCGAGCTCCAGCTCCGCCTCGAGCGCGCGCTGACGCTCCTTCTCGAGCGCCGAGGAGTCCGGTCCCGCGCTCGCGGTCGGGGCTTGGGTCGCCTCCTGCGCGGATTCGGAGGGGGGTTGCTTTCCGGCGCGGTCGAGCAAGAACATGCCGAGCAGTACCGCGACCAACGTCGCCAGCACCGCACCGCCGAGGAGCAGCCTTCGGCGCAACGCCTCCTGGCGGGCGGGACGTCCGCCCTTGATGCCGATCGACTCGATCGTCGCGATCAGCCGGTCGGTGTCGTAGTCCCAGCGCGAATCGGTCAGCTCGTGGGCCTGGCGCCGCGGCAGAGCGCGGAGATCCTCGGGCAGCTGCGCTTCGGTCGGTAGCTGGGCGCCTCCGACCAGGGCCGGAACGACCCGGATGTTGCGTCGCAACGCCGTCGCGACCTCCAGACGAACGAAATCCTGCGGATCCTCGATCCGTGGCTTGGCGTCCGAGCCCTCCTGAGTGGCCCAGTCCGGCCCGATGACGACCACCAGCACCTCACAGGAGTCGACCGCCCTGGTGATGCTCTCGACGAAATCGACGCCGGCCTCGATGTTCTCGACGTCCCGGAAGCACTGACCGGCACCGAAGTGTCGCACCAGCCTGTCCGCCACCCGGCCGCCGTAGCCCGAGCCTTCCCCGTACCGGCGGTAGCAGATGAAGATGGCCGGTTGCCGTCTGCGGCGAAACAGGTCGAGCAAACTCATGATTGCGCGGGTCTACTCTACCTTCGGTGGAGCACCCATGGCCAAGACGCTCGCCAAGCTGGCATCTCCTCTCGGCCGGCGCGATTCCCGGTCGCGCGGGCTCCGATCGATCGCGCGCTTCGATTGCCGAATCCTGGGCGAGGCGGCTGGGACTAGAATCCTCCGGTGACGACCGTCGCCCGGCCTGCGAGGGTCCTCGAGACCTTCCACCCCCTGATCGGCGAGTGGTTCGCCGAGGAGATCGGCGTGCCGACCGATGTGCAGGTGCTTGCCTGGCCGGCGATCGCGCGCGGCGAGAGCGTGCTGGTGTCGGCCCCGACCGGCAGCGGCAAGACCCTCACCGCGTTTCTCTGGTCGATCCATCAGCTCATGACCGGCGGCTGGAGCCCAGGACGGCTGCGGGTGCTCTACATCTCGCCGCTGCGGGCGCTCAACAACGACATTCGGCGCAACCTGCTCGGTCCGCTGGCGGCGCTGGAGCGGCGTTTCGAAGCGGCGGGCGTGGCTGCGCCGCCGATCCGCGTCCAGACCCGCAGTGGCGACACTCCAGGCTCAGAGCGCCAGCGTATGCTCCGGCAACCGCCCGAGATCCTGATCACCACGCCGGAGAGCTTGAACATCCTGCTCACTTCGAACGGTGGGCGCTCGATTCTGGGCGGTATCGAGTGTGTGATCCTCGACGAGATCCACGCGGTCGCCGGCTCGAAGCGCGGCACGCATCTGATCACGGCGGTCGATCGGTTGGTGCCGCTCGCCGGGGAGTTTCAGCGCATCGCGCTCTCGGCGACGATCCGGCCGCCGGAGCGCATCGCGCGCTTCGTCGGTGGGTTCGAGCTGACCGGCAGCGGCGAGACGGTGGGCTACCGGCCGCGACCCGTCAAGGTCATCCGCTCGAGCGCTGGCAAGGAGTACGACATCCGGGTCTGTGTCGCGCCAGGCACGAAGCTGCCCGACGCGCTGGGCCGCGCGTCGGACGATGGCGCACGAGCAGGCGAAGGGCGCGAGCCCGGCGCTGACGGCGGCGGTCGAGCCGCGCCCCGACGCTCCGCGGCTCAGCCGCAATCGCCCTGGGACGCCCTGGTCGCCGAGTTCAAGCTCCGGATCGGCGCCAACCGTTCGACGCTGCTGTTTGCCAACAGTCGGCGCACGACCGAGAAGGTCACCCGGCTCCTGAACGAGAACGAGCCGGCAGAGCTTGCCTATTCGCACCACGGCTCGCTCTCGCGCGAGCTGCGCGCGGTGGTCGAGAGGCGGCTCAAGGAGGGCCGGCTGTCGGCGATCGTATCGACCAACTCGCTCGAGCTCGGGATCGACATCGGGTCGCTGGACGAGGTGATCCTGATCCAGACGCCGCCGACCCTGGCGTCGGCGGTGCAGCGCATCGGCCGAGCCGGTCACGGCGTCGGCGAGGTCAGCCGCGGACGCCTGTTCCCGATCTTCGGGCGCGATCTGATCGAGTCCGCGGTGGTCGCCGCCGGCATCATCGAGCAAGAGATCGAAGAGGTTGCGCCGGTGACCGGCGCACTCGATGTGCTGGCTCAGGTGATCCTGTCGATGACCGCCGCGGAGAGCTGGGACATCGACCGGCTCTACGATTTTCTACGCACCAGCTATCCCTATCGCGAGCTCAAGCGTCGCCAGTACGAGCTGGTGCTCGAAATGCTGGCCGGTCGCTACGCCGACAGCCGCGTGCGCGAGCTCTTCCCGCGCGTGTCGCTCGATCGGATCGACAACACTGTGCGCGCGCGACGCGGCGCGGCGCGCCTGGTCTACCTGTCGGGCGGCACGATCCCGGATCGCGGCTACTTCCACCTGCGCCATCAGGAGAGCATGGCCAAGCTCGGTGAGCTCGATGAGGAGTTCGTCTGGGAGCGTTCGCTCGGCGATTCGTTCTCGCTCGGCGCGCAGAGCTGGCGCATCACCCGCATCACCAACAACGACGTGATGGTCGGGCCCTCGCACGGCGGTGCCGCGATGGCGCCGTTCTGGCGCGCTGAAGAGCGCAGCCGCGGCTTTTTCCTCTCCGAGCGGGTCGGACGGTTCCTGGAGCGCGCCGACCGCTTCCTGGACACCGGCGAGAGCGAGGCGTTGGGAGAGGTACTCCGGACGGAGTACCGCATGGAGGACGAAGCGGCGGTGCAGCTGGTCGATCTGCTGGCTCGCCAGCGCGCGGCGACCGAGCGCGGGCTGCCGCACCGGCGGCATCTGCTGATCGAGCAGCTGACGGAGCAGGAAGCCGCCGAGGGCCACCGTCGGGTGATCTTCCACACGCTCTGGGGCGGGCGGGTCAACGGGCCGCTGGCGATGGCGCTCGAAGTCGCGTGGCGCAAGCGCTTCGGCGTTCCGCTTCAGATCGAGAGCGAGAACGATTGCCTGATGGTCGAGCTGCCGCTCGACTTCGACCCTCCCGAGCTGCTCAGCCTGGTCCGCGCCGACAACGTCGAGACGCTGCTGCGGGAGAAGCTCGAGTCCACCGGATTCTTCGGCGCCCGATTTCGCGAGAACGCCGGTCGCGCCCTGCTGCTGCCGCGGTCCGGATTTCGCCACCGGGTGCCCCTATGGCTGAACCGCCAGCGCGCCAAGAAGCTGCTCGAGTCGGTGTCCGGCTACGAAGATTTTCCGATCCTGCTCGAGACCTGGCGAACCTGTCTTCAGGACGAGTTTGACCTCGAAGGGCTGCGCACGGTCCTCGACGAGCTGGCTCGCGAGGAGATGGCGGTCAGCGAGACCCGCACGGCGGTGCCGTCGCCGTTCGCGGCGAATCTGATCTGGAAGCAGACCAACCGGCTGATGTACGAGGACGACGTGCCGGAGGGCGGCGGCTCGGCGCTCCGGGGCGACCTGCTGAAAGAGCTGGTGTTCTCGTCGAGCTTGAGGCCCGAGATCCCGATCGATCTGCGCGATCGCTTCCAGCGCAAGCTACACCGGACCTACGCCGGGTACGCACCGCGGACCGCGACCGAGGTTCTCGACTGGGTACGTGAGCGAATCATCCTGGTCGAGAGCGAGTGGCGCGAGCTGTTGACGGCGGTCGAGTGCGAGCTCGAAGGGGCGTCGACCGATGAGCTTCTGGCCGAGCTCGAGAACAAGCTGGTGCGGTTGGTGGATCCGGCGGGTCCGGAGCGCATCGTTGCGCTCGAGAGCCTGCCGCGGTTGCGCACCGCCCTGGCCCCCGAGTTCGAACAGGTCGAGATGGTGCCGATCGCCGTGGTGGCGGAGCCGAGCTTCGGTGCCCTGCCCGGCGCTGCCGATCGACAGGACGGCGAGACGGACGACGACCCGCTCACCGAGCTGCTGGCGGAGTGGTTGCGCTCCTACGGACCGGTCTCTCGCGCGCACGTGATCGAGGCGTTCGGAGTCGCTCCGGGGCGCATCGATGAGGCCCTGTCGGGTCTGGTGGAGGACGAGCGCCTGGTGATCGACCGTTTCGGCGGCGACGAGTCAGCGCTCGAGCTGTGCGATACCGAGAACCTCGAGCGGCTGCTCAGACTGATGCGCTCGGAGGCGCGGCCCGTGTTCCAGGCGCTGCCGCTCGACGCTCTCCCTCTTCACCTTGCGGCACAGCATCGCCTCGGGGCGACCGGCGCCGGTCTGAGCGACCTTCAACAGGCGTTCGAGTCACTGTTCTGCGTCTCGCTACCGGCCGGGTTGTGGGAGTCGGACATTCTGCCCGCCCGCC
>JAJCXP010000245.1 GCA_029263375.1 Acidobacteriota bacterium | reverse complement strand
GTCGGTCATCACCACCGCCAGGGTGGTGTTGCTGTCCCACGGATGGTTCTTTCCGGGCGGCATCCGCTCGAGGATCGCTTCGCCGTCGAGCAGTTCGTGTGAATCGATGGCGGCTCGGGCGCCGGCCACCGGAGCGCCGCTGTCGGGGTTGCGCACACAGCCGTAGGCGTTGACCGCGACGGCGGCGGCGACCGTCGGCCCGCCGGGCGCGGTCAAACTGGCGAACCCCAGACCGCCCTTCATCCCCAGCTCCCGTCCCTGGACCTTGCCCACGGTCGCGCCGGTGCCGGCGCCGACGCTGCCGCAGGCGATCTCGCCGGCGGTCGCGCTGTCGAGGGCACGCTCGACCAGGGCACGCGTCGGCACCGCCATCGGATCACCGAAACCGAGGTCGAAGAGAATCGCCGTCGGCACCACCGGCACGCGACGTAGGCCCGTGTCGAGCCCGTGCCCCTGGGAGGCCAATCGCTCGAGCACCGCGTCCGAGGCCGACAGGCCGTAGGCGCTGCCACCGGCCAGAACCACCGCATGAGCCTTCGACGTCAGGCTGTGGCCGATGCGCAACGAGTCGAACTGGCGGGTGCCGGTGGCGGTGCCGCGCACGTCGGCGGCGGCGACGGCGCCCTCGGGGCACAGGATCACCGTCACCCCGGTCATGCCCACGGTGTCGGAGCCGTGGCCGATCGTGAAGCCATCCAGCGTCAGGCGTCTCATTACGGGAATGTCGAATTGGCTCGGCATGGTGCGCGAGATTGTACCGCCTGAGATACTGCGGCTCGGATCATGATCGACAGCGAGCGACCCTGGATCGTCGGCCACCGCGGGGTCGCCGCCGAAGCGACCGAGAACACGCTCACGAGCCTCCAGCTCGCGGTGAGCCAGGGCGCCGACATGATCGAGCTCGACGTTCAACTGACCAGCGACGGTCGGCTGGTGGTCTTCCACGACTGGGATCTGACTCGACTGGCGGATCGTCCCGAGGTGGTGGAAGAAACGGCGGCAGGTCGGTTGGCCGAGCTCCTGCCGGAGTTGAGCACCCTACCGGAGGTCTTCGCCGCGCTGCCTGAAAGCATGCCGTTGAACGTCGAGCTCAAGCGCCGGAACGCGGACGCCAGGACCTTCTCGACGGCGCTCGAGGCCGCGCTGGGCACGCGTCCCCGAGTGTTGCTCTCGAGCTTCGACTGGGCACTGCTCGAGCTCGTCCGTCTGCAACTGCCGGAGAGCCGGATCGCACCCCTTGCCCACGAATCGACCGACGGCCTGCTGGAGATCGCCGAACGCCTGGACGCCTGGAGCGTCCACTGTCACTGGGAGATCGCCGACCCGGACCTGATCAACGGTTCACGACGCCCAGTCCTGGTCTACACGGTCAACGAGGCCGACCAGGCGCTCGAACTGTTCGACCGCGGCGTCGCCGGGATCTTCACGGACGCTCCCGGCCGCCTACGTCAGGAGCTCGAAGATGGGAGCTAGTGGCGCAGGTCTCGGCGAGGGTGGCCTAGGGGTTGTCCAATTTCCGGAGGTTTCCGCTGCACGAAGGTGCGAGGACAAAGCTCCGGGAATTGGACAACCCCTAGGCCGCCCGCGGTTTCACCCCTCGCTCCATCCCGCCCGAATCCAGGCCCACGTCTGCCCCTCCACCGGCTCCAGCCCGCGCTCGCGCAACTCCTCTCCCAGCGCGGTCAGGAAGGCGGTGCGACCACGGATCAGTCCGAGGTTCAGGAAGAACTCGCGGGCGCGGCCGGGTGACGATTCGTAGACGAAGCGCAGGGACTGGGTCTCGGTCCTGGGTGCGCACGACAGGACTCCACCGAGCGGGATGCGCTTGGGCCAGAACGTGTGGAGCGGCTGATAGGCGAGCGATTCGTCCTCCAGCACCACCGCGGCGCCGCCGGCTGTCCACCAGATCTTCGCCAGCGACACCAGAAAGAGGGTGCCGTAGATCAACAGCGCCCCGAAGGCGCGGCTGAGGGGCTCGCTGTCGGGATCCCGCAGGTACCAGGACACGCCACCGAGCACAGCGATCACTCCGATTCCCCAGATGATCGCCCGCCGGCAGGTCTCGCGGACCCACGATCGGAACGGAAACGACCGGTCGCGCGCCGGCTCGCCAGTCACCATGGGCGGCATGGTATCCGCCGCGGGCACAGACCGCGGCGCCGTTTACCGACTCTGACCCTCGACTCACCGATCGTGGGCTTCCATTCGAGCGATTTGTGCGTAGCGTAGGTCGACAGGAGGAAACCATGAGCAATCGAAAACAGAGCGGCCAGCTGATCGCGGGTCTCATCGTCCTCGGCCTCGGATTGTCGATGGCGCTCCAGCACCTACTCGATTTCAGGATCTACAATCTCTCGGGGCTCTGGCCGTTGATCGTGATCGCAATCGGCGCCGCCCGGCTACTCGGAGCCGAAGACCGTCGGCAGCGCGGCTCAGCGCTGGTGCTCACCTTCGTCGGCGTCTGGTTGTTGATCAACACGCTTGGCCTCTTCGGTCTCGACTGGGGCGAATCGTGGCCGCTGCTGCTGATCCTGATCGGCTGCGCCAAACTAATCGCGCCCGACGACGGCCGGCGCTCGTCGGGGGTCCTGCTGATCCTGATCGGCGCCTGGGCCTCGGTCAACGTGTTCGAGCTCTGGGGACTCTACTGGGAGAACTCGTGGTCGATCGCCCTGATCATCGTCGGACTGTTCATCGTCTGGAAGGCCCTGTTCGAAAACCGGACCGCCCCGACGCCCGAAGGAGAGTGAGATGCCGGTCTACCGAATTCGCATTCCCAAGTTGATCCTCGGCCTGGCGGTCATCGCCGCCGGGTTGCTCTTCACCCTCGACAACCTCGGCCTCGCCGACGTCGACGACTACATCGACTACTGGCCGGTGGCGCTGATCGCCGTCGGCATCGCACAGCTGGCGGGCGCGACCAGACAGAAGCTGGCCTACGCCGTGGTCTTCATCGGCGGTGGCCTCTGGATCCTGCTCTACAACCTGAACTTCACCGATCTCCAGCCGTGGGTCTTCTTCTGGCCGATCGTCCTGGTGCTGATCGGCATCAATCTGATCCTCGGCGCCCTGCGACGGCGGAGCGACACGGAAACGGATGCCGAATCGATCATCAACGGCTTCGCCCTGATGAGCGGCCTCGAGCGGCGCTTCACGAGCTCCGACTTCCGGGGCGGCGACCTGACCGCGATCATGGGCGGCTGCGATATCGACCTGACCCAGGCGGAGATCAAGGGTGAGCCACCGACGCTCCACGTCTTCGCCTTCTGGGGCGGCATCGACCTTCGGGTGCCCGAGGGGTGGACGATCGACTTCCGCGTCATCCCCTTCCTCGGCGGCGCCTGCGACGAGAGCGCTGCCCCCACCAGCCCGAGCAGCCAGACCCTGGTCATCAAGGGCATGGCTATCATGGGCGGCATCGAGGTCAAGAACTAGCCGGAGCCATGCATCCGATCCTGAAAGAGAAAACCGGCCTGGCACTCTACCTGGTCGGTTGGGCGTTGATCGGCACCCTGATCGCATTCGTGATCGCCGGCAACGCGCCCGATCTCTGGTTGGTCGCCCTGGCGCTGGCGGTGCCGACCACGGTGATCTACGCCTTTGTCTGCCTGGCCGCCTGGTACGTCTGCGCGGCGAATCCGGTTCCAAGGACACCTCTCGCGCGAGTTGTCGCCTCCCAGCTCGCCGGCGGCCTACTGTCGAGCGGCCTGCTCCTGCTGCTCGGACGCGCCTGGGCGGGATTCGTCGCTCAACTGCCCGCGACGGCGAGTGCGGAGGCGCTCTTCGCGCAGCATCTGCTGCTCTTCTTCGCCGCCGGCATCCTGCTCTACCTGCTCGCCGCGACGCTCAGCTACCTGCTGCTCGCCTTCGAATCGTCGCGCAAGGCGACTCGACAGGCGCTCGAGCTCGAGGTGCTGGCGCGCGAGGCCGAACTGCAGGCGTTCCGGACCCAGATCGACCCGCACTTCCTGTTCAACTGCCTCAACTCGATCAGCTCCCTGTGCGGGTCGGACCCGGCCGCCGCCCGCCACACCGCCGTCCGCCTGGGCGAGTTCCTGCGCGCCAGTCTGCGGCTGGGCAGCAACGACACCATCCCGCTGGCCGAGGAGCTCAATCTGTGCTCGGCCTACCTGGACGTCGAGCGGGTGCGGTTCGGCGAGCGCCTGAAGTTTCACCAGGAGATCGGCGACGACTGCGAGTCGGCGCGGGTGCCCGCACTGCTTCTGCAACCGCTGCTCGAGAACGCGCTCAAGCACGGCATCGCCCATCTGGTCTCGGGCGGCCAGGTCTCGTTGCGCTGCGCCCGCGACGGCGATCGCCTCGCGATCTCGGTTCGCAACGGCTGCGATCCGGACCGACCTCGGAACACCGGCACCGGCATCGGTATCGCGAACGTTCGCGGCCGCCTGTCGCTGCTCTACGGCAACCGGGCCTCGCTCGTCACCTCGGAGGAGGACGGCGAGTTTGGCGTCGAGATCCGTCTGCCGATGAAATCGGGGAAGGTCTCAGAAAGGCATGTCGCCCATGGCTGACTCACCCGCGCTGATCTCCGTGTTGATCGTCGACGACGAGGCGCCGGCGCGCGCCCTGGTGCGCGAGTACCTCGCCGAGCATGAGCGATTCACGCTGGTCGAGGAGTGCGCCAACGGCTTCGAGGCGGTGCGTCGCATCGACGAGCTCGAGCCCGACCTGGTGCTGCTCGACATCCAGATGCCGAAACTGGACGGCTTCGAGGTGCTCGAGCTCATCCACCACGCGCCGCAGATCATTTTCGTCACGGCGCACGACGAGTACGCGCTCAAGGCGTTCGAGGTGCAGGCGGTCGACTACCTGCTCAAGCCGTTCTCGGCCGAGCGTTTCGAGCAGGCGCTCGAACGTGCGCGGCAGCGGATCGGCGAGAACCAGCGTCAGCCGCTCGCCGAGCTCGCCCGGATCGGGCGCGAGCGCAGCCGCCCGAGCGACCGCGTGGTCGTGCGCGACGGCGCCGAGATCCACGTCGTGCCGCGCGCGTCGATCGACTACATCGAGTCGGATGACGACTACGCGATCATCCACAGCCGCGGCCAGCGCCTGCGCAAAAAGCAGACCCTGACCGAGCTCGAGCGGCTGCTCGGCGACGGCGGCTTCGTGCGCATCCATCGTTGCTATCTGATCAACGTCGATCGTCTGGCGCGCATCGAGCCATACGCCAAGGACAGCCGCATCGCCTTCCTGCACGGCGGCGCGCGCCTACCGGTCAGCCGCACCGGCTACACGCGACTGAAGGATTGGCTATGAAACGGAATCGGCCCCTCGGGCGTCTTAGTAGATAGAGAGGGAAGCGTGGTCGGTTCGAGAGATCCCCAATACCCAGACATCCGGGTCAGCACCGAGAGCTCCAATCCGATGGTGCTGGTGGCCCAGGTGCGTCAGGCGCTACGCCGAAGGTGCGCGCCGCAGAGCGAAATCGACCGCTTCACCGCCCAGGCGCTGGCAAAAGAGGACCCGGACTGGTCGACCCAGGTCTGCCAGAGCTGGGTCAGAGTCGCGTAGGTATTATCTGAGCTGAGCGGCCATACGACCGGGAGCGTGCCCTCGACCATTCGGTAGACCGACTACCGCGCGAGTACCCTCGACCGCTCGCGGGACTCGCGTACGCCGCGGATCGCGGGACCCTGACTGAGCGGCCTTACCTGCACTCGAGGGATTCTGCCGGCTCACCGGAAGGATCCGGCGTGGGGCCGGTCGCATCGGAGTGACCGGCGAGGTCGCCTGGCCGTTCAGGGTCGGGATGCCCGCGGCCAGGCTCGTGAGCAACCTCCCGAGAGACCTCGGAAGACCATTCGACTCAGGCTCTGAATCTCGGCTTGTAGACCCAGAGCCCGGTGCGAGCCGCGCGGCTCACACCGAGTCGAGCTCCCTAGCGCCGATCGATCCGCACGCCGCCGTTCGTGGTCATCACCCGCAGCAGCGTGCCGCCACTGCCCAGATCGACCTCGATCTCGCGCCCGATCCGGCCCTGGAGCGTGAGCGGGAAGTCGACTTCGAGATGGCCGTTGGTGGTACCGGTCGCCAGGCGCGCGTTGTAGTTCTCGGGCACCCTCATCTTGATGCCGCCGTTGGTGGTCTCGACGTCGAGGCCGGCCCCCTGCCACGAGTCGCCGCTCAGCTCGACCTTGACACCGCCGTTGGTGGTCTCGCCGCGCACGTCCCCACCGACCTCTTCGAGACTGATGCCGCCGTTGGTGGTGTCGAACCGGAGCTCGCCGACGACGCCGGCGATGCTGATGCCGCCGTTGTGGGCCTCGAGGTCGAGGTTCGAATTGCGTGGCACCCGCAGCCGGTAACTGACCCACCAGCTCTCGTCATGGCCGCGCCTCGGCCCGTCCGCCTGGATCGCGCCGGCCGTGTCGATCCGGACCTGGGACACCAGGTCGGCGGCCTCACCGTCGCTGTCGGCCTGGGCGGCCACCTTGGCCACGATCAGGATCTCGTCGCGGTCCCAGGCCTCGACGCTGATGCCGCCATTGGTCCCGGCGTCGACTTCGATCACCGAGCGGCCGGCCGGGATCGTGAGCTCGCGCACCTCGCAGTGGTGGCCGCGCCGGTGCCAGCCACCGTCGTCGTCACACCAGTCAGAGGCGGCGGCCAGCAACGGCGTGAGCAGGATGAAGACTCCCATGAGGAGGCTGCTGCGAGAGGTTCGGTTCATGTCGACTCCCTTTCGGTTCGGGAAGGGCCCGAGCCCCTCCTTGGCTGATCATTTGGGAGACAGCGGGGTCTCCTGACTTTCGTGTCACCTGTTTGGACGACCTAGCTCGACGAATGGTTTGGTCACTTGACAAGGTTAGACTCGGCCATGGCCCAGAAGATCAAGCGAATCGCCATCAATACCGGCGGCGGGGACGCACCTGGCCTGAACGCCGTGATCGCCTCCGTGGTGCGCAGTGCCCTTCATCGCGGCTGGGAAGTGATCGGAATCAGAGACGGCTACGCCGGCCTGCTCGACACGTCCAAGACCGTGCCGCTCGGTCGAGAATCGGTGCGCGGCATCTCCCATCTCGGCGGCACGATCATCGGCACCAGCAGTCGCGGCAATCCATTCGAGTTCCCGGTTTGCGACTCGGAGGGCGGAACGACGACGATCGACCGATCGGACGAGGTGATCGAGAACTTCCGGCGCCTCGGCCTCGACGCCCTGATCGCCGTCGGCGGCGACGGCTCGATGCGGATCGCCCACGCGTTCGCACAGAAGGGCCTGCCGATCGTCGGTGTACCAAAGACCATCGACAACGATCTCAACGGCACCGTCTCCACCTTCGGCTTCGACACGGCCGTGACCGTGGCGACCGACGCCGTCGACCGTCTGCACACGACCGCCGAGGCTCAC
>JAJCXP010000244.1 GCA_029263375.1 Acidobacteriota bacterium | reverse complement strand
TGACGGCGGTCGAGACCGAGACCGTCCGGCTGCGAATCGAGAATGAGATCTCGCTCGGCGAGCTCACGGTCTGCCTGGGCCAGCAGGGGAATTCGAGCGGTTGGTTCAGGACCCTGCGCAACCTGAATCCGCGACAGGATGCCGGGGACCGCTTCCCGGCCGGGAGCGAGGTAGAGATCCCGGCGCAACTGGTGCCGACCTATCGGGAGAAGTGCCTCGCCGGAGAGCTCCTGGCCAGCGCGCGCGAGCTCAACGAGGCCAACTATCCGGCCCAGCCGAGCCTGATTCCGTACCACGTGCGCCAGGGCGACACGCTCGGGCGGATCGCCTCTCGCTATCCCTGCGTCGGGCTGCGAGAGCTCGCCGAGATCAATCGAGTACGCGGCCCCAGCTACCTGATCCGCGTGGGCCAGCTGCTCCGGATCCCGGACTGCCGGTAGCATTTCGAACACAATTGGGCTAAAATCGTGCCATCGACGAAAGGGCAGCCTCGATGGAAATCGAGGTCGCAAAGCCTCCAGGCACTCGTCCCACGGGTGTAGCTAGGCTGCCGAACGATTCCCTTGTTCTCACCGCGTCCTCTGGTTGGGCGCGCGTATTTCTTATCGTGGGGGTAAATGTGATGAAGGGATTCTTTGCAGCAGTTCTACTCGTGGCGTGGGTGCCGGCCGTCAGCGCTCAGGTATGTACCGAGCAGGCGACCATCGGCCAGTTCGAGATCAGTTTCGAAGGCGCCAACTACGACGGCAGCGACACCGAGTTCGAGTACTGCGTCACCACGCTCGACGATCCGGCCCTGAGTCACTGGGACCTGGAGTTCGACACCGCGTGCATCGACGCGAACAATCTGACCGGTTGCGGTCCGGAGCCGTGCGACTACCAGGTCGACGATCCGACCACAGGCATCACCGGTATCAAGTGGGACGACCTCGAGCTCGACCCGGGTGAGACCGAGTGCTACACCTTCAAGCTCGAAGGGGACTGGACCGGCCAGTTGGGCGACACGCCGGTGGCGTTCAAGGCCGGCCAGGGCGTCCACTACGGCGACATCTGCGGACCGATCTGCTTCACCTGCGGGGCGAGCCTGGCGGTCACCGCTGAGCCGGGAGCCCGTGCCGAGTACTCGCTACGGCTCGAGCATCGCCGACCGGTGTCGGTCGAGTCCAAGGTCTACTACCTCGTTTCCGACGAGCGTGGCCGCCGGGTCAAGAAGTGGCAGACGGACGACTTCATTCTGAACTACGGCGATGTCTTCGAGTTCGGCGGCGAGATTCCGACTCGCAAGCCGCTGAGGTCGGGCTCCTACACCCTGCTGATCCGGATGCGCGGGATGAGCAAGTGGATCGAGCGCCAGACGACGTTCGTCATCGAATAGGCCTAGCCTACGCGACCGGGGCGGGGCTCGACCCCGCCCTGGTTGATTGGTTCTTGACCCGCCGGCGCCAGCTCGCAGCCGGCTGGTAGAGTCCGCAGAGTGGAGCGCTTCGTGAGGCGTGCCTGCAGTACTCTGCTCCTCCTGGTGGCTACCGCCAGCGGCATGGCCGAGACCGGCCAGGCTGGCAAGACCGCTCTCAACGAGCGGCACCGAGCCTGGTTGGCGGAGGTCGATCCGCTGATCCTGAGCGACGAGAAGCGCGTCTTCGTCGGCCTGTCGACCGACTACCAACGCGACGCATTCATCGATCGGTTCTGGCGCGAGCGCGACCCGCATCCGGAGACCGCGCGCAACGAGCTCAAGGAGCGCTACGTAGGTCGGGTGGCGCAGGCGCGGGCGCTCTACGCCAACCTTGGCGACGATCGGGCGCGCATCTATCTCGTCCACGGCGAGCCCGCCGCCCTGGAATCGGTCCGCTGCTCCGGAAACTATTCGGCCGCCGAGATCTGGGTCTACCAGGGCTCGGAGCAGGTCAGCTACGCGGTCGTGCTGATCTTTCTCGTGCCGCGCGACGGGTCGGCGTTCGTCTGGCACCCGAAGACCGAACACGCGGATCTGCAGATCTCGCAGGTGAGCCGTTGTGTCGGCGGCGAACAGCTGAATCTCGCTGCCGCCGCAATTCGTGCCCAGGGCGTCGATTGGGAGCTCGCCTTCCAGGGCATGGTGGCCAAGCCGCGGCCCAAGAACGAAGAGTGGCTGGCGACGTTCCAGGCCTTTACCACCGACGTACCGGCGGACGCCGAGACCTTCGACGCCGAGATCGCGTTTGCCTTTCCCGGCCGCCATCAGCACCGGACCGTGGCCCAGGGCATGCTCACGGTGCCCGTCGAGTCGATCGAGGTGGGCGAGAACCTGGGCTTCCGGTCCTACAACTTCGAGCTCACCGGCGAGGTTGTCCTGAATGGGCAGCTGTTCGAGAACTTTCGCTACAAGTTCGCGTTCCCGGCCGACGACTATCTCGGGATCGAGCTGCCGCTGGCGTTCCAACGCTACCTCCGGCCGGGCGACTACACCCTGATCCTGCGGCTCGAAGATCTGAACGGCAAGTCGTTCTACCGCTATGAAGAGCCGCTCGAGGTGCCGCGCTCCGAGGTCCCGTTCGACCGGCCGACCGCGCCGGACTCGTGGACCGCGCGCCTGTTCGCCGAAGCGACGGCCGCGGTGGCGCGCGGCGAGACCTCGATCCGAATCGTGCCGCCGCGCTCCCTCCTTCAGCGCGGTCTGGTGCGCTTCGACACCCTCGCCATCGGCGAGATCGCCAGGGTCGCGTTCATCCTCGACGAGCGGCGGCTGCTGACCAAGAACCGGCCGCCCTACAACGTCGAGATCGATCTGGGCGAGTTCCCGGAGCCGCACTCGCTGCGGGTCGAGGCGCTGGGCGCCGAGGGCGAGATGCTCGCCTTCGACGAGATCGACATCAACGCGGCCGGCGAGCGCTTCACGGTCAAGCTGCTCGAGCCCCAACCCGGAGTCGAGTACAGCAACAGTCTGCTGGCGCGGTCACGAGTCGAGGAGCCGCGCGGCCAGAGCCTCGAACGTCTCGAGTACTACCTGAACGACAACCTCGTGGCGACGCTCTACCAGCGGCCGTTCGTGCAGCCGATCGCGCTGCCGCCGGCCGGCCAGCTGACCTACGTGCGGGCGGTGGCCTACCTGACCGACGGGCGCGCGGCCGAGGATCTCGTGTTCATCAACGCACCCGAGCATCTGGAGCAGATCGACGTCCAGGTGGTCGAGCTCTACACCACGGTGCTCGACGCCTTCGGGCGGCCGGTGCTCGGCCTCGAGCGCGGCGACTTCGAAGTGCTCGAGGACAAGGTGCCTCAGGAGCTGGTCCGGTTCGAGACGCTCGAGAACCAGCCCATCCACGTCGGCATCCTGTTCGACAACTCGGCCTCGATGGGGCCGATCCTCGACTACACACGGGTGGCGGCGCTGCGCTTCTTCCAGGAGGCGCTGACGCCGCGCGATCGCGCCGCGGTGATCACTTTCAACCGCTTCCCGCGTCTGGCGATCGGCCTGACCAACGACCTGCGCCGGCTCGGCGGCGGCCTCGCCGGGTTGACCGCTGAGGGCGAGACCGCGCTCTACGACAGCGTCATGTTCGGTCTCTACTACTTCGCCGGGGTGCGCGGCCAGCGCGCCCTGCTGCTGCTCTCGGACGGCAAGGACGAGGTGAGCCGATTCGACTACGAGGAGACCCTGGACTACGCGCGGCGGGCGGGTGTCACCCTGTATTCGATCGGGCTTTTCCAGAGCGGGCCGGCGGTGCGCGCGAAACTTCAGCAGCTCGCCGACGAGACCGGCGGTCGCGCCTTCTACCTGGACGATCTCAATCGGCTTTCCGAGGTCTATTCACTGATCGAGGAGGAGCTGCGCTCACAGTACCTGCTGGCGTATCAGTCGTCGAATCAGGAGAACGTGGAGGCGTTCCGGTCGATCCAGGTCAAGCTGTCGCGCAAGGATCTGACGCCGAGAACGCTGTCGGGCTACTACCCGTAGGGAACGGGCTCGTCCATCGTTTCGGTTCGCCCGAGATAGACTGCCGCCGATGACTGTGTCGAACACCGATCCCACGCCGACGCTCACGTTCGAGACCTTCTGGCAGTGGGTGATGCAGCACTCGAACTGCATTCTGCGCGCGGGCACGCGGGACGCCCTGCTGTTCGATGACGAGGATCTGCACTGGCATTTCGCCGCCGATGAATCGACGGTGTTCGTGCAGGTGATCCGGGGGAAGCGGCTGATGGGCGAGCTGGTGATCGACACCACCCGCGTCGCCTATGTCCAAGCGCTCCGCGAGGAGCCCGATGGGGAGTGGGCTTTCGAGCTGGTCAGCGAGGGCGGCACCGAGCTGACCGCTGAGTACTACTTCGTGCTCTCGCACGCCTTCGACGATCGCGCGATCCCCGGCCACGAGCGGGCCGTCCACTAGTCCGAGTCCCGCTATGTCCGAAGTGTGGACGCAGAGCTTCGAAGTGCGCTCGTACGAGACCGATGCCACCGGGCGACTCTCGGTCAGCAGCCTGTGCGACTACTGCCAGGAGGCCGCCGGGGTGCACTCGTTGGTGAGCGGGGTCTCGATCGGCGACCTGGGACGATCCAACCTGACCTGGGTGCTGGGCCGGTTGGAGCTGCGGATCGAGCGCCTGCCGCGCTGGCGCGACGTGGTGACCGTGACTACCTGGCCCTCCCGTCATCGGAGCTTCTTTGTAGTGCGCGACTTCCTGATCGAGGGGGCCGAGGCCGAGGTGCTGGCGCGCGCTACCAGCACCTGGTTCGTGATCGATCTCGAGCGCAGGAAGGCGGCACGGGTGCCGGCAGCGGTGCTTGAGACCGTGGTGCCGGATCGGCCGCGGGCGATGCAGGAGAGCTGGAGCAAGCTGGCGGTGCCGGCGCGGATTGATCGCAGCAGCCGGTTCCCCGTGCGCTACGGCGACCTCGACGAGAACGCGCACGTCAACCACGTGAGGTACCTGGACTGGTCGCTCGAGAGCCTCGACCCCGACTTCTACTCGGGCCGGCGCCTGTCAGAGTTGGCGATCGATTTTCTGGCCGAACGGACCTACGGCGACACGGTGGTCGTCGAGACGCAGCTGCTGCCGGGCGACGATGAAACGACGGTGCTGTTCTCGATCAAGGACGAGAGCGACGGTGCGGAGGCGGCACGACTCCGGAGTCGCTGGGTCGCGAGGTGAATGGCTCACTCCTCCAGCCAGGCGGGGCAGCCCGGGATCGACTCGCGCTCGCCGGGGGCCTCGGCGAGCACGATCATGTAGCCGTGCGGACCCTGGTAGCCGATGAAGGGGAGCGAGCGGCTCGCGCCCAGGACGTCGTGCCGGTGACCGATGTCCTCGTCGGCCAGGTTGGGTGCGTAGAACATCAGGTGCGGCGGGAACCAGCCGAGCTTGCCGGTGCCCGGATTGAACGGCCGGTTGTAGTGGGAGAGCATGTAGGCCAACCCCGGTCGTCGCGGCGAGATCAGCTCTCCCGACTCGAACTGTGACCTCAGCTCCTGGCGGATCTCGTCGACCGAGCGGCCGGCGTACAGCCAGGCCCCGACCCGGACGATCTTGGGCACGATGGTGGCGGCGCCCTCGGCGTCGAAGCAGGTCGGCTTGATCGAGAAGGGGTCGTCGCGGTTGACGATGCAGGTGAAGCCGTTCGAGCCCTCGCGAACCAGCGAGTAGCCGTCCTCGCCCCAAGCGTAGACCGACGCCTCTGTTCGCAGGTGCTCCGGCAGCGCCGAGAGCGCCAGCCGCTGCTCACAGGCCGCGGGCAGGATCCTCGGCGGCGGCGCGGCCCCCGCCGGCCGGATCGGACCGACAGCCGAAAGGAGTGCGACGGCAAGGGTCGGAACGGTGCGGACGGGAGTGAGCATGCCCCAGAGTACGTTGGCGAGACGGCTGCGGTCCGCGTGATGCAGCCGGTGGTATCCAGGGCGCAGTTGCCGGCGCCCTACTCGATGTAGAGGCGGATCTGCTGGCGCTGAGCGCCGAGCTCCTCGACCCAGACGATCGCTCGCGCCGCGTGCGAGTGGCTGCCGACGGTCTCCGTCTGGAGCAGTTTGCTCTGCTTGACCTTGAACAGCTTGTCGCGCTTGGTGTCGATCTCGAGGCCCAGCGTGCTGGTCACCCGGACTTCGCGTGACACCATGCGCTTGCTCTCCGGGTAGATGATGCGCCCGATCGGCGAGCCCGCCACCACTCCCGCGGAGGAGCGACGGAGGGGCAGATCCGCGTTCTGGCCTGGAATGTCGTGGTCGTAGTTCCGTGGCAGATAGCTGCCGTCGATGTCCGTGTCACTCCCGATCAGGAGATAGCCATCCAGATCGCCGCTGAAGACGTTGTCCAGGAACTCGGCCCCGAAACCGCCGTTGACGAATGCGCTGACCACGAGCATCGACGAGCGGTTCACCCCGAAGTCGTCCTGCCGGTCGGGGTCCTCGGCGATCGTCAGATCGCCGAAGTCCGGTCCTCGGCTGGTGGTCCGGAGGTCGGTCCGGTCGACCACGGTCGGTTTGCCGCCGGCCTCCTTGCCGAAGTGGACGATGCTGGCGAACACCGATCCGTTCTGCAGATTGAAGGTCGTCAGGCCGGCCTGCACCCACGGCTGGAAGTGAACGGCGTCGTCGACGACCGGCTGGACGTCCAGATCATCGAAGCCGTAGGGCGTGCTGCCACTGACGATCTTCACCCCGCCGAGCGACCGGCTCTTGCCCTTCCGCTTTAGATTGTCACGCAGCGGTTGCGCGACGACTCCTACCTTGCCCTGCCCCGGCTGAGTCGGCAGCGCGCTGTAGAGCACGGTCAGTGCGTTCTCGTCGTAGGGCGGCGGCGCGCCGTTCCAGGGCGTGGTCGCGATCACGTGCGGCCGGATATTGGCGCGGTTCTTGGGGCGGATAATGGTCTTCGAGCCGCCCTGGGGACTGCCGGAAGCGCCGACCAGGCGGCCCATGATCTTCCCCGGCTCGAGCAGCCCGGAGCCGGGGTCGAAGGTCTGCCAGACGATCGCGTAGGCGTTGAGCCAGGGGACGAAGTCGACCTTGGGGAAGGCGTGGAACGCGCCCGCCGGCGACACCTGGATCTCACCGCCCAGAGTGTAGGTGCCGTCGCCTTGACGCCAGGCCCACCTGCCGTGGACCGCCGCCTGCGAGAAGTCGTCCGAGAAACGCGTCCAGACGGTATAGATGTCGCCGTTCAGGTCGTTGACCGCCGCCTGGGCGCGCGAGTCGTTGTGCGTACCGTCGGTGACGTCGAGCGACTGATCGCCGCCGGCCGGAATAGCGGCCAGCGTCAGCAGACTGATCGCAAGGACTGCGCTTTTCATGAGGACACCCTCCGTGTCGTGTCTGAAGTGACCTGATCCTCGATTGTAGCCCCGTCTCTAGACCGTCGCTGTGAATGTCGACGCAGCGCCGGCTCTCGCCAGAACGAAGAAGCCCCGCGATGCGTGTGCACCGCGGGGCTTGGAATCGGATTCGAGAGATCGATCAGTTACAGGTGACGACCCGGTCCGGAAAGCATCCCGCCGGATCGGACAGGGTCACCGTGTGCTGGCCGAGTGAGAAGCCGGTCTGCTGGCCCTGGGCTCGGTCGCCGGAGATCGTGCGGGTCTGGTCGTTGCCGCCATCGATCTGGAAGGTGACCATCTCGCCATCGTGGCTGCCGTCGGTCAGGACGGCCCGATACTGGACACGACCGCCCGTCTGACAACGTGCCTGGAAGCGCTCCAGGTCGCCGCACGGAATGCCGCCGCCGCCGCCGAGGTTCGGGCGCACGACGAACACGCCGCGCGTGGTGTCACTGATCAGGACGATGCCGCTGTCGAAGAACGGGTAGTTGCTCCACGAGCCGCTGAAGCTGCCGGCCGCGTCGTTCTCGGGGAAGGTGTCGAAGAACCCGGCCTGGGTCAGGGAGGCGGTGGCGGGATCCGTGATCTCCATGATCCGCAGTCCCTGGGTGTAGTTCGACTGGAAGCTGAAGCCGTCGGCGGTGACGTACTGGTTGTGGTCGATGTTCGGGCCGCCGTGCTCGTGGAAACCGTTCAGGGTCGGGTTGTCGAGATCCGAGACGTCCCAGACGTAGGTGCGGGTGTTGTGGCCGAAGAAGAGCTCGTCGAGCTCGTCGTCATGAAGGAAGTACTGCTGATCCGCGGTCAGCCAGCCCTGGTGGGTGTAACCCTCGCCGGCGTAGCCGACGCGCGCGAGCTGGGTAGTGTTGCCCTTGTCGGTCACGTCGACGATCGTCACGGTGTCCTCGTTCGACGCGAAGCAGATCTCCTTGCCCTGGTGATCCGCATCGGGACCGGAGTAGTTCACACACTGGACATCGTGGGTGTAGCCATCGGCAGAGAAGCAGCCCGCGAAGACCGGCGCGGCCGGCGTCGAGATGTCGACGATGTGCAGGCCGGCGGAGCAGGCGTTCGAGCCGACCACGTAGGCGAAGCCGCTGTCCTCGTTGATCGCCACGTTGTGGGCGGAGTTGAAGCCGGCGTAGTGAGCGGTCTCGGAGAAGGTGATCGGCGGGTTGAGCAGGTTGCGCAGCTGGGTTAGATCGAAGACCTGCATGCCGTGCGCGCCGTTCGAGTCGGAGACCACGAACGCGTGATTCTGGTAGGTCTTGATGTCGCGCCAGGTCGAAGAGCCGGTGTGAGTCGGCAGATTGCCCAGGTAGATCGGGTTCTCGGGGTCGCTGACGTCGACGAAGGCGGTGCCGTTGGAGCGGCCCATGAGCGCGTACTCCTTACCGTCGAGAGGATCCTCCCAGCCCCAGAGATCGTTGCCGGTGCCGCCGCCGATCTCCGAGAGATTCAGGTGCGAGAGGAGATCCACGTTCTCGCACGGGAAGATGTCAGCGAAGCCGCCGGTGCAGGTCGCGGGCGCGGCCAGGTTGTAGGGGATCTGCTCGCCGGGGTGGCCGTGCGCGAGCAGAGCGGTCTGCGCGGCGGTGAGCTCGCCTTGCATCTCGCGCAGCGTCTCCGGAACGTGGCAGGGCATGGCCACCTGCGGGATAAGTACACAAAGCGCTACCAGTGCGGTTCTACGAAAACGCGTCATCAGTCCCCTCCCTGGGTCTTCTCTATCTGAGCGAATTTGGAATTCGAATCGGTGGGTCGTCCGAGATGTTACACGACCGGTGTGGTTATCGACGAAGGTCTATATCCGATGTCGCGCCGTCGCCCGCGACTCGAGTGCGCGGCAGCTCGACCGGTATCGATCGGCATCGATCGACAGGTGGATCGTGGCGTTCCGCCGCCTGTGGATCGGCTCACGCCGGCGTTCCGCGGCCTGGTCTAGACTTTGCTTCCGAGATGACCGTGCGTCCAAGGCCGAGATTGAGCAGGTGCCGTCTGAGAGGGCGGGTGCCATCGACCCTCCTGCTGGTGGGGGTGCTGCTCGCGACGGGGGCGGTCGCTACGGAGGCCGAGGCTCCAGCGCGAGTCGTGCGGCTCGGCGAGCGTCTCGACCGCGCCGGTACGGACGCCGTCGGCTTCGCTGCCCGCATCGATCTCGACCGCATCGAGAGCGCGTCGCAGCTCGAGTTGGAGCTGCCGGGGGGCCGTGTCGCCGTGGCCGAGCGCGCACTGCTCGAGCGCTCTGAAGGCGGCGGACTGGTCTGGTCGGGTCGAACCGGCGCCGGCGAACAGGTCGTTCTGAGCGCCGTCGGCGGTCGTCTCGCCGGCACCGTCTTCGGTAGCAGCGGCGGCTACGAGATCTTCCCGAGCGGTGACGGCGAGCACACGATCATCGCGCTCGACCCGGGCGATCTGCCCGAGTGTGGCGGCGCCGCGGTGGCGACCGGTGGCGCGAAAGGCGAGCTCCTCGTGGCGCCGAGTCTCGGTGCGGACGGAGCACCGCGTCGACCGCGCGTCGACGTGGCGATCGTCTACGCTGCCTCCACGCGAGCCGCGCTCGGCACGAAGCGCAACGTGAACGTTCTGATCCAGCACTACGTGGATCTCACCAACGTCGCCTTTCACAACAGCGAGGTCGAAGCGCGAGTCCGCCTGGTCGGGACCGAGGAGGTCGCCCTGCCGAGCCGGGTGATCGGCTCGAACTCGCTGATTCTCGACTGGCTTTCGGACGCGCCGTCGGTCGCCGACTTGCGCAACGCGACCGGCGCCGACCTGATCGGCATCCTGTACGAGGAGCCGGGCACCGCCTGCGGCTCGGCGGCAATGATCTACCGGCCGGGCGGCCCGACGCTCAGCCGCGCGTTCTTCGAGTCGCGACGCGTCTGTGGTGGCGACACCTTCGCGCACGAGGTCGGCCACCTGATGGGCGCCGATCACGATCCCGTGAACGCGGTCGTTGCCAGCGGCCAGTACATCTATGGTCGCGGCCACTTCTACGACGGGCGCTTCCGGACTCTGATGGCCTACGCGAGGGCCTGTGACGGCCTTTGCCCGCCGCAGCCGTTCTTTTCGAATCCCAAGGTCCGCTACGACGGCAGCGCCACCGGGCGCCGGAACGAGCGCGACAACTCGCGCATCATCAGTGAGTTCGCGTCCGAGATCGAGCGCTTCACGGCCGAAGTCCGCGACTCCGCGCTGTGCACGGTGGCGCCGGGCCACCCGGACTACTGCCTCGAGTGCGGCCCGTGCGTCGCCGGCGAGGGCGGCTGTGAGGCCGACAGCGAATGCGACTCCGGGCTCGCCTGCGCGGCCGACGCCGGCCCGAAGTTCGGGCTAGCCGAGGGCGTCAACGTCTGCCTGGCGGAGCCCGACTGCGACCTCGACCCCGGCGACCCGGACTACTGCCGGCTGTGCGGTCCGTGTGGGTTCGGCGTAGGCGACTGCGACGGCAATCGCGAGTGCCAGGGCGGTCTGACCTGCCTCGACGATGTTGGTGCGAGCTTCGGCCTGCCGCCGTCGTCCGACGTGTGCGCGTTCCGCGAGCTCGGTTTCTGTCCGCTCGAGCCCGGCGATCCGGACTTCTGCGCCGCCTGCGGCCCGTGCCGCGCGGGCGAGGGCAACTGCAAGGCCGGTAGCGAGTGCGCCACGTTCACCAGCTGCTTCCAGGACGTCGGCCCCGAGCTCGGGTTCGCCGCTGGCACCAACGTCTGCCTGCGGGCGGCGCCGGAGGACTGTCCGTTCGCGGTCGGCGACGCCGAGTTCTGCCGGCAGTGCGGGATCTGCGACATCGGCGAGGGCGACTGTGACTCGGATCGCGAGTGTGGGCCGGGTCTGGAGTGCGTCGATGGCGCCGGCACCCTATTCGGGCTCGGCGATGCCGTCGACGTATGTCTCGAGCGCCCCGGGAGCGGCGCGCTACTGAAAGCGCCCAAGCGACTCAAGACGGTCGTGCTGTCGGCAAAGAAGGTGCGGCTCGTGTGGACCGACAGGTCGAAGGACGAAGCGGGCTTCCACGTCGAAATGAGCCGCGAAGGCGGCGCCTTCGAGCGCATCGCGACCACGCCCGCTGACGCCACCGAGCTGCTGGTCAAGAAGCTCCGGTCGCAGACCACCTACAGCTTCCGGCTCCAGGCCTTCAACTCGCTCGGCGTCTCCAAGTACACCAAGGCGAAGACGGTCACGACGCCTTGATCCCCGCAGGCTCGCCTACTGTTCACAACCTTGCCCGCAGCCATTCCGATCTGCCAGGCGGCCTCGCGACCGGGTACTCCGATGCGACCGGCTACACGCCGGATCCTCCCGGTGCGCCGGCGGGCTTCGGCGGGTCCAGGTAGGACAGGTCGGTCAGGCTCCACGGTCCCTGGTGTACTCGAGTCCCGCCATCGGTCGAGGTGTCTGAGAGATCTAGCCCTACCTCCTCACAGCCTCGAGTGGCGACGGGGCGAGAAGGGCGGGCTAGCTGCCGCGCTCGATCTGCCTGCCGCGGTCGACGGCGCGCTGCGCCTCGGCGGTGCGCCCGCTCCGGTTGAGGATGTCGGCGAGCAGGTAGTAGCCCAGCGGTCCGGCGCGGTGGTCCTCGTCACGCTCGAGGCCGGCGCGCACGATCTCCTCGGCGCGCGCCAGATCGCCGTCGCGATCCATCAGCAGCTTGCCCAGGAAGTAGTAGCCGCGGACGAACGTCGGCTCGGCCTCGATCGCGCGCTCGTAGAGCGCCTGCTGCCGATCGATATCGCCGCGAGCACCCATCAGTCGCCCGAGATTGAACAGCGCCTGGTAGTGGCGTGGACCGCGCTCGATGGCGGCTTCGTAGAGCTCGATCGCCTCATCGACGCGCCCGGCCTCCTCGCGGATGACCGCGAGATTGAAGCGCGGTTGAGCGAACTGGTCATCGCGCTCGCGGTCGCTCTCGATCGCCCGGGTGAACGCGGCGGCGGCGTCCTCGATCCGTCCCTGGATCCCCTGCAGCTCGCCGAGCCGGTTGAGCACCATCGGTCCGGCGTCGGTGGCCGCTGCTGCCTGTTCGAGCCTCGTGGTCGCCTGCTCGAGGCGCCCGAGCTCGGCGAGGGCGTTGGCGCTCGCGACCAGGGCACCGCCGTGGTCGGGGTCGTCGGCGAGGATCCGGTCGTAGCCGAGCAGGGCGTCCTCGAAGCGACCCAGCTGGCGGTAGGCATCGGCCAGTCCGAAGAGCGCCGCCGGATGATCGCCGCGTAGGTCGAGCGCCGCCTGGAAGGCGCTCGCCGCGAGCTCGGGTCGGCCACGGCGCATCTCGATCGCACCCAGCATCTGGTGAGCGTCGACCACCGAGGGATCGACCTCCAGGGTCTGGCGTAGCCGGGTCTCGGCCTGGTCGAGTTCACCGCGCCCGAGCTCGCTCTGGGCGGCCATGACCATCTGGTGGAGCTGGATTCGGTCCTTGGGATCGGCCCGCTCGAGGTTCCCTTCCTCGTCCTCGCCGGCACCGCCGAAGCCGCCGACATAGCCCAGGGCGCGCAGCTGCTCGAGGGTCGCCGGATCGATCTCGGGCGCGGTGCGGTCGCTCTCGCTCGTGCGCTCGATGCGGGTACGAAGATCGTCCAAGCGGGCTTCGAGCTCGCGGGCGAGCTGGCGGTCGCGCCGGAAGATGTTCCGCTCTTCGCGCGGATCCTCGGCCAGGTCGTAGAGCTCCGGTCGGGGCGCGTCGATCAGCTTGTAGCGCGCGGTGCGCAGGGTGCGTAGCGGCGCCCAACCGTAGTGGAGCAGCGGGTAGAGCGACTCGCTGTAGGTCTCGCGGGCGGCGGTGGCCGGGTCGTCGGGCCCGAGACCCATCAGGAGCGGCAGCAGGGAGCGCCCCTGGACGGGCTCGCTCGACGGCTGCGCGGTGGCTTCGAGGATCGTCGGCATCAGATCGACGTGGCTGACCGCGTCGTCGACCACGCGGCCGCGGAGCCCACCCCCCGGCAGGCGCACGATCAGCGGCACTCGCACTGTCGAGTCGTAGACGAAGAAGCCGTGGAAGCCCTCGCCGTGCTGGCCGAGTGCCTCGCCATGGTCAGCGGTCAGGACCAGCAGCGACGAGTCGAGCAGGCCGCGCTCCTCGAGCGCCGTGCGCAGGTCGCCGATGATCGAGTCCGCGTGGGCGACCTCGCCCTCGTACGGCCGCCCGGCGTAGCGCGACTTGAACGGCTCGGGCGGGGTGTACGGGTCGTGGGGCTCGAAGATGTGGAGCCAGAGGAAGAACGGCGAGCGGCCGGTCGAGGTGTCAAGCCAGCGTAACGATTCGCTCAGGGTCTCGGCACCGGGACGCTGAACCGCGCCCAGGTTGTGAGAATCGTCCCCGTCGAGCTCGAAGTCGTCGTAGTAGGTCTCGAAGCCGCGCGCGATCCCCCATCGTGAGTCGAGCACGAACGCGCTCACGAAGCCGCCGGTCGTCCAGCCGCCCTCGCCGAGCCGCTCGGCCAGCGTCGGCAAGCTCTCGTCGAGCGCATAGCCGACGTTCTCGCGCACCCCGTGAAAGGGCGGATAGGTGCCGGTCATGATCGAGCTGTGCGACGGCAGGGTGAACGGCACGGTCGAAGCGACGTTCGAGAAGCGCACGCCCTCGGCGGCCAGGCGATCGATCGCCGGTGTGCTCACCTGGGTGGCGCCGTAGCAGGAGAGATGATCAGCGCGCAGGGTGTCGATCGTCACCAGGATGACGTTGAGCGAGCTCGGCGCACGGTCGCCGAGGATCTCGGTCCAGCGCTCCGCGGGATCGGAAGCCTCGAGAGCGCCGAGCAGCCGGATCGCTGCCCACGCCAGCGCGATCATGGAGAGCACGACGGCTGCCAGCACCAGGGCCCGACCGGTCGCAGGGTTGGGAATCCCGTGCCTCTGGCGACGCCTGTGGCTCATCGGGTGAGTATTTCACTCACCCCGAGTCGGGTGGCTATCGAGGCTTCTTCCGCCGCGACTCGAGGATCGCCTGGACGAGCTCCTCGGGCGGATCCGGAGGCTGCTCGGCGCGGATCGTCCTCGCTACCAGGTCTCGGGCTTCGCGGTAGGCGCCGATGTAGCTCCGGCAGTCGTCGCAGTCGGCGATGTGGGCTTCCACGAGCTCGACCTGTGGTGGCGGCAGCGCGCCTTCCAGGTAGTCCATCAGCAACTCGAAGAGCTCGCGGCAGGTCACTCGTCCACCTCTCGTACGTCGGTATTTTAGCGCGGCGAGGAGGGAGCACCCATTCTCGGATGGGGGGCCGGCGGTTCGGCGGCGGGAGGTCGAGCGCTCGTCAGCGCCAGGCCCCGGCGCCGTTTACGCCACTCGCGAGCGTGCGGAGACCGACGACGATTCCTGCTGCTCTTCCGAGAAGATCTTGGCCAGGGCCAACCGCGCCCGATGGAGGCGGATCTTGACCGCATTGGTCGTCACGTCCAGCAGCTGGGCCACCTGGAGGGTATCGAGCTCTTCGATGTCTCGCAGGATGAGCACGGTGCGCAGAGTCTGGGGCAATCGATCGATGCAGGCGCGCACCCAGCGGCGAGTCTCCTTCTCCAGAAGACGACGCTCGGAGGTGGGATGAAGAGATGGGACGGGTCCCGCGTGGCGGCCGGCCGAGTCGAAGAACGGCTGCAGCTCGTCGATCTGCACCTCAGGTCTCGACGCACCCCGTCGGAGGCGCATCAGGGCGGCGTTGACCGTGATGCGATGCAGCCAGGTTCCGAGTCGCGATCCACGCCGGAACTTCCGGATGCCTCGGAAAGCGCTCAGTAGGGCCTCCTGCAAGACGTCCTGCGCCTCGTCCGAGCAGCGGCAGAATCGCTGCGCCACCGCCAGCATGGAGCCTCCGTACTGGCGCACCAGGACCTCGTAGCTCTCTTCGTCGTGGGCCAGCAGACCCTCGATCAGCGCGTCCTCGCTCTGCCACGACTCGGTGTGGCGCGGGGGTGGCATCGGCACGTTCAGGGTGGCTGCTGTGGGTGAACTTTCGATCATCAACATAGCGTTCCTCCTTCTCCTGTGTCATCGATTCGGTTCACACGCGTGAGCCGGGACCGGCCTCTCTTGCCGAGCTGCGAAACATGTCGCACTCAGATAGAGCAACGAAGATGCCGGGATCAGCGGCACTCCGATATCTCCTCCTAAGTGGATGCCAGAGAAGGGTTTACGCGAGTCTCTCAGAGGCCCGGGAGGACCGGCTCCCACGATATTTCTCGGCTCACGCCTCGATATATCGTGGGAGCCGCTCTATTTCGTGGCGGCCGCGTTGCCGGCGCGGCGCACGCCGAGCTTCTTCATCCGGCTGCGCAGCGTGTTGGGGTGGAGGCCGAGAATCTTCGCGGCTCCGCCGGGCCCCTCGATCACGCCCTCGGTGAGACGTAGCGAGGCCTCGATGTGTCGACGCTCGTTGTCGGCCAGCGTCACCAGGCTCGGCGAGGACCGCACGGCCCTCGGGTCCGTCTCGCGCTCGGCCGTCGAGGCGCGGAACGACGTTGGGGCGAGGTCACCGATCACCAGAGTTGGTCCGGTGGCGAGGACCATCGCGCGTTCGATCAGGTTCCGGAGCTCGCGAACATTGCCGGGCCAGTCGTAGCTCTGGAGGCGAGCCATGGACTCACTGTCGATTCGCGGAATCGGCTTACCCAGATCGCGCGCGAAGTGCTCTGCGAAGGAGTCCACCAGGGCGGGGATGTCTTCGGAGCGCGCGCGCAGAGGCGGCAGTTCCAGCGGCAGCACCTCGAGCCGATAGAAGAGATCGGACCTGAAGCGGCCCGCTTGCACTTCGGCCGCGAGGTCGCGGTTGGTGGCCGCCACCACTCGCACGTCGACGCTCTTGGTCCTGCTGCTTCCGACCGGCTCGAACTCCCGCTCCTGCAGGACCCGCAGGAGCTTCACCTGCGCCTCCGGCGGCAGCTCACCGATCTCGTCGAGAAAGATGGTGCCGCCATCGGCGAGCTCGAATCGTCCCACCCGATGATGGGTCGCCCCCGTGAACGCTCCCTTGACGTGGCCGAACAGTTCGCTCTCCACCAGGCCGGCCGCGATCGCCGTGCAGTTCACCTTGACCAGCGGCCGATCGCGGCGCCGGCTGCGGTCGTGGAGTGCCCGCGCGAACAGCTCCTTGCCGGTTCCGGTCTCGCCCAGGAGTAGAACCGTGGCGTCGGATGGGGCGATCGTCTCCACCTGCCGGAGAACGTCGAGCAACGCGGCGCTGCCACCGACGATCTCGCGGAAGTTGTGATGCTCGAGGCGGATCTCTTCCTGAAGGTAGACGTTCTCGGCCTGCAAGCGGTTCTTGAGATCCTCGACCTCGCGCAGCGCCTGCTCGAGCTCGGTGGTGCGCTCGGCGACCCGCTGCTCCAGGCGCTCGTTCGCCTCGGCCAACTCCGCCTGGAGCTCGCGTAGCGTCAGATGAGTCATGACGCGGGCGAGCACCTCCTCGTGCTTGAACGGCTTGATGACGTAGTCGACCCCGCCGGCCTCGAAGCCGCGGACCTTGTCGCTGGTCTCCGAGAGCGCGGTCATGAAGATGACCGGGATGTCGCGCGTCATCGGATCGGCCTTGAGCTGCCGGCAGGTCTCGAAGCCGTTGAGGCCGGGCATCATCACGTCCAGCAGGATGAGGTCGGGACGGGTGTGCTGGACCTGCTCGAGCGCTCGTTCGCCGGTACGTGCCACCAGGACTCTGAGCCCGTGCTGCGGCAGGTAATCAACCAGCAGCTGCAGGTTCGCCGGTGTGTCGTCGACGACCAGGACGATCGGCTGCTCAGCCCGTTTCGTGCTCATCTGCTCCGTTCAGATAGCTCGCCAGGAGCTCGGTCATCTGCTGCATCTCGTAGCGTGCGGCCAGCCGCCGCATCTCGGTGACGAACGGCAGGAGCGGGTCGCCCTGACCCTCGATCTCGTCCAGTCGCTTCAGCATCCCCTGGATATCGCCGATGGTGGCGAGCTCGTACAGGGTCTCGATCGCGGCGAGCGGTGGCGAGACGAGCGTGGGGCGACTGGTGACCTCCGCGGACGGGATTGTCGGCTGCACCTCTTCGTGGGTCCATTCGAGACCCAGATGGCGCTTCAGCTTGTCGAGCAGAACTCCGGCCTTCACCGGCTTCGGGATGAAGTCGTGGCAGCCCGCGTCCAAGCTCTGTTTGCGGTTGTGCTCGAAGACGCTCGCCGAGAGCGCTACCACCACCGTGTCCCTGAGTGACCGCGCTCGCCGGATCCGCCGGGTGGCCTCGAAGCCGTCCATCACCGGCATCACCAGGTCCATCAGCACCAGGTGAGGTCGCGACTCACGGGCCTTGGCGATCGCTTCCCGCCCGTTCTCGGCTTCCTCGAGCTCGAACCCCAGCGGCGCCAGAAGCCCGACTACGACCGCCCGGTTCGCGGGACGATCATCGACGACCAGGATGCGTCGCACCGGCCCGGCGTGCCCTGTGATCCGACGATCGCTCGAGGTGCCGCCGGCCAGAGGTAACTCTGGCAGAGCCAGGAGCACCGAGAAGACGCTGCCCCTGCCCGGTGTGCTGCGGACGTCGATCCGGCCGCCCATGAGCTGGACCAGCCGCTTGCTGATCGCCAGCCCCAACCCGGTGCCCTCTTCACGCCGGTCGGCGCCGTGAACCTGCAGGAAGGGCTCGAAAATCTCCTCCAGGTCGCCGGGCGAGATGCCGATGCCGGTGTCTTCGACCTCGAACACCAGGCACGGTGTGGCCGTCGATTCAGGGTGGTAGCCGACCCGCAGAACCACCCCTCCCTGGTCCGTGAACTTGGCGGCGTTGCTGAGCAGGTTCAGGAGGATCTGACGCAGCCAACGCTCGTCGCACTGAACGGCGGTCGGAAGGGGCGAGGTCGTCTCGTAGCGGAACGCCAGACCCTTCTGCTCGACGCGGACCCGGGCGATCTCGATGACGCTGCCCAGAAAGGCGTGCAGGTTGAAATCGCAAAGGGACGCCTCCAGCTTGCCGGCCTCGATCTTGGACAGCGAGAGGATGTCGTTGATCAGGGTCAGCAGATGCTCACCGCTGCGCTCGATGACGCCGACGGCGCTGCCGTGCGAGTCGGTCAGCCCCTTGTCCCGTTGCAGAATCTGCGCGTAGCCGAGGATGGCGTTGAGCGGCGTGCGGAGCTCGTGGCTCATGCTGGCGAGAAAGTCGCTCTTGGCCCGGTTCGCCGCTTCCGCCGAGTTCTTGGCCTCCTGCAGCCTCTCCTCGATCTGGGCACGCTCCAGGATTTCCTCGTGAAGGCGCTCATTGGCGCGCGAAAGCTCCTCGGTCCGCTCGGCGACCCGCCGTTCGAGGTCGTCGTGCGCCCTTTGCAGCGCCTCCTCGCCGTGCTTCCGCTCCAGCTCGGCCGCAGCGCGTGCGGCGAAGATATTGAGGATCGAGATGTCGTGAGGGCGCCGCGGCATCGGCTTGTCATCGAGGACCGCGATATGGCCGATGATCTTCCCGGACGCATTGTGAAGCGGAATGCCCAGGTAGCTCTGCGCTTCGAGAGCAACCAGACCTGCGTCCGTGGGGAAGAGCTCCTGGACCCGATCCGGCAGGTGGCACACTTCACCGTTGAGCACCTGCTCGCACGGCGTGCCGGCGACGGCATAGGAGAAGTTCTCACCGAGGTCGCCGCCGTTCCAGAAGGACACGGTCTGCGCCTGCAGATCGGGCGCGTCACCGCATTGAGCGACGAAGGCGTAGCGGACGCCGAAATCGGTGGCGAGGTGTCGGACCAGGGAGTCGAAGTAGTCGCTGCCGGTGACCGGAGCCGTGATCTCCGCCACTTTGCGCAGCGCGGCCTCGGCCTGTTTGCGCTCGGCGATCTCGGTCTTCATCTCCTCGTAGAGTCGGGCGTTCTCCAGCGAGATCGCTGCCTGCGAGGCGAGAATCTTGACTACCTCGATCCGGTCCGGCGTGAACGCGCCGCGCACGAGGTTGTTCTCGAGGTAGAGCATGCCGAGCGGCTTGCCCTGGTGCAGGATGGGCACGCAGAGCAGCGACCGAGGTCGCTCCTTCTGGACATAGAGATCGTTGGAGAACCGGTCGTCTCGCGTCGCGTCCGCCAGCACGACGCTCTTGCCGACGCGCTCCACGTAGTGGACGATCGACTGCGCCAGGCCTGGACCCACCGACTCGCCGGGTGTCTGCTCGCTCCCTTCCAGGCCTTCGGTCACGGAGCTCTCGGCCTCGATGCGGAGCTCGCCATCGCGCTCGATCAGGAGACAACCGCGCTGCGCGCCGGCATTCTCCATCGCGATTCTCAACAGCTGGTCGCGTAGGCGGTGCTGTTCCACCTCGCCCGAGATCACCTGTGCGGCCCGCATGACGGTCTTCAGATCCAGGACGTCGAGAGCCGTATCCGTCTCGTCGCGTCCGGCGGGCGGCAGCTGCAGAGGGTAGCGAGCGCGCAGCTCCTCTACCTTCGCGACCGCGCCCCACCGGCCGTAGCTCTCCGCGGCGGCGCGCAGGTACAGCTTGGCGACGCGATCGTTCCCACGCTCGAGCCAGAAGCGGCCGTAGCATTCGTTGGCCAGCGCTTCGATCTGGATGAAGCCGTGGCGGGCCGCGTCGGCGATGGCACGCTCGTACGCCGCCATCGCCTCGGCGACGTCGCCCCGGATGGCGGCAGCCTCGGCGGCGACGAGATCGTGGCGATGACTGAAGTTCGAGGGGCTGTTTCGGGCCCAGATCTCCATCTGCGCGACCAGGCGCTCGAGCTCGATCAGCATCGCCGCCCGATCTCGGGGCGCTGCGAGCGATCGATGGCACGCCGCCAGGTTGAGTGCCTGGTAGAAACAGCGCCACGCGTCCCAGATCATGCCCTCTGTCTTGTCACCGAGGCGCTCGGCCTCGTCCGCCATCCGGGCCGCCTCCTCGTAGTCGCCCAGAAGGTAGAGCAGCTGCAGCTTGGTGACGTAGTAGATGCTGATGAAGAAACCGAGAGCCTTGTAGGTCTCGAGGAAACCGGCCTCGTCGAAGTCCGCGCTCGAGAATGAGCTCGGGCTCTCGGTCCGCCCCTGCAGCGCTCGACCCAGCGCCAGTACCTGCTGGTGCGCGTCATAGAACGTCTGGTTCTTGGTTCGAGTCATGAACTCCAGGTAGGGGGCGTAGTGCTCGTCGTACTCGTCGAGCGGCTGGCCGCGGAAGAGCGCGTGCCAGCTCTCGTGGTAGACGCCGTAGGCGGAGTAGATGAAGTCGCCGGAGGAGAGGCCTGCCAGATGAGCTTCGCGCGAATAGGGGAAGCACGACGCGATCGGCTCGCGCCAGAAGCCGATGTAGCAGCTGAACATATGGTTGACCTTGGCGCGTGCCGAGAGATCGTCGAAGCGCTTGTTGATCTCCAGGGCGAGCCGGCCGAAGCCGTGGCTCGACGCGTAATCACCCTTCCGTAGACCCACGGTGGCACCGTAGGTGACGTAGCCGTAGGCCGATTCCTCGACGTTGCCGTAGGTCAGCGACAGGTGGACCATCTTGGCCGCGATCATGGCGGTCAGCGTCATGTCGCCGGAGATGTAGGCGGGCGCCCACATGGTCATCAGGAGCTTCATGCTGATCCGCATCGCCTCGTCGGTCATCACCGGCAGCTCCGCGAGCTCGGCGATCTCGCGGTTGCCGATCAGCGAGCCGATCGCGCCCATCTCGCCCTCGAGCATCTCCTGGCGCTCGTCCTCGCCCTCCGGAAAGACGATGTCGAACAGCGCCAGGCCGGTCTTGCCCCAGTCTCGGGCTTCCGGAAACCGTGACGTGTTCTCGTACTGGACGATCCGCATGCGGTAGATCTCGGCCTTGTCGATCGGCGAGCGCGCACGCTCCAGAAGTCGCTCGAGCTCCAGTTCCGCGCGCTCCAAATAGCCGCAGAGATAGGAGGCCTCCGCACACTCCAGGTAGAGGGCGAAAGCCAGGTCGTAGTGCGTCGACCAAGGATCGGCAGGGAGCAGCTCGATACCCGCTTCCAGGAAGGTCAAGGCGGGCCGGTAGGCGGTGGAGGACTTGGCCTTGCGCCCTGCCCTGAGGTTGAGCGCGGCGAGTCGAATCCGCTCCTCCCCGTCGTCGATCAGCGAGGCGCCGATGTTCAGATGACCGACGATCTCGAAGAGGTGTTCATCGAGGGTGCCCGCGTCTCTATGGCGCCACATCAGGGTACCGACCTGGAGGTGTACGACCTGTTTGCTGTCGTCGGGGATGAGAGCGTATGCGGCCTGCTGGACGCGGTCATGAAGGAACCTGTAGGTCGCCGTTTCGGGGTTGGAGATCCGGGTAGACCCGCCGAGCTCGGCGAGCCGGAAACTCACTTTGGAGTTGGGCAGGATCAGGCCCTCGAGCACGGCGTCGGACAGTTCGGAGGCCGCCTGCTCCGGCGGTACCTCGCGCACGATGGCCAGGGTGGCGAGGTCGAACCGATTACCGATGCAGGCGGCGAGCTTGACGATGTTCTGCGTGCTGTCGGAGAGGCTGCCGATCTTTCGCACCATCAGATCGACGACGTTGTCGGTGATCCCCATGCTGCGGATGCCGTCGAGGTCGTACGCCCAGCGCCCCTCCTGGTAGTCGAAGTAGAGCACCCCCTCGCTGCCCAGGATCTTGATGAACTGGATGACGAAGAACGGATTGCCGTCGGTCTTCTCGTGCACCAGCTCGGCAAATGGCGCCGCTTCGTCGGTCGAGCACCTGAAGGTGTCGGCGACGAACTCGATGAGATCTTCACGGCGCAGCGGTGTCAGGCGGATCCGACCGACCAGCGCCTCGGAGGTCTCGAGCTCGGCGAGCGTCTGCGCGAGTGGATGGCCGGAACCCACTTCGTTGTCCCGATAGGCGCCGATGATCAGCAGATGGCGGAGCGTGGGATCGGTAGCCAACGCCTGCAGCAGGGTCAAGGTGGCCGAGTCCGCCCACTGCAGATCGTCGAGGAAGACCACCAGGGGATGTTCCGCCTGTGCGAACACTCTGATGAACCGCTCGAACACGAGATTGAACCGGTTCTTGGTCTCGGCCGGCGGCAACTCCGGCACCGGCGGCTGCGGTCCGATGATGAGCTCGATCTCTGGAATCACCGCGGTGATGACCTGTCCGTTGGTTCCGAGCGCGGCTTCCAGCAGCGCTCGCCAAGCCGCGATCTGCGTCTGGCTCTCGGTGAGGAGCTGCCGGGTCAACTCCTGGAAGGCGCTGATCACCGCGCTGTGAGGGATGTTGCGCTGAAACTGGTCGAACTTGCCGGAGATGAAGTAGCCGCGCCGGCGAACGATCGGCCGGTGGACCTCGCTGACCAGGGCCGACTTGCCGACGCCCGAGTAGCCGGAGACCAGGAGCAGCTCGGTGGCGCCGCCGGCGACGCGGTCGAAGGTGTGCATCAGCACGTCGAGCTCGCGCTCGCGTCCGTAGAGCTTCTCCGGAATCTCGATCAGATCGGACACATCGTGAAGACCCGGCGTCCAGTCGGCCGCGACGTCGCCGTCGAGGCACGCTTCGAGATCGGCGTGGAGGCCAATCGCGCTCTGGTACCGGTCCTCGGCGGCCTTGGCCAGCAGCTTGAGAACGATTTGCGAGAGCGCCGCCGGGAGCTCCGGCCGGATGGCGAGGGGTGATTGCGGCTCGATCGCGATATGCGCGTGGATCAGCTCGAGCGGGTCGTCGGCTTCGAACGGCACCCTGCCGGTGAGCAGCTCGTAGAGCACAACGCCCAGGGCGTAGAGGTCGGCCTGTCTGCCGACGCGGCGGTTCATGCGGCCGGTCTGCTCCGGCGCCTGATAGGGCAGGAGCTCGATCGAGATCTCGTGGTGTCGAGACTGGAGCTTCTCGTCGGACAACCGCGAAGCGGCCACGAATCCCGTCAAGCTCACCTCGCCGCTCTCCGGACGAATGAAGAGGTGACAGGGGTGGATCGCCTTGTGCACGAACTGATGTCGATGAATGGAGCCGAGCACGGAGGCCAGCTGGAGACCGATCGTCATTGCCCTGCGGGGTTCGAGTGGGCCGGTCGCGTGCGCGGCGCGAAGCGGCAGCGCCCCGGTGTCTTCCAGGATGAGAGCGCGGCCGCGCTCGAGGGGCACCAGGTCGTGCACCGGAACCACGCCCTCCGCCGGCAGATGGCGAGTGATCTCGTACTCCCACTCGAGTCGATCGGCTACCGCCTCGGCGTCGGCCTGTGGGGCCACCACCTTGGCGAGAATCGGGTGTCCGTCGCGCTGGCGCCGTCCCCGGTAGATCGAGCATCCGAGGCCGGTGGAGATCTCTCCCTCTAGGTCGTAACCCGGGACGTTCATAGGCCCTCACCTGCTCGGCTCTCGTTCACGCGCCCACGGGACAACAGGGTCCTCGAGACGCCGAGCACTCTAGATACCACCAGGCAGCAACTGGGCGTTCGCGCGCGCAGTCTAGCAGTCCGCGCCGCTAGGACGGACCGAGCCGACTCCCCACGACGGGCAGGGAGTGGCGTCTCAACCAGAGCACGATAGCGCTGCCGGCGAAAACGAGGCAGGCGAGCGCGAACAGCAGCCCGCCGTCGCCCTGGACCTCGATACCGAGCAAGGTCAGGTGACTGACGAGAGCGCCGCTGATCGTGCCCAGGGCGAGGAGCGCGCCTAC
This sequence comes from Acidobacteriota bacterium, assembly GCA_029263375.1. Classification (GTDB taxonomy): domain Bacteria; phylum Acidobacteriota; class Thermoanaerobaculia; order Multivoradales; family JAHEKO01; genus JAHEKO01. The sequence goes on along the minus strand of JAJCXP010000244.1, from coordinate 9,748 downwards.
CGCCGCGGTGGCGGGCACCAGTAGCGCCAGGCCGGCGATCAGCTCGACGATACCCGAGCCGATACGGCCCCACGGCTCGAGACCCAGGGTCTGGAAGATGAACACCGACTCTTCGGCGCCCGTGAACTTGAAGACCAGGGTCTGCAGCAGGATTGCGGCGACTGCGATCTGCGCGATCCAGCTGACGATTCTCTGTGTCCGCGTAAGCTCCCGCATCAGATCCTCCTAGTCCCGAATTGACGAGCATCTGCTCTTGGATGCGCGCCTGCCGTCCGAGGTTTCAACCACCTCGGGGTTCCTCGTCGACGGGTCGCCTGCCGAAGAAGTGTTGAAACGGCAGGTGGGCGCGCATGGCCCAGGAGCGCTCGTTGTGCAGCGCTTCCGGGAACGCCAGATAGAGCAGGTCGCTCCCTTCGCGGAAGCCGGCACGAACGAGCCGCGAGCGCATGTTTCGCGTCACCTCGAAGTTGTCCCGGGGCCAGCCGCTGTCGAGGTAGAGACGGATATCAGGCTTGGACTCGGACGCGACTCGCTCGAGCAGATCGTCCTGCCAGCCGAAGGTACTCGACATGCACGCCGCGAGTCCGAAGACCTCCGGGTAGCTCCAGGCGAGATAGAAGGAGACGACGCCGCCCAGCGAGGAGCCCATGACGGCGGTTCTGGCAGGGTCGACGATCGTCCGGAAGCCGGCGTCGATCTCGGGCTTGAGCTGCTCGACCAGAAACTTTCCGTAGCTCTCGTAGCCCGGCTGGGTGTAGTCCACCGTCCGGTCCACCGGATAGACGCCCACCACGATCGCCTGCTCCAGGAAGTTCATGGCGTCGAGGATTTCGAGGGTCTCGCGGATATGCCAGTGCTCGCCCTGGAACGCCTCGGTGGAGAAGAAGAGGTTCTGCCCGTCCTGCATGTAGAGCACCGGGTACCGGCGCAAGGTGTTCTCGTGGTAGCCCGGCGGATAGAAGACGCGGTAGGTATGGTCCTCGCCCGAGGCGTCCACGAGCCGGCGCAGGTCGCAGACACTGCAGTGCGCGTCCTCCAGAAAATAGGGATAGACATCGAGCGGCCTGCTGGCGTCGGCGAGCGCCAGGTAGTTGTTGCCGTTGGACCAGTGCTCTTCGCCGTCGCGCTGGAGCACCGGCTTGAAGTAGGTGAACGGCCGATCGAGCGGCAGTTCGAAGACGATGTTCGAGCCGTCGTCGAGGGTCGCTACCGGCTCGATAGCGATCTCCCAGTCGATGTCGGAGCGCAGGACGATGTGCCCTTCGGACGCTGGGTAGCGAACGTGTACGGTGTTCAATCGGTTTGTCCTTCTGGTCGCGCAGCGTGCCCGGAGGCGCCGACCCGGGCCTCGGGCCGATGCTCGTTGGTCACTTGTCGATCCAATCTTTGGATGCCCGAGAGCTGGGGAGGTTTCACGATTTCGAGAGTAGCGTAGTCGCCCGGCGTGCCCGCGATCTGTTACAAGGTGGTCCCGGTCCAGGCTGCAAGCAAACCCCACCGGGCGGTTTGCACGTACCAACTGAGAGCAAGCCCCGATCGGGGGTACCCTTGGGCCGTCCACCGGCCCGATCACCTAGAGACCAGCAACTAGAAAACCAGTGACCGCGCGTTGCGACAAGTCGCCACCCCTGCCCAGGGAGACCCGGCTCTACCTGGCCGAGGAGTTCATCGCCGCCTACTGCCGGAACGACCTGGCTCGCCTGTCGAGTCTGCTGACGGAGGACTTCCGTTTCGACGGCCCGCTGTTCCACTCGTCCTCGAGAGCCGAGTACATCGCGAGCCTCGAGGCCGATCCGCCCGATCCTCGCTCGAGGTACAGGCTTCTACATTCGTTCGAAGAGGATGACGACGCTGTCTGCCTGGCATATCGATTCCACAAGCCTGGAAGATCGATCCTCATTGCCGAGCGCTGCCGTTTCCGCGGCGACAAGATCAGCGAAGTGACGCTGGTGTTCGATGGCGAGGCGTTCGACAGGGAGGGGTGAGACAAACCGGCTAGCGGCCCGGTCACCCGCGCCGCCAGCCTGAGTGTCGTGCCCAGCGCTTGGTCGCGCTGCGCGGAGCGGTCTTGGTGCGCCGGAGCGAGGGTGGCACTGTCCTTGCTCATCTATTTGTTCCGAGTCGCCGTGCTCACGGAGCAGGCGATCAATTCCAAGAAAGCGAGACAGCTCCATGACTGCCCGAACGACCCCCCGCCTCTCACACTCCCAGCGCAAGCACATCCGGCGTATCAAGGCCGCCTTGCGCCGCGAGCTCGGTTTCGACGAAGCGAAGAAGGCGATCGAGCGACAGCTGCGTGGCGTCCGCCGGTAGCGCTCGGCGGGGAGGTAGCAATCCAAATGGGTCAGGAGCTGGCGGCCCAACGGGCCGCCAGCGCTTCGAGGCTCGCCTCGAGAGCCGCCACCGCCGCCTCGGTCTGCTCGGTCGGCGGAGCGTCGGCTCCCTGCAGGACGTTGAGCACGAAGAGCAACTTGTGTTGCAGGCCCGTGACGTTCTCGTCCTCTTCGGCGGTGGCGTAGATGCTGCCGTAGAGGATGTCGGGGTCGCCGGGAGCGCCAGCGCCGCGTAGCGCGCGCCACGCGTCCGGCGTCGGGGCGCTCGGGAGCCCGGCGTCGATCGCCTCACGGATCTCCTGGGCACGCTCGTACGCTCGGTAGCAGCGCATCGACAGGGACGTCTGCCGTGCGACGTCGGCCGGGCTCAGGTCGACGCGCGGGTCGAGCCGAACGGTGAGCTTCTTCTCGGTCGGCCGTCCATTCGCGGTCAGGCGGACGGTGTAGGTGCCCGGGGCGACGAACGGCCCGAGCGGCCCGCTCGGGGTCCGCCACTGGACCGCCGCGATCGAGAACTGTCTTCGGGCGCCCTCGGGGGGCGGGTAGCGCAGGTCCCAGACGAAGCGGTGATGTCCGGCGGTCGCGGAGAGACTCTGCGGCGGGCGGATCCAGTAGGTCGGGTGGGGCAGGGTCGTCGCGTCGACCGACTCGATCGGATCGGAGCTCGAGAAGCGCCGGACGATCGTTCCGTCGGCGGCCAGGATCTCGAGCGTCACCTCGCCCGCCGCTCGCGGCAGGTGGTAGTCGAAGATCGCGCCGTCCGGCGGGTTCTCGCCGGTCGGCTCCTCCGGCGGCAGCGGCGTATCCGAGAACATGTTCCAGCGCACCCGGGTCGCTGCCGGCGGCGAGAACAGGTACGCATGGTCCACCGCTGCCGCGTCGGCCAGCTCACGCAGCGGCGCGATGTTGTCGAGAATCCAGATCGAGCGCCCGTGGGTGCCGACCACCAGGTCGTTCTCGTGGATCACCAGGTCGCGCATCGAGCTCGGCGGCAGGTTATGGCGCAGCGAGTGCCAGCTGTCGCCGTCGTCGATCGAGAAGTAGACGGTCCGCTCGGTGCCGACGAACAGCAGCCCCGGGCGCTCGGGGTCCTCGCGCACGACGTTGACCGGGCCCACCTCCGGCAGGCCGGCGACGATCCGCTGCCAGGTCGCGCCGCCGTCGTGCGTTCGATAGACGTGCGGACGCATGTCGTCGCGGCGGATGGCGTTGATCGCCAGGTAGGCGGTGTCCGGATCGTGATGACCGGCGTCGATTTGCGAGACCTTGTCCCACGGCCGGAGCTCGGGCGGTGTGACGTCGGTCCAGGTCGCGCCGCCGTCACGAGTGACGTGGACCAGGCCGTCGTCGGTGCCCGCCCAGATCGTGCCGATCTCGAGGTGCGACGGCGCGACCGCGTAGATCACGCCCCGACGCGGCATGGTGTCCATCTCCGGAGTGTGGAAGTCGCCGACGCTCGCCGGCACCGCCGGCTGCTCGCGCGAGAGATCGGGGCTGATGATCTCCCACGAGCTGCCGCCGGAGGTGGTCTTCCAGAGCACGTTGGTAGCGAACAGCAACATCTTGGGATCGCGCGGATGGAAGAGCAGCGGCATCGTGCGCACGATCCGGTAGTCACCGGAGCGCAGGGTCTCGGGAGCCACGTTCTGGGCCTGCCCGGTCCGCCGGTCGAAGCGCACGACGCGGCCGCCGTAGATGATGTCCGGATCGAGCGGATCGGGCGCGACGTAGGCGTACTCGTCGGCGCCCACGCCGAGGAACTCTCGGAACGAGATCTGGCCGCCGTTGCCGCGCGAAGCGACGCCGATCGCGCCGCTCTCCTGCTGGCCGCCGTAGACCCAGTAGGGGAACGAGTTGTCGGTCGCGACGTGGTAGAGCTGGGCGGTCGGCTGGTTGTACCAGGAGCTCCAGGTCCGGCCGCCGTTCACCGTGATCGTCGCACCCTGATCGGCGACGAACAGCATGACGTCGGGCTCGAGCGGGTTGATCCAGATGCGGTGATAGTCGTCGCCGCCCGGCGCGCCCTTGATCGACGTCCAGGTCGCGCCGGCGTCGTCCGAGCGGTAGGACGCGATGTTGCCGACGAAGACGGTGTCGGGGTTCGCCGGATGAACGCGGATCTCGCCGAAGTCGCCACCGCGCCCCCAGAGTCGCTCGTCGGTACTGATCCGGCGCCAGCTCTCGCCCGCGTCGTCCGAGCGGTAGATGCCGGCCCCCGGATTCGCGTCCGCGTCGGCCTGGACCGTCGCGTACATGCGCCTGGGCTCGCTGGGCGCGATGCCGACGCCGATCCGGCCCAGACCCTCCTGTGCGGAAGGCAGGCCCTTGCTCAGGCGCCGCCAGCTGTCGCCGCCGTCGGTCGATTTGTAGAGCCCGCTGTCCGCGCCCGAGAAGCGCGCGTTCTCCCACGGCCCTTCGCGGTGGTCCCACATATCGGCGAACAGGATCTCCGGGTTGGTGGGATCGAACTCGACTTGAATCGCGCCGGTGTTGTGGTCGATGTAGAGGACCTTCTGCCACGTCGTCCCACCGTCCGTCGTACGGAAAACGCCGCGCTCCTCGTTGGGGCCGTACGGGTGCCCGAGGCCGGCGACGAAGACGACGGCCGGGTCGGTTGGATGAACGATCAGTCGAGCCACCTGCTGCACATCGGGCAGACCCACGTGCGTCCAGGTCTCACCGCCGTCGGTCGACTTGAAGATGCCATCGCCGACGGCGAGATCCGGCCGATGCAGCCCCTCGCCGCTGCCGACGTAGAGCACGTTCGGATGCGACGGCGACACCGCGACGTCGCCTACTGAGCCGGTCGGCGCGTCGTCGAAGATCGGCGCCCAGGTGCGTCCGTAGTCGTCGGTCTTCCAGACGCCGCCGTTGTTGACGCCGACGTAGAAAACGTTGGGCTGCGTCGGGACGCCGACTCCGCCGACCGTTCGACTGGCCCGGAACGGTCCGACCAGGCGGTAACGGAGTTCCTGGTGGAGCGCGGGATCGACCTGGGTCGAAGCGGACGTGGGCGTCGGCAGGGTGAGCAAGGTCCAAGCCAGGGCTACGGCCAGCGAACGAGCGATGGGCATCCGGTTCTACCTCCGTCGAAAGAGGACGTAGGTTACACGCCGCGGTGCGTTGTCGCTCGGGTCTGGCCGAGGCCCCCCACGTCGACGCTACTTGCTGGCCGTCGACCGTCTCGAGTAGGTCCCGACGAAGAGATCCTGCCAGTCCTTGCCGCGATCCTTGGAGGCGCGCCAGTGCTGTCGGACCGTCCCGTCCGTCTGCGGTGTCCAGGAGACCTCGTGCATGACGGGCTTGCCGTCTCGACCCGGCATCGAGCCCGAGAGGACCATCTTCTCCTTCTTCCAGCCGCCGGCGAGGTCGAGCCGACCGCCGTTGCCGTCGACCCAGGTTTGATGCCACTTGCCGTCGTTGCCGAAGAACATGTTGAAACTCCTGCCGATCGAGCCGTCGCTGCCGAGCCAGTTCTCGACCAGGACGCAGCCGTTGAGCGACTTCTCGATCAGGTTGGTGCCGAGAGTACTGCCGTCCAGGCCGGTGACGACCCAGTCGCCAACCCAGAAGTCGAACTGTCGGTACTCCTCAGAGGAGCAGGGGGGTGGCGGGGTCGGGTCCGTCTGGGCGGTGGCAAGGGTTGTCGCTACCAACAGGAGAGCGCCGAGCGCGCACAGGGTTCGAGTCGTCGTAGTCATGATTCCTCCGTGGTTTCAGGCGAGTTATCGCACCGCCAGAGTAGCCGGCGAGGGGGACCCCTGCGCTATCAGGAACGTGCTCGGATCGACCCCGCGGGAGCAGGATTCTGATAGCCGAAATCCTGCGATCCGTGAGAAGGTGACCTGTCAAGGCAATGAGCGCACCGGATCCTCAAGTCATTTTCCAGTCTGAGTCGGTCAAGATCGGCCGGTTCCGCGCCAGCCCTGCCGACCGGATCTTCCGCTGCTCGGGCCCCCCCGGAGGCCATCTGTTCGTCTTTCCGAGAGAGGGCGTCTGGATCGAGCACGAGGGGCGACGGCCGTTCGTGGCCGATCCGAACGTGGTCACGTTCTACAACCCGCACCAGGAGTACTACCGCTCGCCGGTCAGCAGCCGGGGCGATTGCAGCGATTGGTTCGCGCTCTCGGAAGAGATCCTCGAGCGACAGTTCTCGGCGCTCGGCCTGGCTGTCGACGGCAAAGGCGAGTCGATCTTTCCGTTCACCCACGGCCCGAGCGATCCAGAGAGCTACCTTGAGCAGCGTCGGCTGGTCCGTAAAGTGCGCAGTGGCACGGCCGTCGACGCCCTCGAGATCGAAGAGCGCGTGATCGCCCTCGGCGCGCGGGTCATCGAGAGAGCAGCCGTGAGGAGCGGCCACCGAGCGACGTTCACTTCCCCGCTGGGCCACCGGCGGCTGGTCGAGCAGACACGCGAGCTGCTCGCGCTGAGGTTTCGCGAGTCGCTGTCGATCGCCGAGATCGCGCGCGAGCTCGCGACCTCTCCGTTTCACCTCAGCCGGGTGTTCCGCGCCGGGACCGGCCTGTCGTTGCATCAGTACCGCATGCGTCTGCGGCTAGCCGGTGGCCTGCTGCAGATCACCGAGCGGTCGTTGACCGATCTGGCTCTGGATCTGGGCTTCTCGAGCCACAGTCACTTCACGGCGTCCTTCCGCCGACTCTACGACGCGGCTCCGAGCGACATCCGGGCGTCGCTCGAGGGCTGACCGCCGCTCGCCGGCCGCCGCTCACCTGCTCTCGCTGTCCGCCTCCCGGACCGCCGGCAGGATGTACTCGGGAAAGAACTCCTCCTGGTAGCGAAACAGCGTACGGTCGCTGTAGTTGCCGGCGAAGAACGCGACCAGCAGATCGAGCTCGGGGACGCCGATGACGACCTGGCCGCCGTTGCCGCCGGCGAAGAACGCGCGCACCGCGCGATCTTTGTAGGGATACTCGACGGTCCACCAGAGGTAGCCGTAACCGCGGTCGCGGAGCTCGCGCAGTGGCGCGATCGAGCGCTCGGCCCATTCGCTCGACACGATCCGTTTGCCGTTCCAGACGCCGCCGTCGAGCATCAACTGTCCGAGCTTCAGAAAATCCCGGGGCAGCCAGCGGATGCCGCCGCCCATGTAGGCCGCTCCGGTGGGGCTGAGCGGAAGGTGGTAGCGGCCGAGCTCGAGCGGCTGAGCGACCAGCCGCTGGAAGAGCTCCGGCAGGGACTCGCCGGTGGCTTCGGAGATGACGGCGCCCGCGAGGTTCGAAGTGCCCGAGCAGTAGTGGGCCTGATCTCCGGGCTCCGCCACCATCGGCAGTTCGAGCGTGTAGGCGTACCAGTCCGGCTGCGCGGTCTGTTCCTGCATGATCTCTTCGTTGCCGGGTGAGTCGGGGTCCGAGTCGTTGCAGGCGAGACCCGAGCTCATCGTCAGAAGGTGCTCGAGCGTCATGCGGGATCTGCGCGGATCGAGCGCCGGCGCCTCGGCACCCGGGCGTAGTGTGCCGTAGACCGGCGTGTCGGCTTCGAGCGGCAGGCCCGCCTGGATTGCCGCTCCGGCGAGCACTGCGGTCAGGCTCTTGCTCGCCGAGCGGGTGTCGTGCGGTCGATCCCGATGGAAGCCGTGGAAGTACTCCTCGAAGACCAGCTTGCCGTGGCGGGCGATCAGCAAGCCGTGCGGGTAGACGTCACGAACAGAGGTCGGCGGGGCGGAGAAGTGCTCCTCGATCAGGTTCCGGATCGGGGTCGGATCGATTTCCGCTTCGGCCAGGGAGCCGACCGGCCAGCCGTCCCGTCCCGGCGGCGGCTCCCGGTAGTCATAGGCGCCTGCCGGGTGGATTCCACGCGGGTAGAACGGACCGGGCGCGGCCGCCGGCTGTCGCTCGAAATCGTAGCTGCCACCCCTGCCACCGAAGTAGACCGACAGCCGATCCTCGTCCGGCCGGTAGGTCCCCTGCGTGAGCACTCGCTCCTGGTCGTTGCGGACCGAGATGAGGTCGACCTCGGAGCCGCGGAGCTCCAGCCGATCCAACCTCCAGAAGATGCCCTGATTGCGCTCCGGGTTGCGCAGGAACGCCCCCAGTGCGCCGTCGTCGCGCCGGTCGACGGGAAGATGGAGCGTGAAGCGATCGTCGAGCGGCACGACCAGGCCTCGCCACCGCTGAGCTCCCGCCGGCTCGAGGGTCACCGGAGAGGCGTAGCGCTGCCCGTGAATGACGCTCCGTGGTTGGGTCCAGTGCCCCGTGGTGGCCTGGCCTTCCGTGGGCACACGGACGGTCAAGGAGCCGAGCCCGCCCGGGATCTCCGCGCGCAGGACGCCGGAGTCGACTTCGCCGGCGGTGATGAAGCCGGCGATCTCCATCGTCCACTTCTCTTCATGCTGGACCAGGCTCAGCTCGCCGCGCACCTCGGGACCGAATTGCCGCTCGGCCATCCAGAGACCGGTCAGGTCGATGTCGGAAGCCGGAGCCGCGGACGCAGCAGTGAAGATGGCGACGAGCAGGATGATCGGGTATGTCGATCGCATGGGTACTCTCCTAAGCTTGAAGTAGGCTTCGTCTCGTGTCGAGAGAGCGTTACTTCATCGGTGATCTGGTGGTCGACGTCGCCTCGGCCTCGGTGAAACGGGGCGCAGGCGAGCTGGAGGTCGCCGGGCTGTCGTTCGATCTTCTGGTGACGCTGGCGCGCCGCGCGCCGGATGTCTCGAGTGTCGAGGATCTGATCACGTCGGTCTGGAACGGCGACGCCGTCTCCGACGAGACCGTGGTGCAGCGAGTCGCCCTGCTGCGGCGCGCCCTCGGCGACGACGCGCGCGAACCGACCTACATCCGATCGATTCGCGGACGGGGCTACCGGCTGGTTCCGGAGGTCCGCTCGAGGAGATCGGGCTCGACGCCCTTCGGCAAGCGACTCTGGTTGTCGCTGGCGGCTGCCATCGTCGCTGTGGTCCTGGCCGTGGCCCTCTGGCCCGAAGCGGCAGATTCGTCGAGACCCGCGACCACCGCGTCGCCGAGCGTCGCCGAGCTGATCGCGCGCGCCGACGAATACCGGACGCGTCACCAGGAGGCCGACAACGATCTCGCTGCGGCTCTGTACCGGAGCGTGCTCGAGCGTCAGCCGGACCAGGTGGAAGCGCTGGCCGGTCTGAGCCTGACGTTGAGCCAGAGCGTGACCAAGTTCAATCGCGCCCAGGCCGAGGGCGACAGGGCGCTCGAGCTGGCGGAGCGAGCCCTGAGAGTTTCGCCCGACCACCCCGGCGCCAACTACGCGCACGCCCTGGCGCTGGACAGCCGCGGTCGGGTCGCCGCAGCGATCGAGGGCTACTTGCGCGCCGACGCTCTCGGAGGAGGGGTGTCGGGCTTGGCCAGCGCCGCTTATCTTTTTCAGATCCAGGGCCGCCTCGCGCGTGCGTTGCAGGCCGATCTGGAGGTCTACGACCAGTTCCC
>JAJCXP010000243.1 GCA_029263375.1 Acidobacteriota bacterium | reverse complement strand
TGCCCCCGGCGCGCAAGGCGTGTCGACTCGCCCCAACAAGGGAGAAACAGAGATGGAATCTACTCACTCGGAAGTCGCTCGCTCACCTCGGATCTGGCTCGCCAACGCGCTCTGCAAGGCGGTCTGTAAGGTGCTCTGTATCGTTCTGATCTTCTTGCCGGCACTCGCCACCGCCACGCACGCCCAGGGCCCCGGTCCGGGGCTCTCGGGCGCTCCGGCAGTCTTCGAGAGCTACGGCGCCGGCCTCGGGGTCGCGGCCGACAACGGTTTCGACGTTTCGGTGGTCAACGGCCAGTGGCGCCATCGGGGCCACACGCACGTCGGCGGCACCGGCAGCATCGCCAGCCCGTGGGGAGAGAAGATGGCGGTCCGCTACTGGAGCAATCCCGATGGCAGCTTCGCGGTCGAGTACGACGGCAACGCGATTCTGCACTACACCTTCGACGATCTCGGTGCTCTCGGCAACGTCACCTCGGTCACCGAGGAGGGTGTCCAGACGGTCTTCGCGGGTCAGCGCGCCGAGCGCGCGGCGCTCGGAACGTCCGATCCGCTCACCTTCGACTTCTCGCCCTATGAGCTGTTCCTCGGCCAGATCGCGCGCAACCACAGCCGCGGCTTCCTGGATGGCGCCGATGTCCTCTGGCGCCAGATCGAGCCGGCAGGCACGGCGGCCCCTGCGAGCTGCGCGGTCGACATCCTGGCGTGCACGGCCGCGATTCTCGGCTGGATCGCGTCGGTGCCGACGATTGCCGGTGCCTGTACGGCGGGCGCGGCCGTGACTCTGGGCGCTTCCTGCCTGGGAGCCATCCTGGGTCACGAGGCCGCGGGCGCCGCTTCGGTGGCTGCCTGCACCAACGCGATCCAGAGCTGCATTGACCAGGAAGGGCATCACGGTGACCCGGGCGGTGGCTGCAGTGGTCCGGGCGGCGGCACGGAGTAAAATAGATCAACGTTCCCCGGAAGGAGGTCCAGGATGGACGACAGATGGCTCATTCTTATCTTTGTGGCGATGGCCCACATTCAACTGGCGCTCTGCTTTGCTCCGAGCGTCTGGGAGCCGCTCAGGCGCAAAGGGCCGAGCTTCAGCACGCTCTTCGGTCCCCTGGGGCTACCGGTGATCCTGGTGTTCGTGCTCCTGCTGAAGTTGGTCGAGAACTGGAACAGCCTCCCCGGTCTGATCCAGCTGCTCGGCGGCCTCGGCGTCGGAGCGGCCTCCGCCTGTCTGGTCATCGGCGCGCGGATCCTCAAGGCCGTCAGGACTTCGAAGTCAAGCTGAGGGCAAACGGGCGCCCGCTCGGCGGTGCGCCCGTTTTTTCTCTCGCCTTCTGAGACAATCCTCGCCGGTGCGCGAGAACTGGACTCAGGTTGCTCTGCTGGCCCTGGTACAGCTGCTGGCCATGGGAATCTGGTTCTCCGCCTCGGCGGTCGTGCCGCAGTTGGTGGACGAGCGCGGCCTCGACAGCGGCTTGGCCTCCTGGATCACGATGAGCGTTCAGGTGGGCTTCGTGGTGGGGGCGGGGCTCAGCGCGATCTTCAACTTGGCCGACCGGGTGCCGGCGAACCGGCTGTTCGCGGTCAGCTGCCTCGCCGGTGCGATCGCCAACGGTGCGATCGCGGTGGGGGAGATCGGCACAGGCACGATCCTCGGCCTGCGCTTCCTGACCGGAGTCGCGCTGGCGGGAATCTACCCACCGGGCATGAAGCTGGTCGCGAGCTGGACCAAGGAGAATCGGGGCCTCGGAATCGGGATCCTGATCGGCGCACTGACCCTCGGCAAGGCGTTGCCGCACCTGTTCAATGGACTGCCTATCTTCGGTGACGGCGGCCTACCGCCCTGGCGCTGGATGATCGCGATCAGCTCGGCCACGGCGCTGGTTGCCGGCGCGCTGGCACTGGCGCGGGTGCGCCCGGGACCGTTCCTGGCCGCCAACGCGCCGTTCGACGCCCGCTACGCGCTGCGGGTTCTCGGCGACCGGCCGAGCCGGCTGGTCAACTTCGGTTACCTCGGGCATATGTGGGAGCTCTACGCCATGTGGGTCTGGGTGCCGATCTGCCTGATCGCGTCCTACCAGGCCGCCGGTTGGAGCGTGGCGGCGGCTCGGTTCGCCGGCTTCGGGTCGATCGCCGCGGGCGTCGTCGGTTGTGTCGTGGCCGGTCGCTGGGCCGATCGCGTCGGTCGCACCCGCGCGACGATCTGGAGCCTGGCGATCTCCGGAGGCTGCGCGCTGACGGCCGGGTTGGTCTTCGAGTCGCCGGGACTCCTGACCGCGGTCTGCCTGCTCTGGGGGGCGTCGGTGGTTGCCGACAGCGCGCAGTTCAGCGCAGGTCTCAGCGAGCTGTCCGATTCGCGCTACGTCGGCACCGCGCTGACTCTGCAGACCAGCCTCGGGTTCCTGCTGACGCTGCTCACCATCCGGGTCGTGCCGCTGGCCGTGGATGCGCTCGGCTGGCGTTGGAGCTTCGCGATCCTCGCGCTCGGTCCCGCGTTCGGCATCTGGAGCATGCGGCGACTGCGACAACTGCCCGAGGCGGCTCGAATGGCCGGCGGTCGGCGCTAGCCCCGCCTAGCTGAGAATCTCGCGATAGGCGCCCAGAAGCTTGCGCTCGAACGCCGCCGGGCTGAACTCCGACGCCGCGAGGTCGTGAGCCGCATCTGCGCGGCGCCGAGCCTCCTCCGGGTCGTCGAGCGCCGCGCAGATGGCGTCAGCGAACGCCTCGGGCGTGCACTCGCTCAGAAATGCGTTCGAAGAGTCGAGCACCTGGGTGTGGGTGATCCGATCGGTGGCGACGATCGGCCGCCGGGCGCCCATGTAGGTATAGATCTTGAGCGGCGTGTTCTCGCCCTCGGAGCGCGGTGAGACCAGGACCTCGGCGAGCGACATCCACTCCGGCATCTCATCAGGAGGTCGCTGGCCGACCGCGAGGACGTTCGCACCGAGCCCCTCTCGCTCGAGGCTCCCTCGTAGAGCGGTTAGTCGTTCGCCGGAGCCTCCGACCAGCACCAACCGAGCATCGGGTACGCGCCGACGCACCAACGGTGCCGCCGCGAGCAAGAGGTCGATCCCCTGATAGGGCTCGAGATTGCCGGTGTAGACGATCGGCCGCAGGCCGTCGAGCCCGAGCTCCCGACGCAGGGACTCGACCCGCGACACGTCGGGATCGCGCAACGACTCCTCAAGCGGTGCGTCCTCGATCTGGTAGATGCGGGCGTCGGGATCGAGCTCCGCAGCCGCCTCGGTCAGCGAGCGGCAGACCGTGACCGCCGCCACCGATCGGCGTAGCGCGAAGCGTTCGAGCCGGCGGACGAGCGCCAGCAGCGGGCGGCTGGTCACGACACCGGCGTAGTCGAGCTGGTCGCTGATCAGAGAATCGAGGTCGTAGATCAGGCGGACGCCGACCAGGGTGAACGGCAGGGCGAGAAACACGGACTCCTCGACGGCGTGGACAGCCGCGTAGCGGCGTCGCAGCAGGAGCCTGAGGACGGTCCAGAACAGCAGCAGGTCGAGCAGGAACTTGCGTTTCGAGAACCCGATCGGCACCGACCGCACGCCGGGTGGTCTGAGGCAGCGATGGATCTCGAGACCCTCCATCTCGACCTTCTCGCCGAGCGGATAGGTCGCCATGTCCACCCGGTAGCCGGCCGCCGTCAGCACGCGGCACATCTGCAGCACGTTCATCGGCGTGCCGCGGGGCTGGTAGAACGGCTGCGGGGCGACCAGCAGGATGCGCGCGCCGCCGCCAGGGCTAGACAAGTCCCTGGTCCCGGTACCAGCGGATGGTGTCGCGGATCCCGTCGCGATGGCTCCAGGTCGAGACGTAGCCGAGCCGCTCGCGCGCCTTCGACAAGTCGAAGGCGCGGTTGTGGGTGAAGAACCCGACCCGTCGGCGGAAGAGTGGCGGCCGCCGGCCGGTCGGCTTCCAGAGGATCTCGCAGATCAGGCCGGCCAACCACACCGGGCCGACCGGAATGTGCAGTCGAGACAGTCGCACCTCGCCGGCCTCGGCGATCAGTCCGGCGAGCTCGTTGAGCGTCAGCGGATCGCCGGAGGCGATGTTGAACGCTTCGAGATGCACGGTCTGGCGCGGCGCCGTGGCGCTGAGCAGGAAGGAGTCGGTCTGATCCTCGATGTAGCCCAGGTGGGCCAGCACCTTTCCCGAGCCGATCATCCGGAAACTGCCGTCGAGGATGGTCTTGAACAGCTTGAGCATGCGCAGGTCGCCGGGGCCGTAGACCATTGCCGGCCGGTTGACGGTGACCACCATGCCGGGTCCCAGGGTACGCCCGAACTCGAGCACCGCTAGCTCGCCCGCGAGCTTGGTCCGGTGGTAGAGGTCCATCGGGTTGAACGGCGTCTCCTCACTCGCCGGCACCTGCTTGACGTCGCCGTGCACGCCGACCGTCGAGCAGTGCACGAAGCGCTCGACGCCGCAGCGCGCAGCGGTCTCGGCCAGCTTGAGCGCGCCCAGATTGTTGACGGCGTCGTAGTCGCCCTCGCCGAACTCGGTCTCCTGGAACCGGGCCGCGACGTTGAAGACGATGTCGACGCCCTCGAGCAGAGCATCCCATGGTGCCGGATCGGCCAGATCGAGCCGGTCGGCGCGCAGGCCGCGCGCTTTCAGCGCCTCGGCCTCAGTGGCTTCGAGCACCGTGCCGACGACATCGAGGCCGTAGCCGGCCAATCGATGAAAGAGCGCGCCGCCGATGAAGCCTGCGGCGCCGGTGACGAGCAGACGCTTGCCGGCCAGGCTCGAGAATCGATCGGGTAGCGACTCGGTCATGCCTTCTCGGCCGAGATCAGCGCCAGGCTGGTGTTCAGCTTGCCCTTCCAGAGAAATCGGCGCACCGATTCGACCACGCCGGCCTTGTGGTAGCCCGCCTCGAGGGCG
>JAJCXP010000242.1 GCA_029263375.1 Acidobacteriota bacterium | reverse complement strand
CTCGGGGCCGTCGGCGAGCGATCGGTTCCAGACCACCTCCGCCTTGCCGGCGATCAGGTTGAAGTCGTCGCCGAGCTGGAACGAGAATTCGAGGACCGTTCCCGGCGGCGGCGGCTTCTTGGCGCGGATGAACATGCCGGTACGCGACAGGTTGGTCGCGACCTCGTTGACGAAGTCGTCGAAGCGCTGGTACTGGATGGCGATCGGCTGTTCGCAGTTGATCCGGGCCTCCAGCGGATCGTCGTCCTCCGCCTCGTTCAGGCACCTGTCGACGAACTCGCGCAGCATGTCGTAGCTGCGTTCATCGAGGTTCAGGAACTGGGCGCCGACCAGGTACTCGGTGGCGCGGCCGACGCCCGGCTGTTCGACGCAGCGGACGATCTCGGTGGCGGCGCGAATCTCAGCTGCGTTGGGATCGTTGACGCCGCCGAGCTTGAGACGCAGGAAGGCGAGCAGGCCGCCCGCCGGCAGCGGGTCCTCGGTCAGCATGGCGACTCCGCCGAGACTCAGGTCGACCAGGGTCGCCTGCTGGCTCAACTGCCGGTCTTTGAGCTGATACTCGAGCGCCAGCGGTATCTGCACCCGGGGATGTTCACGCCGATCCTTGTTCACCCATTCACCCGGTCCCTGACACTAGGGGCGGCCGACGTGGGCGCCAATGACCTCTTTCACACCTATCTATGTGTTGGTGTCGCCGCTACATCTTGCGACTGCGGGCGAGCGTGCCGCTGAGCGTGTCCACGACCTGCTTCTCCTGGCGATCGCTCAGCTCCAGAATTTCCTTGAGGGCGATGCCGATGTGCGGAATGTACTTCTCGATGTAGGCGTGTTTCCGGTCGGCGTCGCGCCGCTTGCGCTCGTGGCGGATGTGGGTCGACAGCTTGCGGCCGATCCCCTGGAACGCGAGCCGCAGCTCGCGCAGGATCTCGTCGTAGCCGGCGACCGCCTCTTTGCTCTCGCTGGTGAACGGCACCCAGACGCTGGCGATGTGCACCATCAGGATCATCGGCCCGGCCGGCAGGGCGCCGCGGCCCTGCTGCAAGCCGTACGCCTTCCAGTTGGTCCCCAGGACGCTCCTGGTCAGGGCGCACGCTCCCTGCTGGTAGAGCAGCGGCACCCGGTTGGCGAAGCGGTAGAGCGCGATCAGGTCGTCGGCCGCCATCTCGCCGCCGAAGGCCAGGCCGACCTCGACCTGGAACGGGTTGCCGCGGTAGACCGACGGCGGCCGCGACAGGGCGGCGTAGAAATCTGCGTCGATCTGCTCGCCCAGGCTGGCCAGGATGCGCTCTTCCCCGATCGGCGACAGGCAGTTCGTGGGCGGCGCTGGGATCCGGGCCTCCTTGATCTGCTCGATCAGCTGCTCGGCGCGCTCGGCCGAGACCCGGCGTGGTGACGCGGTCAGCGGCAGCCCCGCGCCCTCGATCAGCCGCTTGGCCACTGTCGGCCCGACGCGACTGAACTCGGTCCTGAAGAATGACGACAGTCGCCGCGCCCTGGTGTGCTTGAGCATCCGCATCAGCAGACCGACTTCGACGCCGTACGGGTGCGGCTTGATCTCGAGCGCCTCGATCGGCAGCTCCTGGGTCGCGCGCTTGTGGACCACCGGCTCCTCCTCGTTGGGCCCGAGGAAGCGGATCTCGACGTGCGGATTCGCGAGCGCGGTCTGGCGCAGGTAGGTGCCGACACCGTGCCGACCGCGCTTGTAGCTGCCCTCGAGCTCGATCTCGACCCGCGTGCCGTGGGCGGCCTCCCACTCGACCTCGAGATCCTTCTTGATCACCGGCTCGTTCTTCAGGGTGTCGATCACGAGTTCGTAGCGGTGCGCCGGTTTCCGTCGGCTGATCCGGCTCTCGATCACGATCGGCTTGGCGGTGGTCAGCTGACCGTACATGCCGGCGGCGCTGATGCCGATCCCCTGCTGGCCGCGGCTCTGTCGCAGCCGATGGAACTTCGAGCCGTAGAGAAGCTTGCCGAAGATTCGCGGCACCTGCTTCTTGACGATCCCGGGGCCGTTGTCGGTCACGATCACGCGGTAGCGTTGGTCGGACACAGCCTGGATCTCGACCTCGAGGGTGGGCAGGATGCCGGCCTCCTCGCAGGCGTCGAGCGAGTTGTCGACGGCCTCCTTGATGGTCGTGAGTAGCGCCTTGGTCGGGCTGTCGAAACCGAGCAGGTGGCGGTTCTTGGTGAAGAACTCGCTGACCGAGATCTCACGCTGCTGGGCCGCCATGGACTTGGCGGTGGCGCGGGTACGGGTGGGGGACTGACGTGGGGACATGGGCTCGATCCGCCGCTCGATCCTAGCCCGCGAGCGCGTCCGCGAGAAAGGTCGGGAGGGGATCGGCCCAGGCTTCCGGATCCTCCAGCATCGGATAGTGTCCGAGCTCGTCGAGCCACTCGAGGTGCGCGCCCGGGATGCTCTCCGCCAGCCCTTGCCCGATGGCCGGCACCGCGACCGGATCGCGCCGCGCCCAGAGCACCAGCGCCGGTCGGTCCCAGCGGCTCAGAGCGCCGACCCAACGCTCACGAAAACGGTAGCGCTCGGAGATGTACCCGGAGATCTGGTGCATCCGGAGATTGCCCTCGTCGTGCACGATTCCGCTCCACATGGCGTCGAGGTCGGCGTCCACGACCCGGCTCGGATCACCCCAGAGTCGCCGGACGACCCGCTTGAAGTAGCCGCCGAAGATCAGCCGGCCGAAGGCCGGGCCGAGGGTCGGCGAGCGTGCGATCCGTTGCGAGAGCCGGAGCTTTGCGAGCTCGATCAGGACGCTGCCGTTGCACAAGGTCAGCGACCGTAGGTCGATCGGTAGCAGCCCGCGCTCGCGCCGGGCGACCAGTTCGGTGACGACGCTGGTGCCGTAGTCGTGGCCGAGCAGATGACCGCCTTCGACGCCGAGCTGACGCCAGACGCCGAGCGCGATGTCGGCCTGTTCGAGCAGCGAGTACGAGTAATCGGCCGGCTTGTCCGAGAAGCCGAAGCCGAGATGATCGTGCAGGACGACCCGGTGGTTCTCGGCCAGGCGATCCACGACCCGGTGAAAGTCCAGCGACGACGACGGGAAGCCGTGCAGGATGAGCAGTGGCGGCGCGTCTCGCGGTCCCAGATCGACCGCGAATACCCGGCGACCGTCGACGTCCAACTCCTGACCCCGTGCCCGCCACGCGGCCATCAGATCGGCCCCGGTCCGCGGAGGCTGGGTCAGACTTCCTTCCAGTCGCGCAGCCACCACCAGGCGAGCGCAGCGAGCAGCACCTCGAAGCCGCCACAGAGCGCGAATGCGAAGGCGAATCCTTCCGTGGCATACGCCCACGCCCCGAGGATCGGGCCGATCGCGAAGCCGAGCGAGCCGGCGAGGTTGAAGCCGCCGACGGCGCTGCCGCGCGTCCGATCGGTGCTCAGTTGCGAAGTCAGGACGATCGCCGGCGGGAACATGACCGAGGCGAGGATGCCGAGGCCGACCATCACCGGGCCGAGCAGTGCGAGCGGCGCGACGCCGACCGTCGCCAGCAGCAGGCCATAGAGCAACGAGCCGTAGATCAACGGCTTGGCTGGGCCGATCTTCTCGGTCCACCTGCCGGTGAAGAACTGGAGAAACGCGAACGGCACCAGGAAGCCGGACAGGTAGCGGCCGCGCACCGCCGCGTC
This sequence comes from Acidobacteriota bacterium, assembly GCA_029263375.1. Taxonomy (GTDB): domain Bacteria; phylum Acidobacteriota; class Thermoanaerobaculia; order Multivoradales; family JAHEKO01; genus JAHEKO01. The sequence continues at coordinate 6,227 of JAJCXP010000242.1, read as the reverse complement.
GCCGGCGCCGAGCGAGTCGAGGTAGAGCGGGAAGATGACCACGAACAGCCCGACCGCGAGCCGGTCGATGAAGTGAACGCCATAGGGGAGGAGCAGGCGCGGTTGGGAGCGCAGCGACTCGGCGATCTCTTTGAGCCGGGCGCCCTCGCGGGTCGAGCGCGTCTCGCGCAGCCAGCACGCGAGCAGGGTGAGCAGGGCGAACAGGGCGGCCGCGGCCGCGAGCGGCGCGCGCGCCCCATGCCAGCGGGTGATGTAGCCCCCTACCGGGGCGCCGAGCGCGACGCCGAGAATCAGGGAGGCGCCCATCAAGCCCATGTAGCGCCCCTTGCTGCCGATCTTCGGCTGATCCATGACCAGTGCCATAACCAGCGACCACCCCATGACGGTGAAGGCGCCCTGGATGAATCTGAGTCCGAGCAGCATGTCGATCGAGCCGACGCGGGTGTAGAGCGCGTAGATCACCGTCGAGCCGAAGAAGCCGACGATGATGAACAGCTTGCGGCGTCCGCTCCGGTCGCTGAGGATCCCCCAGAGCGGCGCGAAGATGATGTAGGCGAAGGTCTCGACGGAGAAGAACAGGGTGGCATCGGCGATCGTGCCGCCCAGCGAGTCGATCACCAGCTCCTTGAGCCCGGCAACCACCAGCGTCAGGTTGAACATCGCGCCGAAGAGCAGGACGCACGGAAGCATGATCGCGCGGCCGATCGAAGTTTCGGCGGCGGTCTGCGGATGACCACTCATTGCCGCGGAGTCATACCACAGATGGTCCGCGGCGCCGTTCGGATAGGATCTGTCGGACCCCAGGCCGCACCCGTTATGGCACTGTCAGGACACGACGATCAGGCGTCGACGGTCTCCTACGCCACCGCCAGGAGGCTGCTCGAAGAGTCCACCGAGCGCGGGCGCCGCCTGCTCGAGCTCTTCGCGCGCGAGCAGGTGCTGCCGCTCGAGCGGCTTCTGGACGAGTTCGACACCCATCAGAACGGGCTCAACGCTCTGCTCGGCGCTCTCACGGTGCGCTTCAGCGAGATCCAGGACGAGCCCGGGTTCTACATCTACATCCCCCGGATGAAGTCGTGGGCGATCGGCAACACCTCGCGGGTGAATCTCCGCCGGGCGATCCGTGAGCTCGAGCGCTCGCGCCAGCGCGAGCTGCGGTTCGACGAGAGCTAGGGACGATCCGGGCCCTGGGTGGGACGAATCCCTGTGGAGGATTGCCTAGCGCGATTCTGGGCGAAACGTTATCAATGGCCTTACGGTGAAGGGGAGGAGAGTGTTCATGGCTTTGGACTATGACAGCCTCGCCCATTTCCCCGAGCGGAAGGCCTCGGACGGCGCCGCTGACCCGCAGGAGGTGGACGCCCTACGCAGGCGCGTTCGGCACCTGGAGCGGGTACTCGCGTCGGGCGCCGACACGCTGCCGTTCGACCTTGGCCGCGCCGCTGGGCGACCCGAGGTGGAGCCGCAGACCCGACTCGACAACGTGTTCTTCCGGCAGCTGTTCGAGAACTCGCCGGACGGAATCGTGCTACTGGACGCTCGCGATCGGGTGATCGACACCAATCGGGGGTTCGAAGAGCTCTTCGGCTACTCCCGGAGCGAGGTGCAAGGTCAGGCGATCAACGAGCTGATCGTGCCGGAAGAGTCGGCCGAAGAGGCGTCAGATCTGTCGAACACCGTACTGCACGGCGAAGTGGTGACCTCCGAGCGACTGCGCCGGCGCAAGGACGGCTCAACCGTCTTCGTCCGACTGCTCGGTTACCCGATCTTCGACGGTGAGCGGCTGATGGGGTTGTTCGGCATCTACAGCGACGTTTCGTTCCGGGTCAGCGCCGAGCGCCGGCTGCGGCTGCAGAGTGCGGCGATGAACTCGGCCGCCAACGCCATCCTGATCGCCGACGCGGACGGCCGTATCGAGTGGGTCAACCCGGCCTTCAGCCGCCTGAGTGGCTACCAGGACGAGGAGGTGATCGGTCAGCGGGTGGGCTTTCTGGCCTCGACCGATGAGTCGTGCCAGGCCGATCAGGTGCGTATGAAGGCGCTCGCCGAGGGCGACCTGTGGCGTGGTCAGGTCATGCACCGGCACAAGTCCGGTCACGTCTACACGGTCGACCAGACCATCACTCGCCTGTGTGACCCGGCCGATCGCGGTCAGCACTTCGTGGTCGTCCAGGAGGACATCACCGCCCGCCTCGAAGCGGAGCAGCGGCTCAAGCACCTCGCCGGGCACGATTTTCTGACCGATCTGCCCAACCGCTACAACTTCACCAAGCAGCTCAAGATCGAGGTCGAGCGCTCGATCCGGACCGGCCAACCGGTGGCAGCGATGCTGGTCGACATCGATCAGTTCAAGGACGTCAACGACACGTTCGGCCACTCGGTCGGCGACGAGCTGCTGATCGCGGTCGCGCGACGGCTGAACGAAACGCTACGAGATCGATGCACCCTGGCCCGCTTCGGCGGCGACGAGTTCGCGATCCTCCAGACCGACATCGACGACATCGGCAACGCCTCCGGTCTGGCACGGCGGCTGATCGACGCCTTCTCGGAGCCGGTCGACGTGGGGGATCGCAAGATCCACGTCGGCGTCAGCATCGGCATCGCGATCTTTCCCCCCGGCGAGCCCAATGCGCGCGAGTTGATCCGCAGCGCCGACCTCGCCCTGTACCAGGCCAAGAGCGAGGGTCGGTCGACCTTCCGCTTCTACGTCGACGGCATGGACCGGCAGGTGCGCCAGCGCATGAAGTACGGCCAGCAGCTGCATGGAGCAGTCGAGCGCGGCGAGCTGTTTCTCGAGTACCAGCCGCAGGTCGACGTCGAGACGCACGAGATCGTCGCCTTCGAGGGGCTGCTGCGCTGGCAGCACGCGGAGCGCGGTCTGGTGGGGCCGAGCGAGTTCGTGCCGATCGCCGAAGCGAGCGGTTTGATCGTGCCGATCGGCGAGTGGGTACTGCGGCAGGCGTGCAGCGACGCCCAGGCCTGGAGGCGCCGGTACGGTCTCGACATCCCGGTGGCGGTCAACCTGTCCGCGGTCCAGTTCAAGGACCCGTCATTGTGTGAGTCTGTGCTCGAGGCGCTGGCGCGATCCGGCCTGCCGCCGCGGCTGCTCGAGCTCGAGCTCACCGAGGGGCTGCTGATGCAGGCCTCGGATTCCGTCCAGGGCACGCTCCAACGTCTACGCGAGAGCGGAGTGCGATTCTCGCTCGACGACTTCGGTAAAGGCTACTCCTCGCTCGGCTATCTCGGCCGCTTCTCGCTCGACAAGCTCAAGATCGATCGCTCGTTCATCCGTCAGATGAACGGCCAGAATCAGAGCCGGGTGATCGTCAGCACGATCGCGCTGCTCGGGCGCAAGCTGGGACTCGACGTCGTGGCCGAAGGGGTCGAGAACGAGCAGCAGGTGCAGATGCTGCTCGAAGAGAACTGCCCCCGCGTGCAGGGATTCCTCTACAGCGCACCGCTGCCGGTCGACCGGGTCAGCGAGTTGCTGGAGTCCGGCCGCGGCCGACTGCCGGCGCGCGGCGCCGATGGTGGAACGCCCGCCTCTCGCGACGCGACGGCGTGAAGAGGTCGGCCTAGGAGCCTGCGCGGCGGCCCTGCCGCGCAGGCTTCTAGCCGAGCCGGTCGTTCAACTCGGCGAGTCGCGGCATCGAAGGCTGGGCTCCGCGCCGGGTGACCGACAGCGCCGCGGCGCGGCTCGCCGCCGCCACAGCCTCCGAGAGCTCGGCTCCGGCGGCCAACGCGCAGGCGAGGGCGCCGTTGAAGGTGTCGCCGGCGGCAGTCGAATCGACCGCCTCGACGGCTGGAGCCGGGATCAGCTCGCGGTCGTGATCGGACAGTAGGTAGCAGCCGCGCGCGCCGAGCGTGATCAGAACCGTCGTTGCGCCCTGTTCTCGAAGAATCGTCGCCGCCCGCCGTGCCGAGCTCGCATCGTCGACCGAGATTCCGGTCAGGCGGTGGGCCTCGGACTCGTTGGGCGTCAGGATCGAGAGATCGGCGAGCAGCCTGGCGTCGAGCTCGCGCGCGGGGGCGGGATCGAGAATCACGCGCGCGCCGGCGCCCCGGCCGAGCCGCGCCGCGTACCGAACGGCCTCCAGCGGCACCTCGAGCTGCAGGAGGACGATGTCCGCCTGGACGATCGCCGTACGGGCCGCTTCGACGTCCGCTTCGCTCAGCCGGTTGTTGGCGCCAGGCGCTACCGAGATCAGATTCCGGCCGGCCGCGTCGACCAGGATCAGGGCGACGCCGGACGGCTCCTCAGCGTCGCGGACCACGAAGCGCGTGTCGATGCCTTCGTCCTCGAAGCCCCGCAGCGCGCGGTCGCCGAACAGGTCGGCGCCGACTCGGGCGACCAGCGTCACCGCGCCGCCCAGCCGGGCGGCCGCTACCGCCTGGTTAGCCCCCTTGCCGCCGGCCGCCATCAGGAAGCTGCCGCCGAGCACGGTCTCGCCGGCTGTGGGTAGCCGGTCGCTGCCGATCACCATGTCGGTGTTCGAGCTGCCGACGACGACGATCCGTCCGGACGCGCTCACGATTGCAGCGACCGGTAGAGCGATTCCTTCCAGGCCATGACGTCGATCTCCCAACAGACGGTGACGTTGGGTGGTCGCCGGCGGATCTCACCCCAGACCGAGAGGTTGCGCTCGTCGTGGGTGACGCCGAGCTGGTCGACCACCGTCATGCCACGGGTCAGGTCGCTGGCGGTCTCGACGTCGACGTAGCAGCGGCTGGTCCGGGTGGCGATCTTGGAATCGAGAGCGATCGACATCGCCACCGGATCGGGCAGGTCGAGACCGGGCTCGCCGGATTGGCGCTGGCTGGCGACCAGCGCCGTGCGATTGCAATCGAGCGCGAAGCGCGCGCGGTCGGTGCCGAAGTCGGCGACGTAGGCGCGATCCTCGGCGTCCAGGGTCGCCGCGCCGCGGCAGAGCTCCCAGCCGACCATCTCGATCGGAAGTCCTGAGTGGAAGACCTGGCGCGCGGCGTCCGGGTCGGCCCAGATGTTGAACTCGGCGGCCGGCGTGACGTTGCCGACGGTGCACGCCGCGCCGCCCATGACCACGCAACGCTCGACGCTCGAGACGATCTCGGGCGCGCTGGCGATCGCCAGCGCGAGGTTTGTCAGCGGACCGAGGGTCACCAGCGTGACGTCCGTGTGCGCGCGCAGCGTGTCGACCAGATAGTCGATCGCATTGCCCTCGGCGGGCGCCCCAGCGGCGGTGTAGCCGACGTCGCCGAGTCCGTCGCGTCCGTGAAACCAGAAGGCATGGGTCGGCTCGCGCAGCAGCGGTCGATCGGCGCCGGCATAGACCGGCACGTCGGCGCCGCACAGCTCGACGGTATAGAGCGCATTGTTCACGCACTGGTCGAGCGGCACGTTGCCGGACACCACGGTAATGCCGAGGACGTCGGCGTCGGGATGGTCGAGCGCCATGATCAGCGCCACGGCGTCGTCGGAAGCGGTGTCGGTGTCGATCAGAAACTTCCTGGGCATGCAGGCGGAGTCTAGCTCCTCGGGGTGAGCTATTCTCTCGTCCTGTGAGAGCACTCCCGCCGACCGCCGGCTCCGGCGACTCCCAGTGCAGGGTGCGGTCCGGGCGGACGAGATGGTGAGGCTCTCCAACCTGGCCGCGCTCGACCGGTTCGGCGCCGACTCGAGCCCGCTGGACCAGGAGCGGGCGGTCCGGCTCCGGGAGTTGGCGGAGAGTCTGATCGAGGGCGGCCACTCCGGGGACGACCGTGCGTTCGCGATGACGGTCCCCGGCCGGATCGAGGTGCTCGGCAAGCACACCGACTACGCCGGCGGGCGCAGCCTCACCTGTGCGACCGAGCGGGGATTCTGTCTAACGGCGGTGGCGCGCGCGGACCGCCGTGTCACGGTCACCGACCTGGGTCGGGAGATCCGTGCGGCGTTCGACCTCGACCCGAGCCTGGAGACCGCCGAAGCCGACTGGACCCGCTACGCCAGGACGGTGGCGCGCCGGGTCGCGCGCGACTTCGGGCCTGATCTGGTCGGCGCCGACATCGCCCTCGAGAGCGATCTACCGGCGGCCGCGGGCATGAGCAGCTCGAGCGCCCTGGTGATTGCGCTGTTCAGCGCCCTCGCCGCCGTCAACGAGCTCGAGAGCCGTGCCGAGTACCAGAGCGCCCTCGGTGACCGTGAACGCCTTGCCGGCTACCTCGGGGCGGTCGAGAATGGTCTGGCCTTCGCGGACTTCAAGGCGGAT
>JAJCXP010000241.1 GCA_029263375.1 Acidobacteriota bacterium | reverse complement strand
GAGGAGCGCACCTTCGAACGGGTCGGCAGTGGCAAGACGCTCAAGGCCGACGTGCGGTTGGTTGCGGCCACCAATCGGAGTCTCGAGGCGATGGTCGATGCCGGTGAGTTCCGGTCCGATCTGTTCTTCCGGCTCGAGGTGTTTCCGATCGAGCTACCGCCGTTGCGCGCTCGAAGCTCGGACATTCCGTTGCTGGCGCGCCATCTGCTCGATGGCATCGCCGAGCGCCACGGCCGCCGGCCGTTGGCGTTGAGCTCCGAGGCCGAGACTCTCCTCTCGGAACCACCCTGGCCGGGCAATGTCAGGCAGCTCGGCAACCTGTTGGAGCGTGCCGTGATCCTGGCTGAGGGGCCGAGCCTCAGCGGCGCCGAGATCCGGGCTCTGCTGGCGGGCACCAGCGGGCGCGACGAGGTCGAGCGACTCAAGCATGCGCTGCGGGAAGCCGACGGCGACAAGAAGGAGGCCGCGCGCCGCCTGGACGTCAGCTACAGCACGCTCTTGCGGCGGGTGAAGGAGCACGACCTCGAGGGGTATCCGAAGTACCGGCGTTGATCCTTCGCCACCTCGCGGCGAGCCAGCGGCCTCGAGATCAGCCCAGAACCGGGGTCTCGCCGCTGCCTTTGGCGGCCACCGGGAACTCGATTACCGCGCGCGTGCCGCCGAGCGGTCGTGGCTCGAGCGATAGCCTGCCGCCGTGCAGGTCGACGATCCGTCGCGCCAGTGCCAGACCGAGCCCGACGCCGTCGGCGCGGCCGGTGGTGAACGGTCTGAACAGGCGCTTGCGCACCTCCTCAGGAACCCCGGAGCCGCGGTCTTCGACCAGTAGGCTGACGGCTTCGGGTCCGCGTCGGAGCTCGACCGTGAGCGGCCCGTTCTTGCCCGTGCGGCGCTCGGCCTCGGCGGCATTGTGGAGCAGGTTGCGCACGGCGCGCTCGAGCAGTTGAGGGTCGCCCTGAATGGTGAGGTCCAGGTCGCGATCGCACTGAACCTCGACCTGGATGCCGGTGAGGGCGGGATCGGCCGCGGCGCGCGCGGCGATGGTGCTCAGATCGAGCGTCTCGAGCCGGGTCGTGCCAGGGCGCGCGAACGACAGGAAGTCCTCGAGCACGCGTTGCAGGTGCTCGGTCTCGCGGTCGATCTCGCCCAGGTAGTCGGTGATCGACTCGTCGTCTGGAGCCTTCTCGACCAGCCTCAGATAGCCCTTGAGGGTAGCGAGGCTGTTGCGCATTTCGTGCGCCACCCCCGCCGCAAGCTCACCCACCTGGGCGAGGCTGGTGGCGAGCTGATCCTCCTCGGCGCGCCGACGCGCCTCGGTGAGATCCGCGAATAGCACCAGGAAGCCGCGCACGGTGCCATCGTCGCGTCGCAGCGGATGGGCGGTCAGGCCCAGAGTCCGTTCTCCCGCGGCGAGGCCGATCTCGCGCCGATGGATTGCCTGCTCCGTGTCGACGACCTCCCGAATCGCTGCGAGCAACTCGGGGTGATCGCCCAGCGCCTCCTCGAGCGAAGAGCCGTTCGCGCGAGCCCGGTCGCCGAGCAGCGTCGCTCCTACCGAGTTGAGGCTCAGCAGGCGCGCCTGGCGGTCGAGCACCAGGAGGCCGCTCTCGAGGCTCGGGCCCAAGGTTCGCTCGAGCGCCGCGATGTCGTCTTCGACCGCGCCGGCCGGCGGCTGGTTGAGCGCACCCAGCGCTCGCTCGAACGTTCCGACCAGAAACTCCAACTCATCGGCCTCGGCGATCTCGCCGGGGTGCGCCTCGCGCGCACGGGCGAGCATCGCCTCGTAGGGCACGATCAGGCTGCGGACAAACAGGACGACCACCAGCAGCAGGCCCGTGTTGACCCCGATCACCAGCCAGGTGAGCAGTCGGACGCGCTTGTGCTCGGTGGCCAGATGGGCTGCCCGAAGGTCGACGCGGACGTAGAGCGGTCCGGACGGACCGAGCGTCGGTGCCACGGCCGCGACGACGTTGGGCAGTGTCAGCTCGTCCGGTCCGAGCGCGTGGGCACGGCCCGGGTCGAGTCCGCGAAACGGCTCCAGCCGATCGCCGGTAGCGGCGAGGCCGCGCTCGAGAAGCGGTTGTCCGCGTCGGTCGAGTAGGGCCAATCGCGCCACCTGGGGCGCCAGCCACTCGAAGTCTGTGGCGCTCGGGAGCCCGCTGGTGGCGACCGCCGAGGCGATGCGTTCGGCTGCGGCGATCGCTTCGCGACGGCGTTCCTCGGTGAACTCGACGACCGCGTTCCGGTAGAGCCGCAGAGTGAAGATCGACAGCAGTGCCAGCAGGAAAAGTGCGGCCGGAAGCAGGAACAAGACCTCGCGCCGCGGACCTAAACGCAGCGCGCGGGCGATCTTCATAGCAGCAGAATCTCTCGATAGTAGGCGGCGATCTGGTCGCCCCAAAGGAGCGCGACCACGCCTCCGGCCGCGAGGAAGGTTCCGAAGGGCAGCTTCGACCTCAGATTCAGTTTGCCGGTCATGACCAGCGCCAGCCCGGTGACCGCTCCGGCGAGCGCGCTGGTGAAGAGGGTGATCGCGACACCTTCCCAGCCGAGGAAGGCGCCGACCAGGGCGAGCATGTTGACGTCGCCCATGCCCATGCCCTCCTCGTCGCGTAGCCAGTACCAGAAGTTGATCGTCAGGATCAGGCCGCCGGCGCCGATCAGGGTGCCCGCGACCGCCTCGAGAAAGGTAGTCCGCGGCAACCAGGGCTGGAGCGTCAGGCCGAGGATGACGCCTGGCAGCGTGATCTTGTCGGGCAGCAGATAGTGATCCGCGTCGATCATCGCCAGCGCCAGCATCAGCAGGCAGAAGAGCGCGCCGATGGCCGCCTCGGCGGTGAGACCGAAGCGCACCGCACAGGCGACGAACAGACCGCCGGTGGCAAGCTCGACCAGCGGATAGCGCCAGGAGATCGGCGCCCTGCAGCGGCCGCAGCGGCCGCGCAGCGCAAGGAAGCTGAGTACCGGGATGTTGTGCAGAAAGTGGATGTCGCCATCGCAGAACGGGCAGCGAGAGCGCGGTAGGACGATCGATCGACCGAGCGGCAAACGGTGGATCACGACGTTCAGGAAGCTGCCGAAGATCAGGCCGAGGACGCCGGCGTAGAGATGGAACAGAGGTGCGGGCACGGGAGGATTCTAGCCTTTAGGACAACCTTCTCTAGTCCGCCGTCGCGCAGGCTCGAACCAGGTCGACGGTGGTGCGCACTCCAGCCACGAAGGCGTCGATCGGGATCTTCTCGTTCGGGCCGTGGATGCCGCGCAGGTCGGTGCCGTCGAGCACGAAGGGCGAGAAGCCGTAGGCGGGGATCGATCGCTCCCGGAAGTAGCGTGAGTCGGTGACGCCGGCGATGAAGGTGGGCACCACCGGCCCGCGCCGCTCGAGAAATCTCTCGAAACACCGAAACAGCTCGGTGTCGGTCGGCGCCGGAGCGGCGGCCGGTGCGCGCAGCAGGACCTCGACCTCGACCTCGTCGCCGAGCAGCTCCTCGATCTCGAGGAGAAAGGCGTCGGCGTCGGTGTCTGGCAGCAGTCGCACGTCGACCAGCGCCTCGGCTGTCTCTGGGGTGACGTTGACGCGTTCCCCGGCGCTCAGCCGGTTGATCTGGATCGAGTCGACCAGGTAGTTCGGCAGTCCGGGCAGCAGCTGCTTGCCGGGCTCGTCGGAGGCGACGATCTCGTCCAGCCGGCCGACGAACTCCCGAAACCCCGGCCCCTGATGCTGCGCGACGCTCTCGAAGTAGGTGCGCACCGGCGGTGAGACGCGGAAGACCGGCGCGCGGTCGGCCAGCCGTCCCAGCGCTCGCACCAGGCGATGCGGCGCCGTGTGGAGATTCAGAGTCGAGCCGTGACCCCCGCGGCCGGTAGCCCGAACTTTGAGCCACAGCGGCCGCTTCTGGGCGACTTCGATGCCCCACCAGACGAGGCTCTGTTGGTAGACGCGATTGTTGCCGCCCTCGCCGAGAACCGCCGCCGCCGAGTCGAACAGCTCCGGATAGCGTTCGAGGAGAAAGCCGGCGCCCTCGGCGCCGCCGGTCTCCTCGTCGGCGACCGCCAGGAACACGACGTCGCGCACCAGCGCGACGTCGCTGCGATGGAGCTCGAGGAAGGCCTCCAGATGAGCGATGCCGAGCGATTTGACGTCCACCGCACCGCGCCCGAACAGTCGCCCTTCGCGCTCGACGGGCTCGAACGGATCGCTCTCCCATCCGGGTCCGGCCGGCACCACGTCCATGTGGTGAACCAGGACGAGAGCGCCCAGTTCAGAATCGGCAGATTCGAGCCGCGCGTAGAGGTTCGGGCGCCCATTCGGGCTCATCAGGAGCCGGGTGGAGATCCCCTCGCGGTGCAGCGCGTCACGCAGGAACCGAGCCGCGTGATGCTCGTTGCCCGGCGGGTTGGTCGTGTCGATCGCCAGATATTCGCGCAAGCGGTCGAGAGGCGCCTGCGAAGCTGGCAGGGCGTCCGCGGGGGGAGCTTGGAGCGGGGCCGCCAGCAGCAGGCACGCGACCAGGAGGGCGGTGCGGGGCACGGAGAGCGAGTGTAGCAAGAGCAGAAATGAAAAAGGCGCCGGCAGTGCCGGCGCCTTTTCGGGTGCTCGAAGTCGGGCTCGTCTACTGAACCGCGACACCAGCCGGGTAGGTGACGAAGAAGCCGTCGGCCCAGACGATGTCCTGATCGTAGTCAGTGGCGATGAACGGGCCCATCGTGTATTCGCCGGCGGGAGTGCTACCGTCGCGGCCGCCGCTGGCGATCGCCATGAACTGAGCGGCGAGCACGTCGGTCGCGTGACGGTACACGTAGTCGTGGCCCCAGCCATCGACCATCGGCACTTCCTGGATATAGAACATGCCGTTGCTCTGGAATAGAGTCGCCAGCAGGCCATCACCATCCAGCGGAACGTCGAGAACGTTGATGTCGTAGGTGTTGGAGCTCGATCCGGCGGCTGCGGCTCCGACCTGGTCGGTCAGCCACGAGAACCACGCGGCGCCCACATTCCGCATGTCGCCCACCGAGCGCTTCTGCTTGGCCTTCTGCAGCGCGTCGAGCAGGTTGGGGATGAGGATCGCGGCGATAATGCCGATAATCGCGACAACAATGAGCAGCTCGATGAGGGTGAAACCCTTCTGGCCGCGGCGACGGGTGAGATTGCGCATCATGATTGCTTCTCCTATTCGTGCTCTTTCGGTTGTTACGTCGTCTGCCTCGACACCGTCTAGAGCAGGGAGCGTGCCAATCCCTAGGAGCCAGAAATCATAGGCTTTTCATGGGCGAATCGCCGCCAGGCCGACAATAATTGACAGCCGTCTTGCCTTCAGTTGTCAACCGCGGAGCGCACGCGGCCGCCCGGTGGCTACTGAACCGCGACACCGGCCGGGTAGGTGACGAAGAAGCCGTCGGCCCAGACGATGTCCTGATCGTAGTCGGTGGCGATGAACGGGCCCATCGTGTATTCGCCGGAGGGATCGCTACCGTCGCGGCCGCCGCTGGCGATCGCCATGTACTGAGCGGCGAGCACGTCGGTCGCGTGACGGTACACGTACGTGTGGCCCCAGCCGTCGACCATAGGCACTTCCTGGATATAGAACATGCCGTTGCTCTTGAATAGGGTCGCCAGTAGGCCATCACCGTCCAGCGGATTGTCGAGCGTGTCGATGTTGTAGGTGTGTCCGCTCGAGCCGGCGGCCGCGGCGCCGACCTGGTCGGTCAGCCACGAGAACCAGGCGGTGCCAACGCTGCGCATGTCACCGACCGTGCGCTTCTGCTTGGCCTTCTGCAGCGCGTCCAGCAGGTTGGGGATCAGGATCGCGGCGATAATGCCGATAATCGCGACAACAATGAGCAGCTCGATGAGGGTGAAGCCGACACCGGAGCGCCGTCGATAGTTTGTACGTGCCATCACGATGGTCTTCCTTGTCCTCGCCTTGTTCGGGTCCTATTTGCCCACAGGACCGGGAGCAGCGAAGGGTCTAGGGTACCACCAGAGAAGGCTATCCGGCGAGATTGTCGAGCACGCGGATGTAGAGCTCGAGGCCGGTGAGGAACCCGGGCAGCGAGATCCGCTCGTCGATCGTGTCGACCCGGTAGGTGTCGGTGCTGAAGATCAGGAACGGGGAGAATCCGTAGCTCGCGATACCGGCCTCGCGGAAAAAGCGTGAGTCGGTGGCGCTCCAGGGGATGAAGTGCGGGCCGACCAGGGTCTCCGGGTAGTAGTCGCGGATGGTCTCGAGGATGGTCTGAAAGGCCGGTGCGGCGACCGGGCTTCCCTGGTTGCTGCCGAGCGGCGGCTCGCTCGAGAGCGCCAGTCCGTGCACCATCCAGTCGGGCAGCAGTCGGCGTCTGACCGAGTCGACGTCGCTGCCCTGCAAGAGGTGCAGGATGACGCGCATCCGGAATCCGCCCTCGGGGTTCTCCTCGACCGGGAAGCTGATCACCTCTTCGCGAAACCCCGACTTGAGATAGTCGGGCAGCTCGGTGAAGAGCCGGTAGTCGAGCACGGCCCCGGACGGATCGGCCAGCAGGTCGCGATAGATCTGGCTGTCCCGCGAGGGTCCATAGGCCTCGACGAAGGTCTCGACCTCGGGGGTGAGACGCCAGATCTGGTTCGCCTCGCCCCAGGTGTCGATGTCCTGCCGAAGATCCTCGAGCCGCTCGGGAGAGTCGGCGCAGGCCCACAGGGTCGCGAACTGCTTCTGCGCGAACTCCACGCCCCAGTACTTGACGTCGGTCTGGCTCTTGGGCTCGACCACGCCCCCTTCGGTCAGCACCAGCTCGAAGCGCTCGACCAGCTCCGGGTGCTTGTCGAGGATCCACCGGACGCCCAGGTCGCTGCCGGTCTCCTCGCCGCCGGTGGCGAGAAAGATCACCGAGCGCTTGGGCTTGACGCCGCGCTTGGCCAGCTCCTGCATCGCGCGCAGCTGGGTGATGGTGACGCTCTTCATGTCGAACGCGCCACGGCTGTACATCCACGGTCCGTCGATCTCGCCGGCGAAGGGCGGAAAGGTCCAGAGGTCGGGGTTGTCGACGCCATACACGTCGATGTGGTTGTGGAGCACGATCGCGCCCGGCTGCTCGCCCTCGAGAATGCCCCACAGATTGGCGCGCCGCTCGCCGAGCTGCTCGATATGGGTCGGGATGCCGACCGACTCCAGCTGCTCGGCCAGAAACTCGGCGCCCAGCACCTCGTTTCCGGTCTCGCGCGACGTGTCGATCTGCACGTACTCGCGAAACAGCTGCACGTCGGGGTCCGCCAGCAGCTCCTTCTCAGTCCAGACCCGCTCCTTCTCCGGCCGGAAGAAGGTGTCGAGCACCCACGTTCCACCGATCAGCAACGCCAACAGGAGGGCGATTCCGGTGTAGATCCTGATCCGGTACCTGCGGCGCCTGGCCGGATCGATCTTGATCAGCTCCATCGCTGGCGGAGTATAAGGAACGGGTCCCGAGGGAGCTATGGCATCCCAACGCCGTTCGGGCCGGAGTCCGGTAGCATTGCTCGTCGTGGAGCCCCTCGAGGAGAGTCACCTCAGCGCTCGTCCCCGCTGGTCGATCTGGACGATCGTGTTGGTCTCGCTCGGTGGCTGTGCGCTCTATCTCGGAGCCGAGGTGTACCTGTTCGACGGCCGGCTCGGCTGGCCACTCGACGACGCCTTCATCCACCTCCAGTTCGCCAAGAACCTCGCCGCCGGCGATGGCCTCTCCTTCAACCCTGGCGAGCCGGTGACCGGCACCACGTCACCGCTCTGGACGGCGCTCGTGTCGATCCTGTTCCTGCTGCCGGGTAGCCCCGTGATCTGGGTCAAGCTGTCGGGCATCGCGCTGTTTGTGCTCGCGGTCGAGCTGGTCTATCGACTGGCGCGTGAGCTCGATCTGTCGGTCGGTCTGTCGGTTCTGGCGGCGGTGTTGACGGCGACCACGGAATGGATGGTCTGGTCGGCGCTCTCCGGGCTCGAGATCCCCCTGTTTCTGGTCCTGAGCCTGATCGGCATTCGCCTACACGTGCGGGAACGACGCCTGGGCGCCGGCCTGCCGGTGTCGCTCGCCGTGATCGCGCTCTCGGCGTTGGCGCGTCCCGAGGGCCAGCTGCTCTTCGTGCTGGCGTGCGTCGACCGCCTGTTGCTGTTCGAGCGCGACGACTCTGATGGCCTGGCGTGGCGCCGGGCGGAGCTCGCGCCGCTGGTCGGCGGGCTGGCGGCGGCCGCACTTCTGCTGCTGCCGATGCTGGCGTTCAACCTGATGGTCGGCGACTCGGCCCTGCCGACGACGTTCGGGGCCAAGGTGCCGCCGGCCCAGGCGTCAGGACTGTCGGGATGGTTGCCCTCGCTCGCCTACCTGATGCGCGGCCCGATCGACGTCCTGTTCAGATCGCAGCCGTACATGGTGCTGTTCGCGGGCGCCGGGCTGCTGGCACTGGTCGCCCGGTTGGGCACCGCGCGCGACCGCGGCCTGCTGCTCGGAACCTGGCTGGTCGGTCTGCCGCTGGCGTTCTCGGTGCTGTCGGCGACCAGTGGCAAGAGCGTGACCGGCAACTTCGGCCGCTACTTCTTTCCGCTCTTTCCGATCCTGATCATCGTCGGTGTGCTCGGTCTCGAGCGTGTCGTCGAGCGTCTCGCCGGCGGCGTGCGGCTGGGCCGGGCGCGGATACCGGTTTTGGGCGCGATGCTCGTACTGTTGCTCTTGCCGGGCGCGACGGGCGTGCTCCGGGGCTCGCAGCGTTACGTCCAGACGGTCGCCAACGTCCACGACAGCAACGTGCGCGTTGCCGAGTGGCTGCGCGAGCGTGTGCCGCCGGACGCTGTCCTGGCGGTCAACGACATCGGCGCATTCGGCTATCTGCTTCCCAACCGGATCGTCGATCTCGCCGGCATCGCGAATCCGGAGGCGATTCGGCTACGCTACGAGGCGGCGAGCGAGGGGCGCCTGGCGGACGAAGGGACGCTGCGTTTCCTCGGTGAGACGAAACCAGATTTCCTGGTGATCTTTCCGGACTGGTTCCCGGCGCTGGTGTCCGAGGGCTCGCCGTTCACACCGATCGAGAGGTTCGAGATTCCGAACAACATCACCATGTTCGGCGACCAGATCGTGGTCTATTCGACACCGTGGACGCGCGGCGGGCAGGCGCGCCCGGCGCAGGAGGCCGCAGGAGATCAATGACGACGACTAGCATCCCAGCGCTCGACCTGTCACGCATCGTCGGCCGTCTCCGGCCCGAGGTCGAGGCGCGCTGGCAGAAGCTCATGGGCGCCAACGCCTTTGTCGGCGGCGCCGAAGTGGAGGAGCTCGAGCGGGCCTTCGCCGGCTACCTCGGCTCGAACGGCTGTGTGGCGGTGGCCAACGGCACAGATGCGTTGGTCCTGGCGCTCCGAGCGCTGGGCGCCGGTCCTGGCGACGAGGTGATCGTGCCCGCCTTCACCTTCGTCGCCACTGCCGCGGCCGTGTCGCTGGTCGGCGCGACCCCGGTGTTCGCCGACGTCGACCCGGCGACCCTGAATCTCGACTTCGGTTGTGCTGAGGATCTGGTGACGACGGACACCGTAGGGGTGATCGGAGTGCACCTCTACGGTTGCCCGTTCGACGTCGAGCGCGCGGCCGGGCTCTGCGAGCGGCACTCGCTCTGGTTGCTCGAGGACGCTGCTCAGGCGCAGGGCGCGGCGGTCGGTGGACGGCGGGTCGGCAACTTCGGCCAGCTCGCCACCTGGAGCTTCTATCCGACCAAGAACCTCGGCGCGTTCGGCGACGCGGGCGCCGTCAGCGGCAACGACGACCAGCTGCTCGAGCGGGTCCGTCTGCTGGCGAACCACGGTGCGGTCGGACGCTACCGGCATGCAGTCGTGGGCTCCAACAGCCGCATGGACGCCCTGCAGGCGGCGGTCCTCAACTGCCGGCTGCCCCTGCTCGAGGCTGACAACGATCGCCGCCGGGCGATCGCCGCCGGCTACCGTCGATCACTCGCTGGCGTCGCCGGTTTGCGGTTGCTCGAGGTACCGCCCGGAGCGACTTCGGTCTTCCATCAGTACACGGTTCTGACCGAGCGCCGTGACCAGCTCCAGACCTTCCTCGCTGAGCGCGGTATCGGCACCGCGGTGCACTATCCGGAGGCGCTCCACCTGCAGCCGGCGTTCGCCGATCTCGAGGTGACCGAGTTGCCGGTGGCGACCGCGGCGGGCCCGATGTCGCTCTGTCTGCCGATGTACGCTGAGCTCACCGACGCCGAGGCGGCGACAGTGGCAGGCGCCGTGCGCGAGTTCTTCTCGTAGCGCGACCCGGCCGCGCGCGGTCAGCCGGCCGTGACGAAGGACGCCGCTTCCAACGGTAGACGCAGGACTTCGAACAGGGTCGCGACCAGCCGGCCGCCGGGCCCCGCTCGATGTGGGCTCAGGAACTCCCACACGATCTCGCCGCCGGCGGTGACCTCGATCGCGCGACCGGCCTCGGACTCGGTGATCAGTGTGTTGCCGTTGTCGAGCCGCTGGGCGCTGCCGGCCTCCGGCGACGACAGCGGCCGGTCGGCTTCGCCCTGGTAGCTCCAGACGATCTCGCCGCCGACCGGGTCGAGCTCGAGAACCCGGGAGTTGCCGCCCGCACCCCGATTGTCGAACAGCAGCAAGCGTCCGTTGGGTAGCAGCTCCGGCTGATGCTGGGCGTCCCAGCCGCCCCGGCGTGCCCACCGCACCCTGCCCTCGAGATCGACCACTGCGACGATGTCGACCTCGCGCAGCGAAATCACCACACCGCCGGCGGGGAAGCCGGCCACCCGATTGCCGAGCCCACCTTCGAGCAGCTGCACCGTGTTGGTATGGAAGATGTCGCCGGAGGGCGGCATCGGCCGCAGGAGGTCGGCATGCTCGGAGCCGAGGAACGCTTCGAGCAGCGAGATTCGCTGTTCGAGCCGGCCGCTCGGGTCGAGGACCACGATCGAGTCCTCGAGCACCGGCGCGGTCGGGTGGATCGACGGGATAGTCCGCGCTTCCTTGGCGATCGCGTAGATGCGGCCGTCCGCCGCCACGTGCAGATCGTTGTAGAGGCCGGCGTCGAAGCTCCAGAGGATCCGGGAGTCGCGATCGAGCTTGACCAGACCGCCACCCTGGTAGAGGGCGAGCAGCGCGCCGTCGGCGAGCAGCTGGGCCCGCCGGAAGAAGGGTGTCTCGACGGTGGCGCGTTTGTCAGGGAACGCCTGTTCGAAGGGCATGCGCCAGCGATGCAGCGGATGTCCGTCCATGTCGAACAGGAGCGCTTCCGGTGCGTGCCCCGAAGTGTACAGATTGACCCCGGGGAAGGCGCGCTCGGAATCGTGCACCAGGACGCCGGCGGCGGTGGTGGCCTGTCCCCCGGCGCCGGTATAGGGTAGGGAGAGCATGCGCGCCAGCTCCTCGCGTTCTTCGGCGCTACCGGTCGTGAGTGCGCGTGAGTGCCAGCGACCGGGCGGCCAGGTGTCGGCGCTCGGAGCCGCTGGAGCGCTGGGTCCCCGATTCGAGCGCGTCGAGAAATACGCCAACGCCGACAGAAGCGAGACGATCGCGAGCGCGACTAGCAGCTTCCTCGAGGCGAAGTTGGCACTCATCCAGCGCGGCAGAGCTTAGCACCCGATCGGAAGACTCTCGTGAGCGAACGTCCAGAGACTCGACCCGAACGGTCGGAGACGGCGCCGGCCCTGCCGGGGATCGGCCGCGGTCTGTTGATCGCCGGAGTGCTGGCGATCCTGGTGCTAGCGCTGCTGGCGCTGGTCTCCGACGGCCGCGAGCTGATGATCGAGATCGGCCGCTTTGATCCGCTGGTGCTGATCCCGGTGCTCGCCCTGTCGCTGGTCAACTACGCGCTTCGCTTCGTCCGTTGGCAGCTCTACCTACGCAAGCTCGGTTCGACCCTCGATCGGCCGGGCAGCCTGGCGATCTTTCTGGTCGGCTTCGTTCTCACCGTGACTCCGGGCAAGGCGGCGGAGCTCGGCAAGGCCTGGTTGGTCCGTCATCTGGGCGGGGGGCCGGCGCGCACGATGATCGCCGCCGTGATCGCCGAGCGGGTCACCGACCTGGCTGCGATGTTCATGCTGATCGCGATCGGTGCGCTGGCGCTGTCCGGCGGCGTCTGGATCGCGGCCCTGGCGCTCGGTGCGGTCGTCGGGCTGACGCTGATTCTGAGCTGGTCGGCGCTCTATCACCGACTGTCGCGCCTGTTCCACCGGCTGCCGAAGGTCGGTAGCCGTCTCGACGCCCTGGACGAGGCGTACGATCGCCTGCGCTCGCTCCTGCGGCCGGCGATCCAGCTCCAGTCCGTATTGCTGGCGACCGTCGCCTGGGCGGCCGAAGGGTTCGGCTTCTGGCTGGTGGTCAAGGAGTACGACGCCGCGGCCTCGGTGCTGCTGAGCATCTTCAACTACGGCGCCTCGACGCTGGCTGGCGGCATCTCCATGCTCCCGGGTGGATTGCTCGCATCCGAGGGCGCGCTCACCGCGTTGCTCGACTTCCAGGGTCTCGAGACCGCCGCCGCCGCTTCGGCGACTCTGGTGATCCGCGCCGCGACCCTCTGGTTCGCGGTGGCGCTGGGACTGCTGGCCGTGCCCTACTTGATCCGTCGGTTGCGCGCTGCCGGCGCTGGTCGCTGATCGGAGCGACCGCCGGTCAGGGCAGGCGGGCTGGATAGTAGCCCTCGTTCCAGCGCCGCTCTTCGTAGTAGCTGAGTTGCTGCCGGAGGAAGGCCGCGAGCACCTGCTCGAGAGCGTGCAGGCGATCGGGTCGTTCGAGGGCGAGGTCGAGCGTTTCGCCGGGGTCGGCGGTCAGGTCGAACAGCGCTTTGCCCTGCCGGTCCCAGTTGAGAATCAGCTTGGTGCCGCCGAGCAGGACGCCATCCTCCTGGGTCAATCCCTGAATGGTGAAGAAGAGCGGTCGCTCGTCACCGTCGTAGCCCGACCCGAGGACGTCTCCCCGACCCTGGAAGTTGCCGTGCGGCGCCAGCCCGAGCTGCTCGAGCAGTGTGGGTGCAACGTCGAGCAGCGAGACCGGCTCGGCGACCGTGCGCGGCGTCGCGCCGGGCACGCGCATCATCCAGAGCGACCGCACCTGCTCTTCGAACAGGGCGGTGCCGTGGGTCGGTTGGCCGTGCTCGTAGAACGCCTCGCCGTGATCCGAAACCACCACCAGGACGGTCGAGTCCCAGTCGCCGATCTCCTTCAGGAAATCGACCACCTCGGCAATCTTGCGGTCGGCGTAGTGGAGAGCGTTGTCGAACCGATTGAGCATCACCGGCACTCGGCTCTCGGGGTAGCTCAGGAAGCTGGCCGCGAAGTCGAGCTCGTACGGGGCGAACGGACGCGGAGCGTCGGCCGGCACCTCGTAGGGAAAGTGATTCGATTGGAAGTTCAGGTACGAGAAGTACGGACCTTTGACCCGGCGCCGCCAGCGCCGCCATTCCGAGATCGGGGTCTCCTCGTAGACCTTGGACTCCAGGCCGCGGCCCTTCTTCGGCGCCCGCGGCCAGTCGAGCGAATGCCGGAACACGTCGAGCCCGGGGGTGTCGAGAAATGCCAGCATGTTGCCCCAGCGCTCGTTCTGGCAGGAGAACATCGAGGTGGCGTAGCCGGCCTCGCCGAGCGCGTCCCAGATCAGGGTGCGTGGGTACTCGATGTCGATGTAGTAGTCGTGCCGCTGGTACTTGCGGGGATGCAGACTCGACAGGATCGCCATCTGTGCGTAGTCGGAGTGGGTCGAGACCGCGTAGGCGCGCTCGAAGACGACCGACTCTTCGGCCAGGCGGGCGAGATTGGGCATCGCCTCGCGCCGGCCGTCGGGCCCTAGGAAGGTCCGCTTCCAGGGCACCGATTCGAGCATCACGACGACCACGTTGAGCCGCCGCCCTTCGGCGCCCGGGTCGTAGGCCGTGATCGGTCGGGCTCCGCTCGGCGCCGGCCCGGTGACGGCGGTGTTCAGGAATCGCGTGTGCGCGCGCCGGACCGTTGCCCAGTGCCCTTCGGGGACCATCCCCTCGAGCACCTGCGGCAGGACCACCGAGACACCGTGGGCGAGCGCGAGGACGACGACACAGCCGCCGAGCACGAGTGCGAAGCGGCGACTCGGCACGCAGCGGCCGCGCTGCCGCCGCCGCCGCAAGCCGCGAAACAGCAGCAGTGCGACGACCACCGCCCCGGCCGGCAGGGCGAGCAGGGTCAGCGCTTCCAGGAGCTGCGCCTCCTGGAGGATCTGGCGGAAGTTGGTGTAGGCGAACCAGAGGTCGCTGAGCTTCAGATGCACGCTGGTAGCGACGAACTTGATCGATGACGTGACCAGGATGGTGAGCACGGCGGTGACCGCGATCGTCTTGACCAGGTCGATCGCCAGCGCCCACCCGCGGTTCGCGCTCACCGAGTCGAGAGCTGCCGCGAGCGCGATCGCTACCCCGATCTCGAGCGTCGTGAGCGCCGCGAGCCCGATCGGCACCGCGACCAGCTCGAGAACTCCGAGCTTGCCGGTCGGGAGCTTGGAGAAGAAGACGTAGAGCAGCAACCCGAGATGGAGCGACCAGGCGGCGGCGAAGGCAGGCCAGCTGCCGAGGCCACCCTCGAAGCGCTGTCGCCAGGGAGCGATGCGCGGCTGGCTAGTAGTCGTAGACATCTGGAAAGAGCGGTCGTCGGTCGCGGTAGCGGGGGTCGCGCAGCGCGTCGAGCTCGGGGAGCAGGAGTCGCAGGCGGATTTTCGTCGGTCCCGAGCGCTGGTGCGCGCCGGCTTCGAGCCCTATGGTCTCACCCGCGCGGATCGCGCGGCCATCGATCGCTCCGGCGTCCTCGCCCTCGGCCAGGATCTGGTAGTCGCCGCTCACCGCCAACCGGAAGCTTGTATCGCCGGACTCGAGGATCGGAGCGTAGAGCAGCAGGTTGCCCCAGTAGAAGGTGAACCGCTGCCCGAGAGCGGCGCGCAGGCGTGCGGGCAGCTGTTGGATGCGGTAGTTGTCGATCACCAGTTTGAGCGGCGCGCTCTCGATCCGGTCGGCGAGCCGGTCGAGCTCGGCAGCGGGCAGCGCCTCGAGACGCGCGAGCTGCAAGCGGTCGAGCCAGGCGAGATCGGTGTCCACCTGGTCCCGGTCCCAGAGCATGTCGACGCCGACCAGATAGGTCTCGCCGGGCGCGAGGGCGTTCTCCGCCAGTTCGACCATGTGCCGTTGGAAACCGTTGTCGCGAGCGAGGTTGACCGGTACGCGGGCCAGTGGATAGACCAGACCGAAGATGACCAGCACGGCGATCAGCCAGCTGCGGCGACGTGCCCCGAGCGCCGCGAAGCGATCGAGCTGCCCGTCGAACAGAGCGACGGTCAGCACCCAGAGGGTCGGGATCAGCAGGACGAAGAAGTAGGGCCAGGGCTGCCGATGGAGGACCGCCGCCAGAATCAGCGCGGCTCCGTAGAACACCAGCAGGCGGTCGTGGGGACCGGCCCGGCCGCTTCGTTGCCGGCGGTCGAGATGCCAGAGCGCGGCCAGCGCCAGACCGTAGAAGATCGGATTGCGAAGCACCGTCTGGCCCCAGTAGCGCAGACGGATGTCCTCGATGAAGTCGACCGCGACTCGGCCCGCGTCGCCGACCGCGCTTCCGAGCACGCTGGTCGGGCCCGCGACGGCCGACCAGGCTGCCAGGTAGAGCCCGACCACCGCGAGGGCCGCGCCGTTGAAGCGGAAGAGATCTCGGATCTCGTCGCGCCCGCGCGCGCCGATCAGTGGCACGACCAGGGCGGCGTTCGCCGCCACCGCGTAGTAGACGCCCTTCTGCGAGATCAGGAAGCTCACGCCGCAGACGAGGCCGGCCCAGGCATGACGCCGCTCGATCAACAGCAGCAGCGAGGCCAGGCCCGCGAGACCGGTCAACATGTCCACCCGCAGGTCGGGCGAGCGCTCGATGAAGGTCGACATCGTGACCAGCAGCGCGAGGCCACCGAGCACCGCCCGTCGGTCGAAGCTCCGGCCGAGTGCGAGCGCGGCGAGGCACAGGGCCAGCGCGTTGAGCGCCACCATCTGGAGCTTGACCGCCGTCAGCCGATGCCAGCTGCCGCCGGGAAGAGCGAGAGCCGGCAGCTGTAGGTAGTAGCCGAGCACGGTCTTGTACGGCTTGAAGTCGCGATAGGGCAGGTCGTCAGTGAGCCGGTGCACCGCGCGCGCACCCTGAAACTCGTCCATGACCACCGGCAGGCGCAGGACATAGGCGGTTTCGATACCGGCGTAGAACAGACACAGGACAGCGAGCAGGAGGAGAAACGATCTACGCGCCATCAACCGCTCTCGTCGGTGCTCGGTGCCAGAGGCTCGGGCCGGCGGCGGGGTAGAGCCAGGACCCCGGCGACCATGCCGACCCCGCGGGCGAAGGCGCGAACGAAGCCGAGCGGCGCGAATGCCAGGAGGCGCGCGGAGCGCTCCTGCCTGACGAGCTCCCAGGTCCGGGGCAGCTGTACCAATAGCAGGAGGGCCATCAGTAGCGGTGTCGCCCAACGTGCGCCCGGCAAAAGTGCGGCCGGGACAGTGGCGAGTGCCAGCATCGCCAGCGGTGGCTGCAGGTGGTCGAGCTTGCCGCTGTAGGAGTCACCCCCCGAGCGGCGCGGGTGGCGGGCGTAGAGCTGGACGCGCCAGAAGCCGTGCTGGCGCTGCGCCGAGAGGTAGCGGCCGAGTGAAGTCGGGTGGTGATGGCCGACCCGCGAGGAGCGGTCAAAGACCAACTCGAAGCCGCCCGAATGCAAGCGGTAGGCGAGCTCCGCGTCCTCGGCGCCGGGCGAGCCGGGACCGTTGAAATGACGCTCGTCGAATCCGGCCACCGCTTCGAGTGCAGCGCGTCGGTAGACCACATTGAAGCTGCCGAGGAAATCGACCCGCTCGGGCATCGCCCGGTGGCGGGCGACGATCTCGGCGTGGATCGCGCGCGCCAGCCAGGCGCCCCTGGACCCGTCGCCGATCAGGTTCGAGTAGCTGCCGCCGGCACCCGCTACGCTCGGTTCGGCGAGATGCCGACACAGCATCTCGAGCGCGCCGGGCTCCGCCACGCAATCAGAATCGATGAACCAGATGAGATCCCCGTGGCTGGCGGTCCACCCACGGTTGCGGGCGGCGCCCGGTCCACCGGCGGGGTCGCCCGCCAGAACGCGCACCGGATAGGACCGGGCGATCTCCACGCTGCGATCGGTCGAGCCGTCGTCGACGTAGAGGATCTCGGCGAGCGAGCCGGCCTCGAGCAGCGGCGCCACCGAGTCGAGACAGCGCCCGAGGGTCGCCTCGGCGTTGCGCCCGGGGATCACCAGAGAAACGTTCATGGTGGCTCAGTCGGTCGTCGGTGTCTCTGTCGATCGCGATTCGTCGCCCTCGCCAGTCTCGATCCGATGACGCGCCTCGGCGATCGCCAGCCGCCTCACCACGGTCGTCAACCCTTCGTCGATCCGTCGCATGCGTACGTACATCAGGAAGAAGCCGACGAACATCCCGAGGATGGCGAGATAGAAGATCAGATCGGCGCCGCGCTGGATGCCGAGCTTGTTGGCGACCACCACCGTCAGTTCGGGTCTGGCGATGGCGACCCCAGCGGAACTCCAGAGCGTCAGCCAGGCGGCCCCCGGCAACGGTCGCAGGCGCTTGCGGAGGGCGGCGAGCACCACCAGCAGCCCGAAGCCGCCGCAGAGCGTGATGCCGAGAATCTGGAACGCGTTCACGACCGCAAACGAGTGTGTCATAGCGGTCGCCCGACCGCAGTGGCATCTTTCGCTGGTCGAGAAGGTCAGGCTAGGGAAAGATCCGCGACAGCAGATAGTCGACCAGCACGCGGAACGCGTCCAGGTTGCTCTGGCCCTTGGCCCGCGAGTGGCGGGTGTAGCGGATGTGCACCGGCACCTCGATCCAGGCGAGACGATGACTCGAGATCTGGTCGAGAATCTCGCTGGCGTGCGCCATCCGGTCGGCGCGCAGTTCGATGCAGCGCGCGGCCCGGCGCGACAGCGCCCGGAAGCCGTTGTGGGTGTCGGTGAGCTGCAGGCCGGAGACGATGCGGGTGAAGACGACCGCCCCTTTGAGCAGCAGTCGGCGGAGTTCCGGCACCCGGGCGCCGGGCTCGAGAAAGCGGGAGCCGAGGGCGACGTCGTACTCGCCCGAGGCGAGCGGCGCCAGCAGGCGCTCGATCTCGTCGCTCGAATGCTGGCCATCGGCGTCGAAGGTGACCAGGAAGCGAGCGCCGGCCGTGAGGCAGTAGGCGAAACCGGTCTGGAGTGCTGCGCCCTGACCGCGGTTGACGGCGTGGCTCACCACCTCGGCGCCCGCTTCTCGCGCCACCGCCGCCGAGCCGTCGGTCGAGCCGTCGTCGACCACCACGACCCGCGGCCAGCCGCGCCGCACGTCGCGCACGACGCGACCGATCGTCCGCTCCTCGTTGTAGGCCGCGATGACGATGAAGGTCGAGGCGCGGAGTGCTGGCGTCGGCGGCTCGGACACTTGTCGAGTCTGACCTAGAGGTAGTAGATGACGAAGACCACCGACCCTGTCCACAGGAGCAGGTTGATCATCGACGGTATGTCGCGCACCACGCCCTCGGTCGGGTTGAGGCGCCCCGGGCGCTGATAGATCAGGAACAGGTAGCGGAAGATGCCGTAGAGCACGAACGGCGTCGTGTAGATCAGGAACCGGGTCTCGAACTTTTCCACCGTCTCGGGGGCGATCGAGTAGAGCGCGAACGCCACCACGGTCGACGCCGTGACGACGTTGATCATCTGGTCGAGAAACGCCGGACTGTAGCTGGTGAGCACGGGGCGCTGGTCAGAGGCGTGATGGTCGAGCAGCATCAACTCGTGGCGTCGCTTCGAGAACGCCAGGAAGAGGGCGAGGAAGATTGTGCAGAGCAGGAGCCAGGCCGACACGGCGACGCCGATCGCGATCGCGCCGCCCATCACCCGCAGGACGAAACCGAGGCTGATGCTCATCACGTCGAGGATCACGATGTGCTTGAGGAGGGTCGTGTAGAGCAGGTTGAGAAGCATGTATCCGGCCAGCACCATCGCGAAGCCCTTGCCGATCGCCAGCGCGCCGGCCAACGCCAGCGTCGCCAGCAGGAAGGTGCCGATCGCCGCCACGCCGACGCTCAGGGCGCCGGAAGGGATCGGTCGATGACGCTTGACCGGATGTTGGCGATCTTCCTCGCGGTCGCGGATGTCGTTGAAGCCGTAGACCGCGCTCGAAGCCAGACAGAAACAGGCGAAGGCGAGCGCCGCCAGCACGATCGCCTCGCGGTCGGTGAGGCGCTGAGCGAACACAACGGGTGCGAGAACGAAGACGTTCTTTACCCAGTGGGTCGGCCGCATGAGCTGTAGAAGTGCGGGCATCGCCTGTATTCTATGGCGAGTGCGCCGGTTTCTACTCGCCTACGCGCTGCCGACGGTGGCGGTGCTGGCCGCAATCTGCCTGCCGCTGATCCTCGGACAGCGCACGCTCTACCTGCGCGACGTGTTCGGTACCCACCTGGCGATGAAGTCTTCGCAGGCCGAAGCGCTGCGCGGCGGCGAGCTCGCCCTGATCGATCCCTACCGGGGCGGCGGGCAGGCGAGCCTCGGCAATCTCAACACCGTGCCGCTCTATCCGACCAACCTGCTCTACCTGGTCGGCGATTCGATCTGGGCGCTCAACGCCCACTTCTGGATCCATCTGCTGCTCGCTCCGTTCGGGCTCTACTGGCTCGCCCGCCGCTGGCGACTCGGGCGCCCGGCGGCGTGGATGGGCGCGGTCGCCTACGGCGCCGGCGGCTACCTGCTGTCGACTCTCAACCTCTACAACCTGGTCGCGCCCGCCGCGCTGGCGCCGTTCCTGATCGCGGCGAGCATGTCCCTGGCCGAGCGCCGGTCGGCGCGCATGCTCTGCACCGTCGCGGGTATCTGGCTGCTGATGGTCCTGGGTGGCGATCCAATGACCGCCGCGATGGCGCTCGGCATGGCGCTGGCGGCGGTGGTCGCCAGCTCGGATCGTCGATGGCGAGCGGCGACGCCGATGAGCGGCGCGATCGCGTGCGGCACGTTGCTCGCCGTCCCTCAGCTGGTAGAGCTCATGCGCATCCTGCCCCACACCTATCGCGGCTTCTGGGGATACTCGGCCGAGGGCGCGACGATGGCGAGCTGGAATCCGCTGTCGGCGATCGAGAGTCTGCTGCCCCTCTTCTTCGGTTGGCCCGATCTCGGCTACTGGGGGCGCGGTTTCTACGGCGACGAGCTGCCGCTGCTCTTCTCACTCACGCCCGGCGTTCTGGTGATCGGTCTGGTGCTCGCCTCGGGCCGCCCCGCGCGGTCGCTCGCCTGGTGGTCGTGGGGGAGCGTCGCTCTGGGCCTCTTTCTGGTGCTCGGCAAGCACAACCCGATCCTCGACCTGCTCTTGCGGCTGACCCGGGTCGACCTGATCCGGCTGCCGGTCAAGTTCTGGCTGCTGGTGGCGATCGGGGTGTCGCTGCTCGCCGCGATCGGATTCGAGCGCCTCCAGAGGGGTGAGCTGAGCGCGTTCCGGCGCGCGCTGCTCGGGTTGCTGGCGCTCTACGTCGCCGCCTGGCTGTGGTTCGCCCTCGGTGGCGCGGCGGCGTTCGGATGGGCTCGGGGGATGATCCCGAGCGCCTTCGGCGACAGCTACGTCGAGCAGGAACGACTACGGTGGGCGGGTCTGGCGCTGATCACCATCCTGATTCTGGTTGCCGCACTCGGTGTTCTGAAGCTCACCAGGCGCCATCCGGCCCTGCTGGCGATCCTGCCGTTCCTGCACGTGGTCTCCCAGATCTTCTTTCTGAAGCCGCTCCTGGCCACCGACGATGTGCGCCCCTACCTCGAACCGCCGGCGCTCCTGGCCGAGATCCCGGAGGGATCGACCGTCGTTCATGGCGACACCGGCGGACTGTTCGGCCCGGTGACGCTGCCGCTCGACCGCTACCCCGATCGTTCCTTGATCTGGTTTCAGCGCCAGACCCACGAGGAGCTCTATCCCCACGCCGGCGTCCGTTTCCGGCGCCGCTACGAGCTCGACTATTCGCCCGAGGGTCTCGACGCGTTTCTCACCCGGGCAACCGGCCAGGCGATGAGGATCCTCCCCGACCCGGCGCGTGTGAAGCTGCTCGAGGCGTCGGGCGTCGACCGGTTGTTGATCACCCGGCGGCTGAGCGTGCTCGAGGCCGCGGGCCTGGTCGAGCTGTCAAAGGCCGGCGTCGGCCCGTTTGGCGAGCTCAACGTCTACACGATTCCCCGGCGCGTCGACCGCGCCCGGCTGGTCGGCTCGATCGTCCGGGCGCCGCACCTGAACGGCACGCTCGAAGCCCTGACCTCGCCGGCTTTCGATGCCCGACGAATGACCGTGTTGCCGGGAACCGGCGGTCCCACCGAGGCTCCGCCCGGCAGCGTTCGCTGGATCGAGGAGAGCACCGAGTCGATGGTGCTCGAGGTCGACTCGCCGTCGGGCGGCGCGCTGGTGATCCAGCGCACTCCTCTGCCGCTCTACCGCGCCGAGATCGACGGCGTCGAGGCGCCGATCGTGCCGGCCGATCTGCACCGGATCGGCATCGAGGTCGGGCC
>JAJCXP010000240.1 GCA_029263375.1 Acidobacteriota bacterium | reverse complement strand
GACTCAGCTGGTCGAGCGACTGCTGCCGATTCTCCAGGCACGAGGCGACGACTCACTGTTCCTCAAGGCCGACCGGCGGCTCCCCTACGGCGCCGTCATGGAGGTCCTCGATCTCCTGAACCAGGGGGGCATCGAGCAGGTCGGTCTGGTGACCGAGCCCAAGGGATCGCGCTGAGTTGATCCACCCGGCGAACACGATCCTGCAGCAGCGGGCCCAGGGCACCCGGCGCACCGGGGCGTTCGTCTTCTCGGTCGTCCTCCACATTGCGATCGGCGTCACCGCCTTCCTGGTGCCGGTATTCATGGCGCGCGCGCAGCCGCCGATCGAGTTCCGGACGGTGACCATCGTTCCGGTTCAGGCTCTCGGCGTACCCGACCCGAAGCCGCGACCCGAGCCCGTGCGCGAAGCACCTCCGGAGCCACCGCGGCCGGCCCCGCCGGAGGCCCCCCGGCCGACCGCGCCCAGTCCGACCGCCACCAAAAAGCCCGAGAAGCAGCCCGAGCGCAGCGCACCCCCGGTGCAGCAGCAGCCTGAGCAGCGGCGAGGATCGCCGCTCGGCAGCGACATCGCATCGTCGCCGTTCGGCGCCTCAGGCGTCGGCCTCGACAATCCCGACTTCACCTACGGCTACTACATCGACCAGTTGGTCTCAATGATCGGTAGCGCCTGGGTGCGACCCCGGGTCGACGGTCAGATCGAATCGCGGGTGTTCTTCCGGATCGCCAGAGACGGCTCGGTGAGCGGCCTCAAGCTGATCGAAAGCTCCGGCAGCCGGGCGTTCGACGACGCGGCTCTGCGCGCGGTCAGCGTGGCCGCTCCTCTGCCTCCCCTACCAGCAAGCTACGACGCGGACTCACTCGGTGTGAGCCTGATCGTTCGATGATTTTCTTCTCTTGATCGGAGAGTCTCGCATGACCCCCACGAACCAGGCGGCGCTGATCGCCGCGCTCACTCTCGGCTGGATGCTTCCGGCCGCTACCCTGGGCGCGCCCGCGCCTCAGGACGAGTCCGCGGTCGAGATTGTCCTCGACGGCTCGGCGCGAGCACAGGTGCGCCTCGCCTACCCTGCCTCGACCGGTGTTGCCACACTCTCGCAAGGCGCTCGCGAGGCCGCGGCGGAGTTCGAGAACACCCTGCGGAGCGATCTCGAGGGCAGCGGCATCTTCCTGGTGCAGGGCCCCGAGCAGCTGGCCGTGCTCCGACTGACCGGCGACCGCGCCGGCGACGCCGAGCTCTATCGCTCGCTCGGCAACGAGATCCTGCTCGAGACCACGGCCTCGCTCGAAGGCGACCGGCTGGTCTTCGAGGGCAAGCTGACACAACTGAAAGGCCAGCTGTTCGTACTCGGCAAGCGCTATCGCGGCTCCTACGCGGTGGCCCGCCGGATGGCGCACACGTTCGCGGACGAGATCATCCGCCACTTCACCGCCCGCCCGGGCCTGACCCTGACGTCGATTGCGTTCTCTTCGGATCGCGACGGCGGCGAGGCGCGGCAGGAGGTGTACATGATGGACTACGACGGCTGGAACCAGCGGCCTGTGACCGCTCACCAGACGCTGTCGTTCTCGCCCGACTGGAGCCCCGAGGGTGATTTTCTCGCCTATGTGTCCTATCTGGACGGCGCCCCCGGTATCTACACCGCCGAGATCAAGACGGGGACCAAGAAGCCACTCATCACCTCGAGCGATCTCGACATCTCACCGGCCTACAGTCCCGACGGCCGGCGGCTCGCGTTCTCGCGTTCGGTCGGCCGCGGCAACAGCGAGATCTTCGTCGCCAAGCGCGACGGCACCGGTCTCGAGCAGCTCACGCGCTCCTCGGGCATCGACACGAACCCCTCCTGGAGCCCTGACGGCAAGGAGATCGCGTTCACATCGAGCCGCGGCGGCTCACCGCAGATCTACGTCATGAGCGCCGACGGCAGCAACCTGCGACGGGTGACATTCGAAGGCGACTACAACGACGGCGCCGCCTGGGATCCCAAGAGCGCGCGGATCGTGCACGCCACCAGGCGCGGCAATAAGTTCGATCTCGCGATCACCGATCTCGTGACGCTGGAGTCCAAGCCCCTCAAGCGCTCCGAGGGATCTCACGAATCGCCGTCGTTTTCGCCGGACGGCCGCAAGATCGTCTACGCCTCGACGCGCAACGGCAACACCCAGATCTACGTGCTGGACCTCGCTGGCGCCAAAGAGACTCAATTGACCCGGACCGGCAACAATAGAGGCCCCGCTTGGTCCGGGTTTGTGCAATGATCATCGGCAGTAATCCGAACCTTGGGTATTGTGGCGGCAAGAAAGCTTCTGTTACAGTACCCGCGCCCTCGGATAGGGTTGAGCTGATTCCACTTAGACGTGTTTTCGAAGATGAAGGAGAGACGGTAATGAACCGCAAATGGACGTTGGCGGTCTGCATACTCACAATGGCGGCGTTGGTTGGTGTCAGTTGCGCCAAAAAGCCTCCCGCCCCGGTCGAGAAGGAGATGGCCCCAGCGCCACCCGTCGAGCCCGAGACTCGCGAGATCGAGCCGCCGCCCGCGGCGCCGGTCGACGTGAAGCCGGACCCGATGAGCTTCGAGATTCAGCAATTCAACGAATGGGCTCGTGCCGAAGGTTTGATCGGTGATGTCTACTTCGATTTCGACAAGTACGAACTGAAGCCCAACGCGCGTGATCGCCTGGCGAAGAACGCCAAGTTCATGCGTGACTACCCGAGCGTCCAGGTGAACATCGAAGGTCACTGCGACGAGCGCGGTACAAACGAATACAACATCGCCCTCGGCGATCGGCGCGCCAACGCGGCGGCTGACTACCTGGGCTCGCTCGGCGTCACCGGCTCGCGCATGCGGACTGTGAGCTTCGGCGAAGAGGCTCCGGCCTGCCGCGAGAGCAGTGAGGCGTGCTGGGCCGAGAACCGTCGCGCCCGCTTCGTCATCACCGCGAAGTAGCGCCGCCATCTGGGGAGCGACATCAAGTTGAAGCAGATTCGATGGCCAGGGATCGCGCTAGTCGCGGTCCTGGCCGTTCTTCCTTTATCCATCTCGTGTGTCTCGAGCAGTGATCTCGACGAGATCCACACCAAGCTCGCGGACATTCAGCGCGAGGTGCTGAAGCTGCAGCAGCAGAGCTCCAGCAAGGACGAGGTGGCGGATCTGGGGGCTCAGATTTCGACCCAGACGCAGTCGCTGCTCAAGTCGGAAGCCGATGTCCAGGTCAGCTTGAAGGAGCTCAGTCAGCAGATCGAGCAGCTGCAGGCCAACCTGGGCGATACCAACTACCGTCTCTCCCAGCTCTCGCAGCAGATCACGGCGACGAACCAGGAGCTCATGGCGGTGCGCAGCTCGCTCGGTCGAGGGCTCGCTTCGGCCGGCCCGTCGGGCGGCGGCAACGCCTCGCTAACTGAGGCGCCGACCGACCCGCAGGCGCTCTACGACACCTCCTACAACGACTACCTGCGCGGCAACTACGATCTCGCGATCCTCGGTTTCCGACGCTACTCCACCAACTTCCCGGACACCGAGCTGACCGACAACGCGACCTACTGGACCGGCGAAAGCTACTTCAGCCAAGCCAAGTATCAGCAGGCGATCGCTCAGTTCGACACCATCCTCAACGAGTACCCCCGCAGCGACAAGACCGCCAGCGCGATCCTCAAGAAGGGGTACGCCTACCTGGAGCTCGGCTTGGTCGAACAGGGCGAGGTTCAACTCAGAAACGTCATCCAGCAGTTCCCGAACTCGGACGAGGCCAACCTCGCGCGCCAACGGCTCGCTGCCGCGGGCCGCTAGCGCCGCTTTCGGAACCACTCAGGAGAATCACCCATGGCAAATATCAAGTCCGCTCAGAAGCGGAATCTGACCAACGAGATCAGCCGCGTACGCAACCGCAGCTACCGCACGCGGATGCGCACGGCGATCAGAGAGCTGCGCACCGCGATCGAAGCCGGCGACCAGCAGACCGCTGAGTCGCTCCTTCAGGGCACGCTCAAGTTGGTCGACACGACCGCGCAAAAGCAGATCATCCACGCCAACGCGGCGGCCCGCACCAAGTCCCGCCTCACCCGGGCGGTGGCGAAGCTCGCCAGCCCGTAGCGCGGAATCCTCCGACCACCGGCTCCAAGGGAGCTCGGGTGGGCGCAAGGTAGAACCAGCCGGTGCACTGCGCCGGCTGTTGCGCGTTTGGGCACGAGCTTCTCCGCTCCGGCAGGACGCCGGCTGAACCGCGGCGCGTTCTCAAGGGGGGCTCGGGTGGGGGCCGGCGCGCGAAGCCGAGCAGGAGGAGCCCCCACTTCCGGGGCTAGGCCTCCCGATCAACGCCGCCCGGCCCCACCCGAAGACCCGGCCAACCGCCCTAGAACCCTTCGAGGAGATCGATCACCATCGTCTCCGCGAAGCTCTCCGCCACCTCCACCATCGCCTCGTCCTCGGTATCGAGGAAGCTCACCGCCTCGAGCTCCAGCTCGTAGCTCTCACGGAAGAGATAGGCCGGATTCGCCCACAGGATGTCGCCGTCGCTGTTGTTGCGCTTGAACTCCATCTGGGCGGTGATGGTGATCTCGTACTCGCGGGCGCGCCCTTCGGCGCCGAACGAGACCGGTCGCACGCGGAAGCTCTTGACCACGCCTTCGAGGACCGCGTCCGAGCTGGCGCGGTCCGAGACCACCTGGAAACGCTGCCGGGTGACGAACTCGTTGGTGATCGCCTGGGTCAGGATCTGGTCGATCTGCGCCCGGGTCGATTCGTTCCGCAGCGTCTCGACGAAGATGCTGCGCACGTCCTCGGGCAGGTTGCTGGTACGGCCCACCAGGCCGTAGCCGCAGCCGGCGGCGAGCAGGGAGAGTGCCAGGGCGGCACAGTAGAGCAGACGGTTGGTCATGCGGAAGGCCTCGTTACCAGGTTGATAAGTCGTCCGGGCACCACGATCGTCTTGGCGATCTCGCGCCCCTCAAGGTGCTGTTCGACTTTGGGACTCGCCATGACGGCGCTGACGACGTCACTCTCCTTCGCCTGCGCGTCGACATCCAGCTTGTCGCGCAGCTTGCCGTCGATCTGAACCACGATGGTAACCCGATCGGCCTGGAGCTTGTCTTCGTCGTAGTCCGGCCACGACGACTCGAGCAGCGTCTCGGGATGGCCCCGTCGCTCCCAGATCTCCTCGGTGATGTGAGGCGCGAACGGGTGCAGCAGGGTCACCAGCGTGTCGAGAGTGTGCTCGCAGGTCAGCTTCGACGCCGTGCGCTCCTCGAGCGCCTTGGCGAGCGCGTTCATCAGCTCCATCAGCGCGGCGACCACGGTGTTGAACTTGAACTTGTCCATGTCGCGCGTGACGCGCTCGATGGCGACGTGGCGCAGCCGCTCGAGCTCTTCGTCGGCGGGACCGTTCGGCGGTGCCTCGTCGAGACGCTCCGCGGCGCGCCAGACCCGGTTCAGGAACCGGTAGGCGCCCGAGACGGCCTCCTGGTTCCATTCGACCTCGTCCTCGGGCGGGCCGAGGAACAGGGTGTAGACCCGCTCGGTGTCGGCCCCCATGTCCTCGATCAGTTGATCCGGAGAGATCGTGTTGCCGCGCGACTTGGACATCTTCTCGATCCGCCCGCTCTCCTCGGAGAAGCTGGTGATCATGCCCTGATTGAACAGGTTCGTGAACGGCTCTTCGAAGCCGACCATGCCGAAGTCGTGCAGCACCATGGTCACGAAGCGCGCGTAGAGCAGGTGCAGGATCGCGTGCTCGATGCCGCCGATGTACTGATCGACCGGGCCCCAGTTGTTGGCCAGCTCGGGATCGAACATGCGCTCGCCGTCCTTGGCCGAGAGGTAGCGCAGGAAGTACCAGGAGCTGTCCACGAAGGTATCCATGGTGTCGGTCTCCCGGCGCGCCGGGCCGCCGCACTTGCCGCACTCGACGTTCAGAAAACCCTCGTGGCGCTCGAGCGGGTTGCCGCGCCGGCCGGTGAACTCGATGTCGTACGGCAGGGTGATCGGCAGATCACTCTCCGGTACCGGCACGATGCCGCACTTCTCGCAGTAGACCACCGGGATCGGCGTGCCCCAGTAGCGCTGCCGCGAGATCAGCCAGTCGCGCAGACGGAAGGTCACCTTGCGCCGACCCCAGCCCTGTTCCTCGATCCAGTCGATGAAGCGGGCCAGCGTCTCGGGGCTCTCGTTCTGACGGTCGAACGGCGGCGCGTTGCGGATCACGCCACGGTGCAGCACCGGTTCGGTCATCGTCGCCGGATCGACATCTTCGTCCTCCGGGTGGTAGACCAACCGAACCGCGAGTCCCTCCTGACGGGCGAACTCGAGGTCGCGCTTGTCGTGCGCGGGCACCGCCATGATCGAGCCGGTGCCGTAGTCGGGCAGCACGTAGTTGGCGAGCCAGATCGGCACTCGCTCGCCGGTTGCCGGGTTGAGCGCCGACGCACCGGTGTCGCGCCCCTCCTTGGTGTTCTCCTCCGCCTCACGCTGGATGCGGGGCGTGTTCCGGACCTTCTCGATCCAGGCCTCGACCTCGGTCCGGTCCGGGTGATCGGCGATCAGCTTCGGAACCAGCGGATGCTCCGGCGCAAGCACCATGAAGGTGGCGCCGTGCACCGTGTCGGGTCGGGTCGTGAATACGGTCAGGGTCTCGCCGTGGTCCGGCAGCTGGAAGTCGAGCTCAGCGCCCTCCGAGCGACCGATCCAGTTGCGCTGCATCAGCTTGACCCGATCGGGCCAGCCGTCGAGACCGTCGAGGTTCGCGAGCAGACGGTCGGCGTAGTCGGTGATGCGCAGGAACCACTGGCTCAAAGTCTTCTGCACGACCTCGGTGCGGCAGCGCTCGCAGCGCCCCTCGACCACCTGCTCGTTGGCGAGCACCGTCTGGCACTGCGGGCACCAGTTGACCGGTGCCTCACGCTTGTAGGCCAGGCCCTTTTCGAGCATGCGCAGAAACAGCCACTGATTCCAACGGTAGTACTCGGGCGTGCACGAGCTGAGCTCGCGTGACCAGTCGAAGAGGATCCCCCACTTCGCGAACTGCTCCTTCATCGCCGCGATGTTGCCGTTGGTCCAGTCCTGTGGATGGACCTGGCGCGCGATCGCCGCGTTCTCGGCCGGCAGACCGAACGAGTCCCAACCCATCGGGTTGAGCGGCCGCCGGCCGCGCATGCGCAGATAGCGGTAGAGCGCGTCGCCCATGATGTAGTTGCGGCCGTGGCCGACGTGCAGGCGGTCGCCCGACGGGTAGGGGAACATCACCAGCATGTAGTAGGCGTCACGCGAGTCGCGCAGGTCGACCTCGCCCGCTCGGCGACTCTTCCAGCGCGCCTGCCACTTCGATTCGATCCGCTCGTGATCGTAGCCACCCAGACTCATTTCAACGTCCCCGGAAACTCGTGCGACTTCAACAGGCCGTCGAGCAGCCCGTTGACGAATCGGCCCGACTGCTCGGAACCGAACTTCTTGGCGAGCTCGATCGCCTCGTCGACCACCACCAACTTGGGCACGTCCGACTCGTAGAGAAACTCGTATACAGCGAGTCGCAGGACGTTGCGGTCGACCGCGGACATGCGCTCGAGACGCCAGTTGTCCGCCTGGCCCTTGATCAACTCGTCGATCTCCTCGCGGTGCTCGGTGGCGCCGTCGACCAGCCGCTTGGCGTAGTCGAACGCCTGCGCGGCGCTGTCCGAGCTGAGCTTGTTCGGCAGGTACTCGGCCGGGTCGAAGTGAAGAAAGACGGCCGCAGGTCGGGTCGAGCCCAGATCGCTCTGATAGAGCATCTGCACTGCCATCTCCCGAGCCCGTCGTCGTTTACTCATAGAACCGATGCCTGTAGCGGACAGGCCGCGCCCGTCCCCGCTAGAGTAACCGAATCTCGAGGCCCCTGATAGACTTCGCCGCAGTCAAAAGGGGAGAGGCTAATGGTGAGCGGAGACAAGATCCGTACTCGGGTGGGTTTCGCAGCGACGATGGCGATGATCGGTTGTTTCGCCGTGACCGGCGCGCTGCGCGCGGACTGGCGAACGAAGGTGGACCCGTGGGTTCTGGAGCGAGCGGACGGCATCGGCGGCGCCGACTACATCGTATTCCTCGCCTCGCAGGCGGACCTCGGCGCTGCGAGCTTCCTGCCGACCAAGGCCGAGAAGGGCCGCTACGTGTTCGAGACCTTGCGCGATCACGCCCGTGCCACCCAGGGCCCGATCCTCGAGACTCTGGCCGCGGCGGGTGTCGAGCATCGCGCCTACTGGATCGCCAACATGATCCACGTGCGCAGCGATGAAGCTACCCTCATGCGTCTGGCGGAGCGTCACGACGTCGGGCACATCTACGCCAATCCGCAGGTGCCGCTCAGCGCTCCGGTGCTGATCGAGAGTGATCGCGTCGAGCCGCGTTTCGGCATCGAGGCCAACATCACCCACACCGGCGCCCCAGACGTGTTCTGGGCGGCCGGCTTCACCGGTCAGGGAGTCGTCGTTGGCGGCCAGGACACCGGCTACGATTGGGACCACCCAGCGCTCCAGAGCCAGTACCGGGGCTGGAACGGCCTGTCTGCCGACCACAACTACAGCTGGCATGACTCGATCCACAGCGGTGGCGGCGTTTGCGGGTCGGACTCTTCCTTCCCGTGCGACGACAACGGCCACGGCACGCACACCATGGGCACCATGGTCGGCGACGATGGCGCCGGCAACCAGATCGGCATGGCGCCGGGGGCGCGCTGGATCGGCTGCCGGAACATGGATCAGGGCAACGGTACGCCGGTCACCTACAGCGAGTGCTTCGAGTGGTTCGTCGCGCCGACCGATCTCAACGACCAGAACCCCGACCCGGCGATGGCGCCACACGTGATCAACAACTCGTGGAGCTGTCCGACCTTCGAGGGCTGCATCGATCCGAACGCGCTCTTGACGGTGGTCGAAAACACCCGCGCCGCCGGCATCCTGGTGAGCGTGTCGGCCGGCAACGCCGGCTCGGGCTGCTCCACCGTCTCGACGCCAGCGGCGATCTACGACGCCTCGTTCACGATCGGCGCGACCGACAACGCCGACAACATCGCATCGTTCAGCAGTCGCGGACCGGTCACGGTCGACGGCAGCGACCGACTGAAGCCTGACATCTCCGCGCCCGGAGTCAGTGTGCGATCGAGCTTCCCCGGCACCAGCTACGGCTTCCTGAGCGGCACCAGCATGGCCAGCCCGCACGTCGCGGGGATGGCGGCGCTGGTCATGTCGGCCGGCTCCTGCCTGATCTCCGACGTCGACGGCCTCGAGCAGCACATGATCGACGCCGCGTTGCCGCGCACCAGCACGCAGACCTGCGGTGGGGTTCCGGGCTCGAACATTCCGAACAACACCTACGGGTGGGGGGCCCTGCGCTCCGCGCTGCCGGCGTGCGGAGCCTCGGTAGGCGGCTCGGTCGCGAATCTCACGACCCGCAACACGATCTGCCGCAACGTGACCACCGGCGACTCGGTGTCGATCAGCCTGTTTGGCGCGCTCGACTGGGACTGCGAGGCCGGCGGGCTCGCGGTCAGCGCCGGTGACACCGTTCAGATGGTGGTGCGCGGCAAGGCAGGCACCGGCTCACTGACCGGGGCCATGGCCGGCATGACCGGCGTCCAGACGCAGTGCCGCAACGCCGAAACCCTGCAGTCGATCTCCATTCCGCTCGCCGGCGCCACCAGCTGGGACTGCACGGCCGCCGGCTTCTTGGCGGATCCGAACGATCGAGTGCAACAGGTGATCCGAGGTACCGTAGACTAGAAGCGACGCTAATCCGCTCCCGCTGAACGCCGCCAGCCGAGCCCACTCTGGAGAGTTCGATTGAGCTTGAAGAAGCGAGCCCCCGTCTACGAATCTTTCGAGTACCTCGAGCGCGGCGTCGACTACCCCGCCTTCGACCTGGCGGCCGAAATCGACCGCGTCGAGCCCGCCCTCATCCCGCTGACCGAGTCCGAGGAGCGCCGGGTGGAGGCGTTGGTGCGCGACAACGTCATGATCTCGCTGCACGAGCACCTGGCCACCTTTCCTGCGGACATCAGCGAGACCCCGGCCTACGTCCGCGAGGGACGCACCGCGACTGCCTTTCGCGGGTTGGCCGATTCCTACTGGGACGCTGTGTTCGACAACCTGCTCGACGGCATCTGCACGATCGAGTCGAAGAACGGCTGGAAGTGGAACGACGTCCTGCACGATCTCGGGATGCGCCTGTGCGACCTCGCGCACCAGGATTTCGTCATTCACTGCAAGGGCGTCGACGACATTCTGAGGGCTCACTCCGAGGAGCGCGTGGCACTGATCGCGTCGCTCGAGGGCGCCGCCATGATCGAGAACGAGCTCGATCGGATCGAGATCCTCTACGGCTTTGGGGTGCGTGCGATGGGAATCGCGTATTCCGAGGCCAACGCGCTCGGCTCCGGTCTGCGCGAACCGCGCGACGGCGGCTTGACGGTGTTCGGCCGTCAGGCGGTCGAGCGCATGAACAAGGTCGGCATGCTGATCGATTGCTCGCATTGCGGCGACCAGACGACGCTCGACGTGATCGAGGCCAGCGAGCGACCGATCCTGCTGAGTCATATCGGCGCGCGAGCGCTCTGGGAGTCGAACCGTCTGGCGCCGGACGAGGTTCTACGCGCGTGCGCCGACCGTGGCGGCCTGATCGGAATCGAGGCCGCGCCTCACACGACCCTGACACCCGAGAACAGCACCCACACCGTCGAATCGGTCATGGAGCACTTCGAGTACATCCGTGACCTGGTGGGCATCGACCACGTCTCATTCGGCCCCGACACGGTCTACGGCGATCACGTCGGCCTGCACAGCACGTACTCATCGAACCTGTCGATCCAGCAGTCAAGGGCGCGGGGAGGCGAGACGCCTTCGTTCGAGCGCGTCGAGTACGTTCGCGGCTTCGAGAACCCGTCCGAGTGCTCCAAGAACATCCCGCGCTGGCTGGTCAAGCACGGCTACCCGGACGAACAGATCATCAAGGTCATCGGCGGCAACGCCCTGCGCGTTCTGCGCGAGGTCTGGAACTAGCGCGCCGATCGTGAACCGCCGCTACGCCCCGCTGCTCCTGGCTGTCGCTATCGTCTCGGCGGCGCGCGCCGAGCCGCCGGCGCTCGACTCGGTGGTCGTCGATGCCCGGGTCGCCGAGGACGGCTCCGCCTCGGTCGACGCTCGCTACTACCTCGAGCCCGCGGGGGCGCACGAGCTCGAGCTCAAGTCTTTGACCTTCGAAGGTCGTCGCGCGGCCAATGTCCGCGCCTTCGTGGGTGAAAGTGAGGTCTCCTTCCGCGCCCGGCAGACGGCCGCCGGCAACCTCGACGGAGTGGTTCCACTGCCGGCTGCCACCGAGCGCTTGCGCTTGCGATTGACCTACGAGGTACTGCCGCTGCCCAGCGCGCCGCGCGATCCTGCCGTCGTCGCGCTGCCCATGTTCGTCCCGACCTGGCCGTCGCGCGAGGCCCTCCCCCGGACCTTTACCGCCACCGTGGCGCTGCCCGCCGGAACGGTGGCGTACACCGGATTTCCGTCCGACTTCAAGCTCGTCAGGTCGATCGACCGCACGTCCGACGCCAACGTCTACTCGTTCTCACTGCCGGTAATGCCGGCCCTGCTGCGACTCGGCACCGCGCACGGATCGGCGCCGCTGCTGACCCTCGAGCGAGGCGTCGACCTGGCGACCCTGTCGCTGCTGGGCATCCTCGGCGTCCTCGGATGGCGTCGGCTGCGGGAGCAGCTGGGGTGAACGGGCCCGGGTTCGTGTTCTGGGGGCTGTTCATGGTCTTCGGCGTGCTGGTGGCCGCGTACATCCTCTGGATGTACTGGGTGGAGCGCGAGCGATGACCATCCAGCTGACCGTCTTCCTGCTTTACTTCGTGGTGCTGTTCGTCATCGGCTGGATGGCGATGCGCTCCACCCGGAGCGAATCGGACTACTGGATCGCCGGCGGCAAACTCGGCTGGCTGGTGGGCGGAGCCACCCTCGCGGCGACCCACTGCAGCGCCGGCACCTTTGTCGGCACGGTCGGCGTGATGCACTCCGTCGGCTGGTCCTTCGGCTGGCTCGTGCTGTTCATACCGGTCTCCTACTGGTTCCTGGCCGCGGTCCTGGCCCCCCGGTTCACTCGCCAGCGAGAGCTAACGCTGCCGGCGTTCATCGAGACCCGCTACTACAGCAAGGGCGTCCGAGCGCTCGCGGCGATCATCATCCTGGTCGCCACGGTGGTCTACATCCAGGCTCAGATCGTCGCCGGCGGACTCATCGCCAACGTCATCCTCGGAGTGCCGACCCAATGGGGGATGATCGGCTTCACAGCGATCCTGATCGGCTACACGATGGTCGGCGGCATGATCGCAGTGGTCTACACCGATCTGGTCCAACTGGTGGTGATGA
>JAJCXP010000239.1 GCA_029263375.1 Acidobacteriota bacterium | reverse complement strand
ATGGAGGTCGTTCCGTGCGCGAAGCGCTTCCCCGAGATCCTCGACACCGTGGCCGAGCGCTGGGACGACTTCGACTTCTTCTTCATCCACGTCAAGCAGACCGATCAAGCGGGCGAAGACGGCGACCTCGGGGCGAAGGTGGCGGTGCTCGAAGAGGTCGATGCGGCGCTGCCCCGGCTGCTCGAGCTCGGGCCGGACGTCCTGGCCGTCACCGGCGACCACTCGACACCGGCGCCGATGAAGGCCCACAGTTGGCACCCGATCCCGCTACTGCTCCACGGCCCACGCTGCTACATCGACGGCTCGAGCGAATTCACCGAGAACGCCGCCACCGTGGGACACATCGGCACGATCCCCTCGCGCGACCTGGTCGGCCTGATGCTGGCCAACGCCGACCGGCTCAAGAAATACGGGGCGTAGGGGGGGACACAATACTTAATTCGCAGTGAAACGCGGGTCGCGCGTTTCACTGCGAATTAAGTATTGTGTCCCCCCTAGCGGAAGCCGCGGCGCAGCTCGGCGCGGAACGTGGTGAACGCCTCGGCGCCGAACAGGCAGACGACGACTCGCTCGAGCTTGGTGCCGCCCTGGAGGTACCGGTGGATCTCGGTCAGGGTGATGCGCGCGCAGCGATTCACCGGAAAGCCGTAGACGCCGGTCGAGATCGCCGGCAGCGCGATCGACTTGAGGCCGTGGCGATCAGCCAGGGCAAGCGCCGAGCGCACGGCCGAGGAGAGCTTGCGATCCTCGTCGCCCTCGCCCATCTTCGGTCCGACCGCGTGAATCACGTGCTTGGCGTCTAGGTCACCGGCGCCGGTGATCACCGCGCTGCCAACTGCGGTACCGCCGATGCGCTTGCACTCGGCCTGGATAGTTGGACCGCCGCGA
Organism: Acidobacteriota bacterium; assembly: GCA_029263375.1. GTDB lineage: Bacteria > Acidobacteriota > Thermoanaerobaculia > Multivoradales > JAHEKO01 > JAHEKO01. Next base: position 11,032 of record JAJCXP010000239.1, on the reverse strand, counting down.
TCTCGGATGGCGCCTGCGACTCCGGCGCCGAGCTCCAGCTTCTCGTTGGCGGCGTTGACGATAGCCTCAACCTCGAGCTCGGTGATATCACCCTCGATCAGCTCGAGGACGGTCCCGTTCATCGGGATGCGAACGTGGTTCTTCTTCTTAGCCATGTTGTGAGGTACCCGCCGGTGGGCGGGGTCCCCCATCATATCAATCCTTGCGGATGGGATGCAGCATCCCGCGGGAACCATCGCCCGGCGCTTCGCTGTAGACTCCAGCGCACTATGCTCGGCGAGTTTCGACGCGAACTGGCTCGGATCTTCGAACAGCGGGTCCGAGACCTCTATGCCATCGACCACACGGCGATTGTCGAGGTGCCGCCGAGGCGGGACCTGGGCGATCTGGCGCTCCCCGGCGCCCTGCAGCTGGCGCGCGACCTGAAGCGCAATCCGCGTCAGATCGGCGAGGAGATCGCGGCCGAGCTCGAGCTTCCGGACTGGGTGCGCGAGGTCAAGGTCCAGGGGGCCGGATTCCTGAACATCTACCTCGACCGCGGATCGGTGGCGGCGGCAATTCTGTCGCGCCCACTGTTCGAGGCGCCCGAGAGCGGCCAGAAGATCATCGTCGAGCACACGAACATCAATCCCAACAAGGCCGCCCACATCGGCCACCTGCGCAACGCAGTGCTCGGCGACGTGCTCTCGCGGGTGCTCCGCGCACTCGGTCATCGCGTCGAGATCCAGAACTACATCGACGACACCGGTGTCCAGCTCGCCGACGTCGTGGTCGGTTTTCTCGACATTCGCGGCCTCTCCCGCGACCAGATCGCCGCGCTCCCGGAGCCGTTCGACTACTACTGCTGGGACCTCTACGCCGAGGTCGGCGCCTGGTACGCGGAGGATGAAAGCCGCCTCGAGCATCGACGAGCGACGCTGCAGGCGCTCGAGCACGATACCGGCGAACGCGCCGAGGTCGCACGCCTGATCGCCCGCCGGGTGGTCAAGCGCCACCTGGAGACCATGGCGCGGCTGGGCATCGGCTACGACCTGTTGACGCACGAGGGCGCCATCCTCGGGCGGAATTTCTTCGCCAAAGCATTCGAGCAACTCAAGGCGCGGGGTGCGGTCAAGCTCGAGGAGTCGGGCAAGAACGTCGGCTGCTGGGTGATGCCGCTGGCCGAGAGCGAAGAGTTCGCCGGGCTCGAAGACCCCGACAAGGTCATCGTGCGCTCCGACGGGACCGCCACCTACGTCGCCAAGGACATCGCCTACCAGATGTGGAAGTTCGGCCTGCTGGGCGACGACTTCGGCTACCGGTACTGGGACGAGGCCGGCATCTGGCAGACCGTCGCCGACGACGAGGGCGGCGACGAGCGCCCACTCGCCGCTAACGGCGAGAAGCGCCCGGAATTCGGCGCCGCCGAGCGCGTGATCAACGTCATCGACGCCCGCCAGAGCTATCTGCAGAAGGTCGTCCGGGTCGGCCTCGAGCGGCTCGGCTTCGAGAGCCAGGCGGAGCGCTCGATCCACTTCGCCTACGAGATGGTGTCGCTGTCGACCGCGGCGGCCCGCCAACTCGGCTTCCTGTCCGACGAGGACGATGATGAGGACGCCGGCAGCCTCGAGATGTCCGGCCGCAAGGGGATCGGCGTCAAGGCCGACGACCTGATCGATCAGCTGATCGACAAGAGCCGCGAGGAGATCCGCACCCGCAATCGGGAGCTGCCCGACGATGAGCTGGACGCGCTGGCGGCCGACATCGCCACCGCGGCCCTGCGATTCTTCATGACCAAGGCGACCACCACGCGCGTGATCGCCTTCGACTTCGAGGAGGCGCTCAACTTCGAGGGCGAGTCGGGCCCCTATCTGCTCTACTCGCTGGTGCGGGCCGGCAACATCTGGCGCCGGCTCGAGCAGGAGGGCCTGGCGACCGAGATCACCCCGGAGCAGGTGACCGAGCTGCCCGCCGAGCTCTGGCAGGACGATCTGTGGGATCTGGTCTACGCCGTCGCCCAGACCGACGGCAGGGTCGAGGCCGCCGGCGAGACGCTCGAGATCTCGCTGGTCGCGCGCCACGCTCTGGATCTGGCGCAGAAATTCAACGCGCTCTACCACAAGCACCCGATCCTGCAGGAGAAGGACGACAACGTCCGGGCGGTCCGGCTGGCGACGACGCGCGTCTTCTCCACCGGCATGCGGGCGCTCTGCGACCTGCTCGGCCTGCCGACCCCAGAGCGCATGTAACGCGATGCCGACCGCGGGCTACTCGGGGACGCCGCTGCCGAAGAAGCTCGGCATCAAGGCCGGCCATCGGGTGGGTCTGATCGCGGCGCCGGCGGATTTCGAGCTCGTGGATCTGCCGGATGACGTTCGACTGGTGCGGCGCGCCCAGGGCAGCTTCGACGTGATGGTGTTCTTCACCAAGCGCACCGCGGATCTCGAGCGCCGGCTCCCGCGGCTAAAGCGGCTCCTGGTCCCGAACGGCGGGCTCTGGATCGGCTGGCCCAAGAAGAGCTCCGGCGTCGCCACTGACCTCGACTTCACCGTCGTCCAGCATCTGGGTCTCGACCTCGGCCTGGTCGACAACAAGATCTGCGCGATCGACGAGACCTGGTCGGGGCTACGCTTCGTCTACCGGTTGAAGGACCGGCCGGGCTAGCGCCCGCGCACCGTCACCACGCCGGGCTCGACCACGCACACACAGCCGATCTTGGAGCACACCAGATCGATGGCGAATCGTAGCTCGACCGCCTTCAGCTCGATCGACACCAGCTCCTGCGCGCCTTCGCACTCTGTCTCGAGCTTCGACTCGAGGATGCTGGCGAAGCTGGCCAGGATCGTCTCAGCGGGCGCGTCGACCAGGCTCATGTCGATGCTCTGGCTCAACGCCGCGACCTCCTTTGCCTGAACCCGTAACGCCGGCTCGGCCGGCGCGAACCGGAGCCGCCGGTCGTCGCCCGTGCCGGCCAGATCCCAGGCGCAGCCGAGGCTCTCGCAGACCGCCGTCATCACCGTGCGCACCGAGACCTCGTCGAGCCGGATGCTCACTTTGCCGTCCACCCCGTCCGCTATCTCGACCTCGAGCTCCAGCACATGGCCGAAGGACGTCAGCACATCGGCGGCGGCCGCGTCCTCGAGGTCGACGCTGATTCGACGCTCCAGATCCGCGGCGCTGAGCGGCAACACCAACAGAAGAAATAGGGACAGGCACGCATTTCTCGTTGTCTTCATGGGTTCCCTCCGAGGTTCAGAATGATGCCGCCGCCGGGCTCGGTGAGCCTGGCTCGCGCGGCGATCAGCCGCGAGTCTCCCGAGGCCGAGACCACGGTGACGACGCTTCCTTCGTTGACGATCCGATAGGCGCCGCTCGGCATTTCCACTGGCGCCGACGGCCGGTACGCGACAACGGCCACGATCGCCACGACCGCCAGGCCGGACGCCGTCGCCCAGACCCAGCGCGGGCGACCCACGGTGCGCGGCTCCAACGCCGCCCGCACGACCCGCTGCTCAGCGCCCTCGGTGGGCGCGAAGGCATTCTTGAGATCCTGCTCCAGATCGCTATTCATGCCGCTTCTCCATGAGGCTCCTCAGACGACGACGAGCCCGGTGCACGCGCATCTTGAGCGCCGCCGGCGAGGCGTTCAGGACCACCGCTGCCTGGTCGAGGCTCACGTCGCCGATCACCACCAGCTCGAGCGCGCGGCGCTCGGCCGCGGTCAGGCTCGCCATCGCCGCGAGTGTCCGTCGAAGCCGTTGGCGAGCTTCGGCGCAGGCGTGAGGTGACGGCTCGCGAGCGGGGCCGTTGAGTAGCCACTTGACCGGCGCGAGCAACCGGCGCTTGGCCAGCGTCCGCAGCGCGCGCCGCCGGGCGATCGAGAACACGAACGCGTCGACGGCCTCGGGTGGGCCGAGCCGCCGCCATCGAGCCACCAGGGCGGCCAGGGCCTCCTGGGCGACGTCCTCCGCCAGCGCCGGATCGCCGGTCACGGCGATGCAGTAACGCAGTAGACCGGGGGCCAGCGCTTCGACCGTGCGTTCGAGCTCCATCATGAAGAATGTACCCGGAGTACGGCTCCGGTAACGCGCGACTCGCGCGCGGTTGCCATAGACTCTCTCCGAGTCCGATCAGATGGCGTCATCGAAACAGCGGTTCGAGGCGGAGATAAAGGCCGGCAGCGGCGGCGGTGCACTGGTCGAGATTCCCTTCGACGTCGAGCAGACCTACGGCACCCGAGGCCGCGTCAAGGTCCGTGCGACCCTCGACGACCATACCTACCGAGGCTCGATCGCGCCGATGGGCGGCAGCCACGTCCTGGGCGTGATCAAGAGCATCCGCGAAGCGCTGGGCAAATCGGTCGGCGACTCGGTCCGGGTGACCCTCGAGCAAGACGTCGAGGAGCGCACCGTCGACGTACCGCCGGAGCTCGCCGACGCCCTGAGCGACCACCCGAAGGCGCGACGCTTCTTCGACGGCCTGGCGTACACCTATCGTAAGGAGTACGCGGCCTGGATCGCGGGCGCCAAGCGCCCCGAAACCCGAGCCCGGCGTCTCGAGCGGGCCGTCGGCATGCTCGAGCGGGGCGAGAAGCTGTGAACCGGCGCCTGCCCGCTGCACCACGCACCCTTCTCGCGCCGTAGGGAACGCGCGACCAGGTGCGGCGCGGCGCTTCCCGTCTCAGACCACGGTCTCAGACAAGCGCCTGGCACCTCGCTTGCTAAGATCCTGAAAACACTATGACTTCCTCGACCTGCGGGATCGCGCGGACGCTCCTCCTGGCTAGCTGCCTGGCGACGACCGCGCTCGCTCAAGATCGCTTTTCGGACGTCACCGACGTCCTCGTCGTCGATATTCCGGTGCAGGTGATGGTCGATGGCGAGCCGCTCAGGGATCTCACCGCGGCGGACTTCGAGGTCCGCGACGGGCGCAAGAAGCGCGAGATCATCGGATTCGAGGCGATCGACCTCGGCGCCGACAGCGAGGGCGTGTACTCAACTGCGGACGTCTCCGGCCCGGCGCGGAGACACTTTCTCTTCATGTTCGACCTCGCCCTGTCGTCGCCACACGCGGTATTGCGGGCGCGACGGGCGGCGCAGGAGCTGATCGCCAGCTCGCTCCATTCCACCGATCTGGTGGCGGTGGGCATCTACTCGACGGCCGGCTCCCAGATTCTCCTGGGCTTCACGGGCGACCGCGATCAGATCGATGTCGCGATCGAAACACTCGGCATGCGGAGCCTGATCCACGGCTCGCCGGACCCGCTCGGGATCGTCCTCACCGACCAGCCGGTGGGCCCCGCCTCGGTGCGCAACGGTGAGGTGGGCGGCATCGACGCCAACGCCGAGCTCACCGAGATCCTGACCCAGATGCAGGATGCGGCCGCCGGGAGCGCCGACCAGAACACGATCCTGGCGCTCTCGAGCTCACTCGGTGCCCTGGCGCAGATGATCGGCTCCGTCCAGGGCCGCAAGCACGTCGTCTTCTTCTCGGAGGGTTTCAACAGCACGATTCCCTTCGGACTCGGCGTCGAGCGCGAGATCGAGCGGCAGCAGGCCCAGGCCCAGGCCGAAGCGGCGATGACCGGTCGCTACTGGGACGTCAACTCGGACCTGCGCTTCGGCAACACCTCCACGCTGGCGTCGATCGACGAGATGGCCAAGGAGTTCGTGCGCGCCGGCGCCGCGGTCCACACCGTCGACATCGGCGGCATCCGGGCCGACAATGACGTCCGCGCTCGCAGCTCGTCCAACGACGGCCTGTTCGTGATCGCCGACAAGACCGGCGGCGAGTTCTACCGCAGCTACAACGACCTCGGCGCGGCGATGGGCAAACTGCTCGAGCGCACCAGCGTCACCTACGTGCTCACCATCCAGCCGACCGATCTGCCGCCGACCGGGCGCTACCGGACGCTGAGCGTCAAGCTGAAGAACAAGCCGCGCGGTGCGCAGATTGTGCACCGACCGGGCTACTTCGCGCCCAAGCCATACTCCGAGCAGACCGCGATCGAACGGCGGATGTTCACAGCGCAGCTACTACTCGGAGAACGTGAGGGCGGCTCGGTCGGGCTCGAGGTCGAAGCCCGACCGCTTGACGGCTCCAAGAGCGGGCTCGACCTCTCCGTTCAGGTGGATGGTCCGTCGTTGCTCCAGGAGTTGCGCGGCACGAAGTTCCCCGCCGAGTTCTTCGCCTACGCACTGGATTCGAACGGCAAGGTCCGCGACTTCATCTCCCGCACCGTGATGTTCGACCTGGACACGATCGGCCAGCAGCTCCGAGACGAGGGCCACCTGCTCACCGCTCGGCTCGAGCTGCCGCCAGGCGAGTACAGCCTGCGCACGCTGGTGCGCAACACGGTGACCGGCAGGACCGGGCTCCGGATCACGAGGGTCCAGGTGCCCGAACGCTTGTAGGCTCTTGCCTTCTACCAGACGTAGCCCTTCGCGACATCCCGCTTGTCCCTACCGGCCAGGATGTGCAGCACACGGATCTTCTTGACGGTGACCGGCGACAGCGAGGCGAGCGGGATGTGCAGCAGCCGCTTTCCAGAGGCGGCGGCATAGTCGCGCAGGCGGCCGCTCGGGCGGTCGCGGGCGACGTGCACGACGAGCTTCTCGAGGCTGTAGTCGATCGCGGCGAGCACCAGTAGCTCCGCCTTGTCGCGCGCCAGCCGGTAGTCGGGATCGGTCCAGACGTCGAACAGCCGGCCGCGCGGCTGGGTGAGCATGAAGCCGCCGTAGGTGGCGCGCATGATGCCGGGGCCGACCACCTGATCGCCGGGCACGGTCGAGTAGAACGCCATGTCCGACTCCTGGTCGTGCTCGCCCAACCAGGTCATCGCGAACGGATAGCGGTCGTTGTCACGATCGCGGTCGAAGATCGCCACGACCGAGCCGGCGCCACCGGGCACGCGCCCGACTTCGCGCACGTAGATCCGTCCGTCATGCGCGTTGCGCAGGGTCTCGCGGATGTCGAGGCCGTCGAGCAGGCTGGTCGTGAACGGCTCCGTGCGGCTGGTCTCGGCCGACAGGATCGAGATCGCACGATGCTGCAGGAAGCGGCCGTAGTCCTCGATCACGAGATCCTCGGGTGGGTAGGAGCAGAGACCGTCCGAGTCGAAGCCGGCCAACCAGTCCTCCGCGTTGTCGGGCGTCGGCCGCTCCCGCACCGGCAACGCAATCGGCCGGCGCTTGACGCGCATGAATCGGCGGCGGAAGCGGATGCGGCGGGTGCCGAGATCGAGCTCGTCGCCATCGATCGAAACCGACTCGATCTCCGCCGGACCGTCCTGCCACGGATAGCCGCGCGCCGCCTCGAACACCTCCCAGGCGAGATTGTCGTCGCCGACGCCGCGCGCGGCGACGGTCCACTCGTAGAGCCCGGGAACCAGCATCCCCTGCACCCGGGCACAGCGCGCAGAGTAGTCGTGGAAGAGCCGGCGCTGCCACGGCTGGACGACCTCGTCGGTCTGCTCGCGATAGGAGCCCGCTGCGACATCCCAGACCACCCGCCCGAGGCGGTGGCGGTCCGGAAACGGCCGTCCGGCGACGATCGTGGTCCCTCGCGACGCCGCATACTCGACCAGCCGCTCCTTGCGGCGAGCCTCGGCACCATCGCCCTCACCGGTGATCACCCGCAGACCGAAGCGCACCACCGAGGTCTTGCGCGACAGGGTCTCGTCGATCGAGGCGGCCTCCGGAACCTCGCCCGAGCGAACACGTTCCCAGACCGCGTGGGCGAGCGGCGGGTCGGAGAGCATCGCCGTGAGGCTCTTCGGATCGAGATGGCGCAGGTCGACCGACGCCCGACGACGCCTCGCGAACGGCTGCGCGGCGGGCTCATCGAGCCGCTTGCGGAGCCGGAGCACGTGCGCGGCTCCCACCAGAGCGAGAATCCCGTCGCCCTGTCCGTCCGAGGCATCGGCCAGGGCGAGCGCTTCGGCGGCCGATCGCAGGTGATACGCCATCCCCGCCTCGCGTTGCCGATCGGCCTCGCTCCCCTCGCTCTGGCCTATGCGCTCGGCGAGCAGCTCGAAATAGCGCTCCGCTCCGATCTGAAGAATCGAGTATGTGTCGGGGATCGGATCCTCGTGGCGTTCCGCATAGGGCAGATCGGGATCGATGAAAAACACCTCTCGCCCGCGCTCGAGCGCCCAGCGCAGCGCCTCGACGAACGGGTCGCCCGGCGCCGACACCCACACCAGCGCCTCCTCCCCGGGCTCGCGAGTCACCAGCAGCGAGATCCGCGGCAGTCGGGCGATCGCTCGCAGCGCCGCGTCGCGCAGGCTCGGCGGCAGCTCGACCGCTACCGCCGCCGGATCCGACGCCTCGAGCGCCGAGCGCACTGCCGCAGCCATCTCGAGCCGCTCGTGCACCACCGGAAGGAGCTCAATCTGCATGGGCGACTATTCCGGTATTCCGGTGACAGGATACGTATCTTCCACGAGCTATTCCGGTGACAGGCTATTCCGGTGACAGGATACTTAACTCTCAGACCACCGGTGGAGACTCTGGCTTCGGAGTGATCGGAGTGAGTTACGTATCCTGTCACCGTGATAGAGCGCCCAGCCGCTCGTGCACCACCGGCAGCAGCTGGATACTCAATCTAGCTCTCGATCTCGAAGTCGGCCAGCTCGTCCGCTTCCAGCATCGACTCCATCGCGCACTGAACTGCGGCCGCCGAGTCGGTGACGTCCTTGCGCCGCAGCATCTTCATCGCATAGCGCACCAGATTGATGCCGTCGCGGGCGGTGTATCGAAGATCGCGCTGATGAGCGACGCGCAGGAACGACAGCACGTAGTCGACCACCTCGGCCTCGGCGAACGGCACGTGCCCCTCGAGGATCGCGCGCTCTTCCTGCTCGTCGGGGAAGTCGATGTAGATCTGCGGCATCAGTCGCGAGTGGATGTACTCCGGCAGCTCGTAGGTCGAGGCGTCGTCGTTCATCGTGGTCACGAAGCGGAAGCCCGGATCGGCGTGGATACGAACGCCGGCGACCACGCTCTCGACGTAGCGCCGGTGGTCGAGCAGCGGCGCCAGCGACGCCCACGACTTCTCGCTCATCCGATTGCCCTCGTCGAGGATCAGCACGCCGCCGCGGATCGCCGCCGTCACCAGCGCCGAGGCCATGTAGCGCACGCCGCCATCGGGAGCCAGCACCGGCGACACGATCAGGTCTTCCGGGCGCGTGTCCATCGTCGCCTGCTGGATGTAGATATCCAGGCCCAGCTCGCCGGCGGCGGCGCACGCCAGGGTCGTCTTGCCGACCCCCGGCTTGCCCAGCAGGCGCGGATTGAGCGGCAGATCCGACTCCTCTACCTGCGACCAGGCCGCCAGCAGCTGCATCAATACCTCGCGCTGGCCGATCCAGCTCTGCATCTGATCCACCGGCTTGCCGAGAAACAACTCGACGCCGTCGATGGTCACACTTTCGGGTCCGCTCATCGGCCGATCCTACAGGCTCTGGAGGCCGGGCCACGCCGCCGGGCCCCGGGCCCGCCTGATGCCGCCCTCCCGGCTCCCAGGCCTCGGTCCGCCCGCCTACCAGGCCATCAACTCGCGCGCCGCCGCCACGATCTTGTCCTTCCCCGGCAGCAAGCTTTTCTCGAGTCCCTTGTCGAACGGCGACGGACTGTCGGGATGGGCCACGCGCCGCACCGGAGCGTCGAGCCAGGCGAACGCCTGGTCGGCAATCCGCGCCGCGACCTCGCCGCCGAAGCCGGAGGTGATCGTCGCCTCGTGCGCCACGATCGCTCTCGAGGTCTTCTTGACCGACTCGAGAACTGTCGCCTCGTCGAACGGCACCAGGGTGCGCAGATCGATCACCTCTGCCGAGATCCCGTCGGCGGCCAGCTCCTCGGCCGCGTCGAGGCAGCTCCAGGTTGAAACGCCGTAGCCCACGAGAGTCAGGTCGGTCCCTGCGCGCGCGATCCGCGCCTCACCCAGGCGCCCGGCCGGCGCGCTCTCGGGCAGGACCTCCTTGATCCGCCGGTAGAGGAACTTGTGCTCGCAGAAGATCACCGGGTTGGGATCGCGGATCGACGCCTTGAGCAGCGTCAGGGCGTCGACCGCGGTGGCGGGACAGACCACCTTGAGGCCCGGCACGTGGGTGAACCACCCCTCCGGATTCTGCGAGTGGAACGGCCCGGCGCCGGCGCCGCCACCGGTCGGCAGGCGCACGACGATCGAGCACGGCACCTGCCAGCGATAGAACAGCTTCGCCGCCACGTTGACCAACTGGTTGAAGCCGCAGGTCACGAAGTCGCCGAACTGCATTTCGACCACCGGCCGGTAGCCCAGGAGCGACGCGCCGATGGCGATACCGATCGTGCCGCTCTCGGCGATCGGCGTATCCAGGACGCGATCCGGCCAGCGCTCGAAAAAGCCGCGAGTGACCCGGAAGGCGCCTTCGAAGGCGGCGATGTCCTGACCCATCAGGACGACCCGGTCGTCGGCCTCGAGTTCCTCGCCGAGGGCGCGGTGGATGGCGGCTACGTAGGAGTCAGGGGAGGGCCCTCCCCTGACAACCCCTCCTACTGGGTCGCTCCCCTCCCTCTCGGCTTCGGCCTGAGGGCTCGTCTCGTGATGAGGATCCGAAGCGGAGGGGCTCGTCTCCTCCGGAGTCCGATCGGAACGGGAGCCCTCGTCGGCGTCGTCGTCAGGCGACGGAGCGTAGACCGGCCGCGTCGCCACGCTCACCTCCGGCGCCCCGGCCTTGAGAGCGCCGCTCAGGGCCTCCTCGACCAGCGCGGAGATCCGGCCTTCCAGCCGCTCGCGCGTCGCAGCGTCCAGAATCCTCGCCTCCTCGAGCGCGCGGCCGTAGGCCGGCACCGGATCCTCGGCGCGGTAGCGCTCCAGATCGTCCTTCGGCACCATCTTGAGCGAGTCGTCGCCCTCGCTGTGGCCGCGTATGCGGCCGAGCATCGCCTCGATCAGGGTCGGGCCGAGCCCGGATCGAGCCCGCGCCACCGCTTCTTCGAGCACCGCGGCCATCGCCTCGGGGTCGTTGCCGTCCACCGTCACCCCGGCGATGCCGTAGCCGAGCGCGCGATCG
>JAJCXP010000238.1 GCA_029263375.1 Acidobacteriota bacterium | reverse complement strand
ACCAGGCGCTCCGGTGGGTGGCGCGAATCGGTGACCGGCTTGAAGACCTGGATGTTCTGGCGTGCGATGTGAGCGCGTCGCAAACGGCGCACGAGCTCTTCGCTCTTGCCCGAGAACATGCCGCCGCTGATGACTTCGATTCTGCCGACCGGGGGGCCTTGATGATGCCTTTGACGCATTCGCTCCTCGCTACGTGGAGCGCGAGTCTATCCCGTTCGCAGCTTCGCGATCTCGAGCCCACTGAAGGCCTCGGCCCAGAAGTTCGCCGCCGCACGGGCCTCCGGGTCGCCGCCGACCGCGACGGTGAACAGCCCCGACTCGGAAGCCACCCGAACCCTGTCGGCCGTGCCTTCGATCGCGATCACCTCGTGCGGATGAATCAGCCGCTCGGGCAGCGGCGGCTCGGTGTTGAGCCGGACCATAGCGACCAGGTAGGGCGACGAAGCGGCCCCGATGCTCTCGGTGTCCTCGCCGCTGACCACGACCCGGAACGCCTCTTCGAGCGCGACTCGGCGGACCGCGTCCTCGAGCTCCCGGCGCGGCACAGTCGCCACGACGCCCAGATCGTACCCGGCGGCCGCGGCCCGCTCGACGAAATCGACCGCGCCCGGAACCCAGTCCGGCCCTTCGCTGCGGACCGAGTCGCGGTAGCGAGCCGCCGCGCGAGCCATGATCCGCGCAGGGAGCGATTTCGCGACCTCTCCTCGGGCCCGGTGGATCATCCTCGCGGCGATCCACTCTTCGTAGGGAGGCCTGAAGGGACGGGTCTCGAGCGCCGACGGCGACAGCTCGACGCCCTCCTCGGCCAGGACGCCGGTCAGCACCCTGAGGCGCGCGCCCGCCTGATCGACCAGGCCGCCCTCGTAGCCGAAGAGGATGGTTTGTGGCACGGGGCCCATCCTACGCCCGCGGGAATAATTGACAGGCAAATCCTGTCTGGCTATGGTGACGGTAGTCGGCAGCCCGCCGATCGAGCCAGACAAGCCAGAGCGCAGGAGTCATTCATGGAAACGCAGAACCAGACCCCCACCCCCGAGACCTCTCCCACCGTAGGGTCCGGCGAACCGCTCCGGCTGACTCAGAAGGCGGTCGACATGATCAAGATCACCCGCGAGCAGGAGAAGCTCGACCCCAACAGCGCCCTCCGGGTCGCGGTTCGCGGCGGCGGCTGCAGCGGTTTCGAGTACGCCCTCGACTTCGAGCTCGAGGCTCGCGACAACGATTTCGTGCTCGAGTACGACGGTCTCAAGGTGTTCGTCGACGCCATCAGCGCGCGCTACCTGGAAGGCACCGAGATCGACTACATGCTCGGCATGAGCGGCGCGGGATTCAAGTTCAACAATCCCAAGGCCTCCGGCACCTGCGGCTGCGGTTCGTCGTTCGCCGTCTAGCCAGATCCGTCCCCTAACTCCTCTCGAGGACGCCGCGGTAGAGGATCGCGGCGGTGGCGGCGCCGAGGATCGGGCCGACCAGGTAGACCCAGAGGTCGGCGAAGTTGCCGGTGGCAATGGCCGGGCCGAGCGTGCGCGCCGGATTCAGGCCGGCGCCGGTGAGCGGCCCGCCCACCAGGATGCAGGAGATCAGGGTGAAGCCGATCGCCAAGCCGGCGAGGTCGCCCGCCTTGCCCGAGACGGCGGCGTTCAGGATCGTGTTGACCAGGAGGAAGGTCAGCACGGCCTCGACGAAGCACCCGACGGCGGGTGAGATCGAGATCGAAGCGCCGCCGATAGCGAGCCCGGTGGCCAGGGTGGTCGCCCCGAGCCCGGTCTGGTCGCCGCCCAGCACCCAACGAAGCACCAGTGCCCCAGCGATGCCGCCGGCGAGCTGGAAGGTGATGTACGACAGCGCCCTGCCGGCCTCGACCTTGCCGGCTACCCAGATCCCGATCGTCACCGCTGGATTGATATGAGCGCCCGAGACGTGCCCGTAGGCGTAAATGAGGCCGATGACCACCAGGCCGTGCGCAAGCGCCACGCCGATCAGCCCGCCGATGCCCAGGGCAGCGGCGCCGGCACCAACAAAGATCAGGGCGAACGTGCCGACGAACTCCGCGACCAGCGCCCTCGACGTACTTGCCCTCATCGTCTCCCCTCGAGAAAAGCGTCCGGATCTGTCGATCAAGCGATGCTGGTGTGGACGAACGGTAGCTCGGTGACCTCGGCCTCGCCGACACCCTCGACCTCGACCCGGGTCAAGGGCTCGAAGGCCTTGCGGTGGATCATCGTCAGCCCGATCGGCTGGCCGAGCTCGGGCGACAGGATCGGACTCGTCACGACTCCGACCGACTCGCCCTCGAAGCTGACGGCGGCGCCCGGCTCGGGCGGCACGGTAGCCTCGAAGCAGAGCCCCCGCAAGTGCCGATTCACCTGCCCGCGGTAGTGAACCCGGGCGACGATCTCCTGACCGAGATAGCAACCCTTCGTGTAGCTGACCGCGTCGATCCAACCGGTCTCCTGCGGCAGCGTCTTCGGATCGAGGTCGATCCCGGGGATCGCGAATCCACCTTCGACCCGCACCTCCTCCATCGCACGATGGCCGACGGCGGTGAACTCGGAGCCCGAATCGCGATCGGCCAGCGCCGAGAACAGCTCCTCCGAGGCGTCGCGGGTGACCCGGATCACGAAGCCGGGGGCGCCCAGGCGCGGATGGCTGCAGATCTCGACATCGTGGCCGAAGAGATGGCGCCGACCGTGCCGCCAGTCGCCACGGGGGACCTCGCCGCCCGCGAGCCGGTCCAGGCAGAGCCCGGCGGTCGGACCGGCGATCGCGAGCTCCAGTAGCTCGACCTCGCGAATCTCGACCCGGTCGGTGATGATGTACTTGCTCAGGTGCTCGGCCATCCGCGGGCCGCTCCCAGGCGCCAGCTCGAGCAGTAGCCGACCTTCCGAGACCAGAACGGCGACGTCGGCCAGCACCCGGCCCTTGGGGTCGGTGAAGAAGCCGTAGGTTCCCTGACCGGCCGCCGGTGCGGCGACGTCACAGGTCACCATGCCGTTGAGAAACCGCACCCGGTCCTCACCGACCAGCTCCAGCGTATCGGTCCAGGAACGGTCCGCCACGCCACACGAGGTCCGCAGCGCCCGGTATTCGTCGTCCGGCGAGCCGTAGTCGACGGGCATCGCGAAACCCTGGGCGGTTTCCTCGAACCGCCCCCCCAGGCTCTGGTGGAGCTCAGCCAGGTGGAGCGCTCCGGTCGGAGCGGCTTCGTCTTCGGGCACGGCTCGATTCTACTCCGAGCGCGCGCGGGTAGAATCCGACGGTGCTGGCAACCGACACCTTCGAGCTCCGATCCGGCGATTCGACCCTGCACGGCATCGTCACGCTGCCCGAGAAGTCCGGCCCCCGTCCGGCGGTGATCATCTGCCACGGCTTCAAGGGGTTCATGGAGTGGGGTTTCTTCCCGCACGTCGCCGAGCTGCTCGCCATGCGCGGGCTGGTCGCGATCCGGTTCAACTTCAGCGGCAGCGGCATGCGCCCCGGGGACGAGCTGATCACCGACGAGAGCGCCTTCGGCCGCGCGACCTTCGGCCAGGATCTCGACGACATCCTGCGGGTCATCGCGGCGACCGGCGACGAGATCGCTCCCGGACGGGTCGATCGCCAGCGGATCGGACTCCTCGGGCACAGCCGCGGCGGTGGCGCCGCGCTGATGGCGGCCGCGGCCTCTTCGGAGATCGCGGTGCTGGTGACCTGGGCGGCGGTGAGCACCTTCGACCGGATGGGCCACGCCGACAAGGAGGCCTGGCGGCGCGCCGGCAAGGTGCCGATCGTTAACGCGCGCACCGGCCAGGCAGTGCCACTCGACCTCTCGGTACTGGCAGATCTCGAGGCGAATCCCGAGCGCTACGACCTGCTCGGCGCGGCCGGCAAGCGAACCGCCCCCTGGCTCATCGTCCACGGCGAGGACGACCCGACCGTGCCATTTCCCGAGGCCGAGGCGCTTGTCGCCGCCGCCGCGCCGCCGACCGAGCTGGTTCGGATCGCGGGCGCCGATCACACCCTCGGCGCCAAGCACCCGTTCGCCGGCCCGACCCCGGCGCTGATCGCCGCGCTCAACGCCAGCCAGAGCTGGCTGCTGAAACACCTACGCTAGGAGACGAGCATGATCGTTCGCGAGACCCGAGAGGACATCGAGCTGCTGCGCATCGAGCACGGCAAGGTCAACGCCATCGACGTCGAGCTGCTCGACGGCCTGAGCGCCGAGCTCGCGGCGCTGGCGGCCGAGCCCCCCCGCGGCCTGGTGCTGACCGGCGCCGGCCGCAACTTCTCCGCCGGCCTCGACCTGGTGCGGCTGCTGGCCGAGGGGAACGACTATCTCGCGCGGCTGCTGCCAGCACTCGATCAGGCGCTCAAAGCGCTCTACTCGTTTCCGCGCCCGGTGATCGCGGCGGTCAACGGCCACGCCATCGCCGGCGGCTTCGTGATCGCCTGCGCCTGCGACGCTCGGATCGTGGCGGCGGGCGGCGCCAAGCTCGGCATCACCGAGTTGCCGGTCGGCGTCCCCTTCCCCGCGGCGCCACTCGAGATGGTGCGCGCCGCTCTCGGCACCGGGAGCGCTCGCGAGCTCGCCTATAGCGGCCGGCTGTTCTCCGCCAACCAAGCCGTCGAGGTCGGCTTCGCCACCGAGCTGGCGCCGGACAACGAGCTGCTCGACCGGGCGTGCGTGCTCGCCTCCCATTGGGGCAGGGCGCCCGCGGGTGCCTTCGAGCTGACCAAGCGCCAGATCCAGCACCCGGTTCTCGAGCGCCTGGCCACACACGGCCCGGCGTTCGACGCGGAGATCGCCAAGATCTGGGCCGACCCGGCGACCCGCGCGGCGATTCAGGGGTTTATCGACCGTACGCTCGGAAAGTAAGTCGACGCCCGCGATCGACGGTCAGTCGTCAGCCTTCGAGCCGCCGGATGCCCACGCCCGTGCGCTCGAATCCCAGCGCGAAGAGCAGCGAGAACACCGGCCCACCGAGGCAGAAAACCGCCCAGGGCAGATACTCCACGGTAGGCACGCCCAGAGTGGTCGCCATGAATATCGCCGACACCGTCCATGGCAGGAGCGGCTCGACGAGCGTCACCGAGTCCTCGATCGAGCGCGAGAGGTTCTCGGGCGCCAGCCGCCGCTCGCGAAACGCTCCCTGGAACATGCCGCCGACGATCAACGCGGTCACGCCGCCGTGGCTGGTGAGCGAGATCAGGGTCGCGCCTGCGGCCATGGTGGCGACGATCAGGCCGAACACCGAGCGCACACCGGAGAGCAGCGCCCGCAGAATCCGATCGAGGGCGCCCGCGACGTCGAGGCCAGCGGCCAGTAGGAACGCGCTGATGACGACGATGAGAGTGTTGGCCATCGAGTAGAGACCGCCGCGGTTGACCAGGCGGGAGAAGAGCGCGCTCAGCCCGTCCGGATCGGCAACCCGCCCGGCGGCCATCGAGACGTCGAAGCCGCTCACCGCCGCGGCGATCGCCTGCTCCCCGGAGAACCCTTGCGCGCCGATTCCAAGGCCGGCCGCGAGCAGCGCCGAGGCCGCGAGCACCAGCGCGGGCGGCTTCTTGAGCACGACCCCGATCAGCACCAGGACCAGCGGCAGGATCGTCCACCAGCCGAGATCGAAGACCGCGCGGATCTCGGTGAGCAGACGCTCGGCCGCCACCGGCAGGTCGTCGCCGGCGTCGACACCGCGGCCGCCGGCGAGACCGTAGACCGCCAGCGCCACAAGAAAGGACGGCACCGCGGTGTAGAGCATGTGCCGGATGTGAGCGTAGAGCCCAGCGCCGGCTCCGAGCGCGCTGATGTTGGTCGAATCCGAGAGTGGCGACATCTTGTCGCCGAAATAGGCGCCCGAGACGATCGCCCCGGCGCTCGCCGGCAGCGGCGCTCCGAGCGCGGCGGCGGCGCCCATAAGTGCGACGCCGAGGGTACCGGCCGAGCCCCAGGAGGTGCCCGTGCAGATCGACATCACCGCGGTCACCAGGAAGGCGGTGAGGACGAAGAAGTCGGGCTGGATCCCCCGGATCCCCCAAGTGACCAGCAAGGGGATCGTGCCCGACAGCACCCAGGTGCCGATCAACAGCCCGATCGCCAGAAGGATCAGGAGCACCGGCAGCACGGATGCGATCTTCTCGCCGGTGGAGCGCTGGACGTCGTCCCAGGTCGCGCCCTGGCGACCCGCAACCACCCCGGCGACCGCCGCGGCGACCAACATCGAGGTGATCAGGATCGGCGTGCTGAGCCCCACGGTCGTCGCGCCGGCAACGAAGCAGGCGACGAGAGCCAGGAGCGGCAGCAGCGCCGCGCCGAGGCCGATACCGGTCCGCGCGGGCGCGGTCACCGCCGCTCCAGCGCCCGCGCCAGATCCTCGATCAGAACATCCGCTCCCTCGAGCCCCACCGAGAGCCGGATCAGACCCGCCGGCATCCCCTGGGCCGCGAGCGACTCCACGTTGTCGCCCCGATTCGGCGAGATGACGATGCTCTCCACCCCGCCCCAGCTGACGCCGATCCGGAAGTACTCGAGGGCATCCACGACCCGGGCGATGTCGGTGAAGCTGTCGCTGTCGAGCTCGAAGGCGAACAGCCCGGAATAGCCCGAGAGCTGTCCGGAGGGTTCGCTCTCGGCCCACGCCGGGTGAAAAACCTGCCGCACCCGGGGGTGGTCGGCCAGGTAGCGAGCGACGGCGAGGCCGTCCCGGTGGTGTTTGCGCATACGCACCGGCAGAGTGCGCAGTCCGCGGTTCAGGAGCCATGCGTCGTGCGGAGCCATCACCCCGCCATTGAGCAGCAGCGCGTCGTAGAACAACCGCCGCATTCGCTCCGAGGAACCGATCACCGCGCCCGCAATCACGTCGCTGTGGCCACCGATGTACTTGGTGGCCGAGTGAACCACGAGATCGACGCCGTGGGTCAGCGGCTTCTGAAACAGGGGCGACGCCCAGCTGTTGTCGAACGCGGTGGTGATCCCGCGCGCCCGCGCCAGCTCGACGATCGGCGCCAGTTCGAGAGTGCGGCAGAGCATCGTGCCCGGACTCTCGAGCCAGATGAGCCGGGTTTCGGGGCGCAGGCCCTCTTCGATCGAGCGGCGGTCGATCGCCAGCAGCAGATCGTGACTGACGCCGAAGCGCTCCAGGCGCCGAGCGAGCTGCAGGGTCGGACCGTAGGTCTGGTTGACGAACAGAAGATGGTCACCCGACTTCAGCTCGCTCATCATCACGGCGCTGACCGCGGCCATCCCGGAAGCCAGGCAACGGCACGCTTCGCCCCGCTCGAGCCGGGCGATCTTCTCCTCCACCGCGCGCACCGTTGGGTTGGTGCCACGGCTGTAGACCGACTGGCTGTCTTCGTGGGCGAGGCCCGCCATCAACTCGGCCAGCGACTGGTGGCCGAAGAGCGAGGTCTGGACGATCGGCGGCGCCAACGCGCCGCCCTGCGCCGCGACGTCCTCTCCGTGCCCCAGGCAGATCAGCTCGTCGTCGCGGTCGATGACCGGCTGCTCGATCAGGCGTCCCCCGCGATTTGCATTGGCGCGCAGGCTATCGCACTCCTCGGCGCGATCCACCCACCAACCATCGCACCCGCCGCGTGGAAACGGTAGGATCGCGGCCCATGGACATGCACTTTGACGGTGTGATCTACCAGACCTACGCCGACGAGCTGGCGCGCCGCGCGCGCTACAGTCATCCCCCCTATCGAATCGTCGATGTCCGCGATGCGGCGGACTTCGAGAGCGGCCACATCGCCGGTGCGATCCAGGCGACCGGTTTGAAATCGGGGCTGCCCGACGGCGCCACCGTCACCACCGAGTTCTTCGTCGTCGGCTCGGGGCCCGAGGACGAACGCGTGCGCACGGCCAGCCTGACTCTCCGAGCCCGCGGCGCCCTGCGCTGCGTCGAGGTGCCGGGCGGCATGCTCGAGTGGCGCCAATCCGGACATCCGGTCGAGACGGCGAGCTAGCCCGACCTTCTCGCGGGCTAGGCGTTCGGATCGGTCAGGCCGGCGATCGACTCGATCTCCCAGCTGCCCGCATCGAGCTTCACCAGCGTCACCTGCAACCGGCGCATCTCCGCGGTCTCGGGGTCGAACTGGCGCCGGACCGGGACCATCGCCTGGCAGACCGAGCGGCCCGGACTCTCGGCAAGCTCCTCGAGATCGGCGAGGCCGATCGCCTCGACCAGATCGCGCTCCTCCAGGAGATTGGCACGCAGCAGCTCACGCAGGGCTTCGGAAACGAGGATGTTGCTCATGTCAGCGCCATTTCGGTGACTTCTTGGTCTCGAGGAAGGTCGAGATGCCATGCTTGCAGTCGGCCGTGGCGCGCGCCCGTGCGTTGACCTCGACCGCCCGCGCCAGCGCCTCGTCGAGCGGTCGACCGAGGACGTCGAGCAGCAGCCGTTTGGTCAGTGCGATCGAGCTCGAACTCGCCCGCTCGAGCACCTCCGCAGCCAAGCTCTCGCCGGCAGCGATCAGCTCGGTCTCGGGCGCCACCCGGTTGACCAGCCCGATGGCGAGCGCCCTCTCGGCATCGACGAAGTCGGGATTCAGCAACAGCTCGCGAATGTCCGAGCCGCGCAGCCGCAGCGGCAGGAAGGTCGCCACCAGGGCGGCAACGAAACCGATCCGCACCTCGCTGTAGAGGAAGCGGGCGTCTTCCGCGGCGATCACGAAGTCGTGGGCGGTCGCCAGACCGCAGCCGCCGGCGACACACGCTCCCTGCACCAGGGCGATCGTCAGGCACTCCTGGCGCAGCACCGACTCGAAGAGCCCGCGCAGCGCCTCCGCCTCGCGCAGGTTCTCGGCTTCGCCGGCGTCGAGCAGACTCTCCAGATGATTCAGGTCGGCGCCGGCCGAAAAGTGACGGCCCGCGCCGCTGAGCAGCAGCGCCCGCACGCCCGCCTCGAGCAGCGGCCGGCGGTAGAGCTCGGTCAGCTCCTCGACCGCGCCCGGTGAGAGCGCGTTGGCCCGCCCGGGATCGTCGAGCGTGACCCAGAGCAGATCCTCGTCCCTCCGCAACCGGAGGATCGAGGAGGCCTGTGAGACGGGCTCAGAGCTCACGAGCTCAGGGCCTGAGATCGAACCGGCGGGTGACTTCCTTCACCAGGTCGTCGAACTTGCGGTGTGCCTGCCGTGGCAGGTCGGCGATCGCGATCTGCCCGCCGTCGATGATCTTGGACAGGATGGTGGCGATAACGACACCGAACCCGAAGGCGACCATGCTGCCGCCGAATGCCAGGAACTCGCCGTAGCCGTAGGTCGGAATCGAGAGAATCGAGATCAGCCAGGAGATCGCCACGAAGGTGATCGGCACGGCCACCATGGTCGCCATCAGCGAGACCGGTGGCCCTTCGGGCTCCTCTTCGACGCCGTTCGCCTGAACGGTCGGTTGAGGCTCGGCCTTGGGTGCGCGCATCTCGGCGGTCAGCCATCCCGGCGGCGCGCCGCGGTGCAGCTCGAGCCGGTTTGCGAGCAGCTTGCTGGGCGGCAGGGGATCCCCGGCCATCTCGGTCATCTGGACGAGCAGCCGGCCGGCTTCGAGCAGCGGCAGCGGATCGACGCCGGTCTCGACACCCATGCCGTCGAACAGCGCCACCAGCTCCTCGGTGGCGATATTGCCCACCGAAGCCTTGACCGCTTTGCTGCCGCCGACGCCGCCGATCGAACTATCGAACGTCCGGATGCCGAGCTGGTACGCCGCCAGTGCGTTCGCGATGCCCTGGCCGAACCGATCATGCAGATGAACGCCGAGCGCCGGCAGACCGATCGGGGCGGCGAGCGCGCGGACCGTGCGCTCGATGTCGTTCGGGGTCGAGCGGCCATCGGTGTCCGAGAGGATGATGCGCGAGCAGCCCATGGCGAGTAACGCTTCACAGTCGCGCAGCACCGAGTCCGTGTCCATCGCCTGCTCGCCTTCGACGTCGCGAAAGCTGTAGGAGAGATAGCCGCGCAGATGAAAACCGTCGGCGCGCGCCGCCTCGGCGACCTCGCGCGCGGAATCGAACGCCCGCTCCTTGGTCATGCGGGTGTTCGACTGGGAGTAGAGCTCAGAGGCCGAGACGAAGAGCGCGACCGTGTTGACCTTCTCGTGATCGTGCTTTTCGAGCTCGCGGTAGTAGCGAATGTTCGGGACCAGCACCGCGACCTCGGTGTCGAGATGCGGCATCGCACGCAGCATCGCCGGCGTGTCCTCCATCGCCGGAATGAAGCGTGGACTGACGAACGAGCCCACCTCGAGGTAGGGCAGCCCCGACCGGTAGAGCGCGTCGAGCATCTGCAGACGCATCTCCAGGCCGACCACCCGGTCGCGGTTGACGATCTGCATGCCGTCGCGCAGGGTGACGTCGCAGATTCTGACTTCGGGCTGATTCATCGAACTATTGCCTTGTCCGCCGGAAAGGGCGCTCGGGCGTGGTTCCGATAGGACTCGCGGCCTGTCTCGGGCCGGTCATCGTCTGCTCTGAATGTGTCATCGGAACCTCCTGATGATCTCATTCTCGGTGGTTTCCGGTCAAGGAGATAGCGATCTGCGCATCTCTCCTCAACCATAGAGTTACAACCGCCCGGAGAGCCTGGTCATTCCCGCGAACACTCGCGTAAGTGGCTTCTCGACAGCAGCTTGCGAAGATCGCGCCGGAATCAGGTCTGCAACACGCCGGTCCTGAACTCGGGCCGGTGCGGGTTGCGCGCGGCGCATTCGAGCGAGCGGGCGACCACCGCGCGGGTGTCCGCCGGATCGATGATCGCGTCGACCCACAGCCGCGCCGCGGCGTAGCGCGGATCCATCGCCGCCTCGTAGCGGGCACGGGTCTCGGCCAGCACCGCCTCCTTCTCCTCGTCGCTGACGTCGGTGTTTCTGAGCCGGATCGAAGCCAACGTCTTCGAGGCCTGATCGGCGCCCATCACCGAGATCGAGGCCGACGGCCAGGCGTAGAGAAACCTCGCGCCGTACGCCTTGCCGCACATCGCGTAGTTGCCGGCACCGTACGAGTTACCGATGAACACCGTGATCTTCGGCACCACCGAGTTCGCCACCGCGTTGACCATCTTGGCGCCGTCTTTGATGATGCCGCCGCGCTCGGCTCGGGTACCGACCATGAAACCGGTCACGTCCTGCAGGAAGAGGAGCGGAATCCCCTTCTGATTGCAGAGCTGTACGAACCGCGCGCCCTTGTCGGCCGAGTCCGAATAGATCACGCCGCCGATCTGCAGCTCACGATCGCCCTCTCCTGTGCCGGTCTGACGCTTCACGATCGAGCGCTGGTTGGCGACGATGCCCACCGCCCAGCCTTCGATCCAGCCGGTACCGCAGACCAGCGACTGGCCATGCGTCGCCTTGTACTCGTCGAACTCGCCGCCATCCATCAGGTGGGCGAGCAACTCGCGGGTCTCGTAGGGCCGGGTTCGACTCACCGGCATCACACCGCCGATGCGCTCGGCGGGGCTCGCCGGTTCGCGGGGCTCGCGCCGGGCGAAGTCGGCGGTCGCGCCGCCTTCAAGCTGCTCGAACTGGCTCCGAATCTTGGCCAGGCAGGACGCGTCGTCGGGGTGGCGATGGTCGACCACACCGGATACGTCACACTGCACCAGGGCGCCGCCGAGCTCCTCGGCCGGCACCAGCTCGCCGATCGCCGCCTGCACCAGCGCCGGGCCGGCCAGGAAGATCGAGCCGGTGCCCTCGACGATGTGCGACTCGTCGCTCATGATCGGCAGGTAGGCGCCACCGGCGACGCACGGCCCCATGATCGCCGCCATCTGGAAGATGCCCTCGGCCGACATGCGGGCGTTGTTGTAGAAGGCGCGCCCGAAGTGCTCCTTGTCGGGGAAGATCTCGTCCTGCAGCGGCAGGAAGACGCCGGCCGAATCGACCAGATAGACGATCGGCAGGCGGTTCTCGAGCGCGATCTCCTGCGCACGCAGCACCTTCTTGCAGGTCAGCGGAAACCAGGCGCCCGCCTTGACCGTGGCGTCGTTCGCCACCACCACCACCTCGCGCCCATGCACGCGGCCGATCCCGGTCACGACTCCGGCCGCCGGGGCGCCGCCGTACTCCTCGTAGAACCCGTAGGCGGTCCAAAGACCGAGCTCCAGAAAGGGCTCACCGGCGTCGCAGAGCGCGCCGACCCGCTCGCGCGCGCTCATCTTGCCCTTGGCCGCCTGCTTCGCGTGCGCCTTCTCGTCGCCGCCCGCGCGCAGAATCGCCTCCTCGGCGCCTAGCGCTTCGAGCTTACGATTCCAGTGCTCCAGTCGAGCCTGAAACGCTTCATCCTCTGTCTTCTTGATCTCCAGAACCGCCATCGAGCCTCCGCGAAGTGAGCGTGATTATACGTAGGGTCGGCACGTAGCGGCGTCGCGGTCAACTCGCCGGGCCGGCTGCTAGGATCTCGCCAATGGAGGTTCGACTGCTGGCCTTCGCCTCAGCCGCCGAAGCGATCGGCGCCACCGAGAGCGCGTTGGAGCTCGACGACGGCGCCACCGTCGCTGAGCTGCGCAGCTTGCTCGAGCGCCGTCACCCGGATCTCGGGTTGCTGTGGGAGCGGCTAGCGGTGGCGGTCGACGGCGAGATCGCGCGCCCGGACCGAGCCCTCGCCGAGGGTTGCGAGGTAGCGCTCCTACCACCGGTCTCGGGCGGCTC
>JAJCXP010000237.1 GCA_029263375.1 Acidobacteriota bacterium | reverse complement strand
TTCCTCGAAGTGCTGCTCGCGCACGAGCGCGCCGATGGCTTCCTCTGCACCCACACCGGCCTGCCCTGGCACCGCCGGCTGCCATCTGGGGGCGACGTTGTGAACGTGGGCGTGATCGGGCGACCGGCCAACGACGGGCGCACCGACGTCCACTACTGCCTGCTCGCGGAGGCGGACGGGCGACTCGAGGTCGAGCAGATCGCGCTCGCCTACGATCACCGCTCTCTGGCCGAGGAGATGCGCGCCGAGGAGCTGCCGGAGGAGTTCGTCGAGACCGTGCTCACCGGCTGGTGGACCACCTGTCTCGAGATCCTGCCCGCCAGGGAGCGCGCCGCGTCGAAGCTCTGACGATATGAACAGCCATCGTCCCAGAATCGCCATTCTCGGCGCCGGCCCGATCGGGCTCGAGGCGGCGCTCGCCGCCGTCGAGCACAACCACGCCTTCAAGATCTATGAAGCCGCCCCCGAGGTGGGGGCCAACATGCGCGACTGGGGGCACGTGCGCCTCTTCACGCCCTGGAGTCTCGACATCTCGCCACGCATGCGCCGCCGGCTGGAGCGCGCGGGCCGCAAGCTGCCGGGGATCGACGACGAGACCTGTCCAACCGGCGCCGACCTGGTAGACACCGTGCTCGCGCCGCTCGCGGAGCTCCCCGAGATCGCGCCGCACGTCGCGACCGGCTTACGGGTGAAGCGGGTCGGTCGCCAGGGTCTGCTCAAGCACGAGGAAATCGGCTCAGAGCGCCGGCGCTCGCGCCCGTTCCGCCTGCTGGTCGAGGACGAGAGCGGCGAGGAGCGGCTCGAGCATGCCGAGATCGTCCTCGATTGCACCGGCTCCTGGGGCCATCCGAACGCTCTCGGCGACGGCGGCATCGAGGCGCCGGGAGAGGCGGCCGCCAGCGCCACCATCGTGCGCCGGCTTCCGGACCTGGTCCGCGACGAGAGCCGGTGGGCCGGCAAGACGATCCTGCTGGTGGGCGCGGGACACTCCGCGCAGACCGCGGCCGTCGACCTGGACTGGCTCGCCGGGCGCTTTCCGGACACCGAGGTGATCTGGGCGCTCCGGTCCGACGCGCCGAGCTGGCATATCGATCCGGAGGACCCGCTGCCCGAGCGAGCGCGACTCACTGCGACCGCTCAGAAGATCGCCGAGCGCGGCTCGCGAGTGCGCACCGTCCTCGGCGTGGTCGTCGAGTCGGTCGCCCGCGCCGACGGTCGCTGCCGGGTCTCTCTGCGTCATCGAAACGGCGAGCTGAGCTCGGTGGTCGTCGACCGGATCCTGTCGCTCACCGGCTTCGTCGGCGACCACACCCTCTACCGTCAGCTCCAAGTGCATGAGTGCTACGCCACCAGCGGTCCGATGAAGCTCGCGGCGGCGCTGCTCGGCTCATCCAGTCAGGACTGCCTGGCCCAGGAGAGCCACGGCGCCGACAGCCTGGTCAACCCCGA
Organism: Acidobacteriota bacterium; assembly: GCA_029263375.1. Lineage (GTDB taxonomy): Bacteria > Acidobacteriota > Thermoanaerobaculia > Multivoradales > JAHEKO01 > JAHEKO01. Next base: position 3,214 of record JAJCXP010000237.1, on the reverse strand, counting down.
GCCCAACTTCTTCATCCTGGGCTCGAAGTCCTACGGCCGAAACAACACGTTTCTGATGCGCACCGGCTGGCAGCAGGTCGACGAAGTCTTCTCCATGCTGTCGGGCCGGACGCCGTAGAGCGGCTCGGGTCGGCCACCGGCCTAGTCGCTCTTCGCTCTGATGACGTAACGCCAAACCAGCCAGGCGCCGCCGAGCAGGAAGAGCAGCGCCCAGACCACCTGTGCCGAGGGCAGGATCTTCTTCAGGAAGTCGAAGCGCGCGGCGAAGCCGATCAGGCCCAGGCCGACCAACACCATGCCGGCCACCGGCAGGTTCGTCGACACCCGGCCTTCGGCCAGCCAGGTGGTCAGGATCCCGAGACCGACAATGGTCGGGAAGCTGGGCAGCCAGTCGAGTATCTTGCCGAGATCGGAGTAGCCCAGGGTGAGCGCGAAGCCGAGCACTCCGAAGCCCAGGAAGGTCACCATCCAGCCCGCCGAGCTCGGCACCCGCTTGACGAACACGTAGTCCACCAGAGCGGCCGCCGCCGCGATCAACAGCAATGCCGGCCACAGCCGCTTGAAGGGCGGCACACCGACTCCCAGCGCGTTCAAGAGTAGCCAGAGGCCGCCGGCGAACGCCGCCGCCCCTACGAACAGTCCGATTCGAGACCCCTGGCGAGTCGCTGTTGCCGTCATCCGCTCTCCCTTCCGGAAAAGGCTGATTCTAGCCCGCGCTTGCTGTGATCTCTCAGGACGTTGTTAGCGAGCCTACCCGCGAGCATCCCGCTCTGGATGTAGATTCTCAGGAGATCGTTCACGAGCTTGACCGCGTCCATCCCGATAGACCGGCCAGGCGACCTCGCAACCGGGCACTCCGATGCGACCGGCCACACGCCGGATCCTCCAGGTGCGCCGGCAGACTCCTTCAGGGTCCAGATAAGGCAGGCCCCGTCAGGGCCCCGCGATCTGTGGCGCGCTCGAGTCCCGCCGGCGATCGAGGGTGCTCGCCCGGTGGTCGGTCTGCCGAGCGGTCGTGGGCACGCCCCCGGTCGTATGGCCGCCCAGTCTCTGTCCCTCCCGGTGAACAACCCCCCGAGAGATCGCCGCTGGACGTGCCGGGAGTGGCGCGGCGCAGCTCTCGGCTAGAGACGCCTACTCCAGCGGCACGCGCCACGCGCCGCGCCCGTGCGTGAAGGCGAACAGGTAGGTGTCGCTCGAGCGGTCGCTGTTGATCGTCAGCCACTCGGTCACGACCGCGGCGAAGCCGGTGTTCTCGACCGCCCAGTTGGCGCCGCCGTCGACCGAGGCCAGCACTCCGAGGTCGGTTCCCAGGTAGAGGCGGCTCGAGTCGTTCGGGTCGACGACGATCGAGTGCACCGGAATGTCGGGTACGCCGCTCGGGCCGCTGCCGTCGATCGCGCTCCAGCTGGCGCCGCCGTCTGCGCTACGCCAGACGTGCTGGCCGCCGAACAAGGAATAGGTCGCGTAGGCGGTATTCGGATCGGCCGGGTCGAAGGCGACCGACGAGACGAAGCCGGCGCGCGGCCGGGTCGACTCCCAGACGGTGTTCTCGTCGGTCGAGCTCGCGGCGTCGGAGCGGTAGATGAAGCCGTTGTCGGAGCCGACCAGGACGCGATCCGAGTCGCCCTCGGCGATCGCGATCGCGCTGGCCTTGCCGCCGCTGTTCAGGCGGGCGCTGGCCCCGGTCCAGTTGGCCGCCGCGTCGTCGGTGCGCCAGAGACGGGTGCCGCCGGTCCAGAGCCGATCAGGATCGGCGAGATCCAGCACCAGCGGCGAGATGAACAGAAAGAAGTCACCGAAAGCGCGGAAGTTCGACGAATCGTTGTTCGCCAGGTCGGTGATGCCGCTGACCGCCGGGTTGAACTGGAAGCCGCCGTCGAACGACTTGCGGATCTCGCCGTTCTGGAAGGTCGCGTAGATCACCCGCGTGTCGCGCGGGTCGACCGCGGAGTAGCCTCCGTCGCCGCCGAAGATCCCCACCCAGCCGTTCAGGCCGGCGGCATCGCTGCCGAGCACCGTGCCGTTGTCCTGGGCTCCGGCCAGGTAGGTGTGGCCGTCCGGGAAGACGCTGCCGTGGTAGAACTGCGTCACGCCGTAGCTGTTGTTGAGTCGATCCCAGGAGACCCGGTTGATACCGGGCGAGCAGACGCCGAAGTCGCTGCTGGAGACGGAGCCATCCGCATTTTTCGTGCGCGCGATACCGCCATCGTTGAGCGAGAACGCGGTCGCTTTCTTCTTGGGATGAAACACCAGCCCGTGCTGGTCGGCGTGGACGAAGTTCGGGTTGAACAGCCCCGACCACCAGTAGGTCACCGGATTCCAGTTGACGCCGCCGTCGTCGGAGCGGAAGAGATCGACGCCGGCCGCCCACACGCGATCGGGGTCGCGTGGGTCGACCGTCAACATGTTGACGTACCAACCCATCGCCAGGTTGTCGTTGGGGCCGTCGAAGCCACACTCTTCCAACACGCCGATGATCGGGTTGCTGAGCAGCAGGGTGTTGATCCTGCGGGTATCGCTGTTGCGGAGGGTCGCTCGCCAGCTGCCGGGTGCGCCCCCCTCGTCCGAGCGGAACACCGCATGCAGCGCCTGCTCGAACAGCCCGCCCGGCCCCGGCACGTTGCTGGCCGAGAGCGCGTAGACGACGTTCTGATCCGAGGGCGCGAACGCCAGCGAGGTCCTGCCCATGGCATCGCCGTCGCTCAGCGCGCTCTTCCACTTGCCGCCGCTCTCGGCCGCAACCTTGCGGTAGACGGTCGCCTTGGCGAGCGTTCCGCACGCAGCCAGTAGGTAGTCGCTGTCGAGGTCGGTTCGCGCTGCCAGATCGAGGCAGCCGCCGTTGACCTTGGTCCTCAAGACCCGCTTCCACTTCTCCCCGCCGTCGCGCGACCTGAAGATCCCCTTGCGGGTGGCGGCATACAGCCGATCGCCATCCAGATGGCTGACCACCAGATCGTTCACCCAGTGGAAGTTGCTGCCGGCGGTCGATGCCAGCATTCGCCAACTCTCACCGGCATCTTCGCTCTTGAAGATACCGCCGCCGCGCAGCGGCAGAGACGTGCCGCGCACTTCCTCGCGCATGTAGCCCTCGCCGGTGCCGGCGTAGATCACATTCGGATCTTCGGGGTCCATTGCCAGGACGTTGACCGCGATGTTGGCGAGATCGTCGCCGATCGGTTGCCAGCGCTTGCCGTTGTTCTTGGTCTTCCAG
>JAJCXP010000236.1 GCA_029263375.1 Acidobacteriota bacterium | reverse complement strand
AGCTTGACGACGTTCTCCGCCGCGGGACCCTTGCGACCCTCGACGACGTCGAACTGGACGCGCTCGCCCTCGGTCAGCGACCGGAAGCCATTCGACTTGATGGCGCTGTGATGGACGAAGCAATCCTTGGATCCATCGTCGAGTACGATGAAGCCGTAGCCCTTCTGGTCGTCAAACCACTTTACAGTTCCTGTGGTGCTCATTTGCTCCTTGCTCCTGTCGAAGGACCGAGAGTGCTACAAACACCGACCGGCCCCTCTTTGCTCGGCGGGTGGCCGCCACGTTGGTTGTGGCACCGAGAGAATCGGTGCAACGGCGGTAAGAACACAAAAAAAGACCCGAGCTTTAGGCCACAGGTCTTTTTGTCGGGTTTCTACTGCCGGTGGGCGGACCAACTGCGATCTGCCCGAACTCGCCATCAATATTAGCAGGTTCGTTGCTCCAAGTCACGCACCTCATTCGAGTTCCGGGGCTGCGGCGGGTTCGAGCTCCGGGCCTCGGAGGCAGAGATCTCCGGCTCTCAACAGCCGCGACTCCGAGCTCCGGCGCTTGGCCATCGCATCGGGATCGGCGGCTCCGGCGCGGGTAGTGGGTCGGAGTTAGAATCGGCGTCTCGCATGCCGGCAATGACCTCTGAGCCGCCGACCCATCTGATCGAGGCTCTACGTTGGGCGGCCGGGCAACACCCCGGCCGCGGTCTCTCGTTGCTGGATCGCCGCGGGCGCCTCACGGCACGCCAGTCGACGACCGAGCTGCTCGGTGCCGCCGAGCGCAGCGCAGCGCGCCTGTCGCGAGCGGGCGTCACCCCAGGCGCGCCAGTGGTGGTCGCACTGCCGACCGGCTGGGCGTGGCTCGAGGGGTGGTTGGGCGCGCTGTGGGCGGGCGGCCTACCAGTGGCGATCTCCCCCGCCGGCCCGCTGAGCTCGGCAGACGAGAACGTGCGCCGTCTCTCGACGCTGCTCCAGCTTCTCCGCGGCCGACATCTGATCTGCACACCCGCTGTGCGCCGGCTGATCGCGGACCGGCCCGAGCTACCCACCGACCTGGTGGCGCTCACCTCCGACGAGTTGGCAGCACTCGCTCCGGCGCCGCTCTCCTCGACCGCCACCGCCGACCCGGAGTCGACGGCCTTCCTCCAGCTCACCAGCGGCACCACCGACCAGTCGCGGGTGGTGATGATTCCGCACCGCGCAGCGGTTCACAACAGCCGGGCGATCGGCCGATCGGTCGCCGAATCCGCGGGCATCGAGGTCTCCGGCCTCGCCGACTGGGAGATCGTCTCCTGGCTGCCGCTCTACCACGACATGGGCCTGGTCGGCAGCCTGCTCTCAGGGCTGATGCTCGGCCTCGAGGTGGTGCTGATGCCCCCGGAAGCGTTCCTCGGCAGACCGGCGAGTTGGCTCGCCGCGCTCGGTAGCGCCCGCCGGACCGTTTCGACGGCGCCCAACTTCGGCTATCAGTTCTGCGTCGAGCAGCTCGCAGAGTCGGCGCTCGACGGGCTCGATCTCTCGAGCTGGAAGGCCGCGCTGGTCGGGGCTGAGATGGTCCGGCCCGAGACCCTGGAAGCGTTCGGGGAGCGCTTCGCCCGAGCCGGCTTCCAGCCGAGCGCTTTCCGCCCCTGCTACGGCCTCGCGGAGGCGGCTCTGGCGGTGACGCTCGACCGTGCCGGCGGCTACCGCACGGCGCCGGTGCCCGGCGACGGCGCGGCGGGCTCGAGCGCCGAGGTCGTCTGCCTGGGCGCGCCGCTCGAGGACACCGAGGTGTGGGCCGCTTCGCCGACCCGGGAGCCGTTGCCGGAGGGCACGATTGGCGAAATTCTGGTGCGCGGCCCAGGCGTCTTCAAGGGCTACCTCAACGACCCCGAGGCGACCCGGGAGACTCTCGACGACGGCGCCCTGTTGACCGGCGACCTCGGATTCATGCTCGACGGCGAGCTCTATTTGACCGGCCGACTCAAGGAGATCCTGGTCGTGCGGGGCCAGAACCTGATGCCGCACGAGCTCGAATCGATCGCCGAACGTGAGGTCGGCGGCGGCAGGTGTCGCGCGGCCTGCTTCACGGTCGACCACGGCGCGGACGGCGAACAGATCGTTCTGATCGCCGAAGCGCCCACCCGTGAGCCCGAGGTCCTGGACCGAATGGACCGCGATATCCGCCGACAGATCGGCAGCACCCTGGGGCTGCCGATCGCGGATCTGGCCTTCGTCGCGGCCGGCAAGCTACCGCGCACCACCAGTGGTAAGGTTCCCCGGACCCGCTTGAGGGAGGACTATCTGGCCGGCCGCATCGCCCGCCTCGAGCGCTGAAAAGGGACGCCTATCTCATGGACGCGCAACAGAAGACGCTCAAGTTGATCTCCGACATCAGCGGTGTCGCGACCGACAAGTTGAAGCGGGATTCGCAGCTGGTGGCCGATCTCGGCATCGATTCGGCGCGGGCGCTGCACCTGCTCGTGAAGCTCGAGGACGAGCTCGACATCGAGGTCGACGACGACGAGGTCGCCGAACTGCAGACGGTCGGCAACGTGCTCGATTTCATCGGGCGCTACCAGGCTCCCACCGACGGATGATCCCGCGAGGCGACGCTGCCTCGGACGACAGCCGCCTGACCCCTTCCGATCGCCGGAAGGTGGGGCTCGCGATGCTCGTGCTGCCCTGGCTCATCCGACTGCTCAAGAGCACCTATCGGATCCAGCTGGTCGAGGGCGACGTCGAAAAACTGCTCGCTGAGAAGCCGACGGTCGTGCTGGCCGGGTGGCACGAGGGGCTTCTGTTGAGTGGCTCATTCCTGCTCGAGCGGCTCGTTGCGCGCGGTTTCCCGCTCGCCATGCTGGTCAGCCTCTCGCGAGACGGCGAGATTCTGGCGCGGGTGGTCGAGCGGCTGGGCATCGCGACCGTCCGCGGATCGACTTCGCGCGGCGGCCTGAGCAGCCTTCGGCGCCTCTACCGGATCCTTTCGAAGAGCGGCCGCTCGGTCGGGCTCGCTCCCGATGGGCCCCGCGGCCCGGCAAAACGCTGCCAACCGGGCGCGCTGCTGCTCGCGCAGCTCGCCGGCGTACCTCTGCTGCCGATCGCCGGCGCTGCCGACCGGGCCTGGAGGCTCGGCTCGTGGGATCGCATGTTCGTACCCAAACCGTTCGCCCGCATCGCGATCTGCATCGGCGAGCCGCTCCGGGTCGCCCCGGATCTCGGGTCGCCTGAGCTGGCCGTCGAGGCCGAGAAGCTCGCGCGGCTGCTCGACGAGCTGACCGCTCGGGCTGCCGGCGCACTCCAGTCACCTGCGTGCTAGCATTTCGTTGGCGGAGCTCTTGGGAGAGTTTCGCCTACCCGGGGGGAACCATGTCGAAATCGCTCTACCTGATCAACCCACTTTCGGACGGTCCGAGCTACTTTGGCGCCGAGGTCTTCGAACACTGGGATTTCAAGCCCGCGCAGGGCATCGCCGACCTCGCCTGCGTGACCGTCGCGGCCATGGCCCCCGACGATTGGGACGTAACCGTCTGCGACGAGTTCGTCTCCGAGGCCGACCTGGATATGGACGTCGACTTCGTCGGCCTGACCGGCAAGTTCAATCAGGGCAAGAGGATGATCGAGATCGCCGATCATTTTCGTAGCCGGGGCACGAAAGTCCTCATCGGTGGCCCGTTCGCCTCGCTCTCCCCCGAGGTCGTGCGTGACCACTGCGACGTGCTGATCATCGGCGAGCTGGAAGAGATCATGGACACCTTCTTCCAGGAGCTCGACGACGGCAGCTACAAGAGCGAGTACGTCACCGACAAGCCCGACCTGGCTCAGTCGCCGGTGCCGCGCTGGGACCTCTATCCCAATGAGCGCGCCCTGGGCGGATGCGTCCAGACCTCGCGCGGCTGCCCCTTCACCTGCGAGTTCTGCGACGTCATCCAGTACGTTGGCCGCAAGCAGAGGCACAAGGACGTCAGTCAGATCATCGCCGAGCTCGACGTGCTCTATGCCCAGGGTTACCGTCAGACCTTTCTCGCCGACGACAACTTCACCGTCTACCGCAAGCGCGCCAAGGAAGTGCTGGCCGCGCTGCGCGACTGGAACGCCAAGCAGACCGACGGACCGATGGCGCTCGACACCCAGGTGTCGATCGACGCCGCCCGCGACCCCGAGATCATGCAGCTCTGCGCCGAGGCGGGACTGGTCTCGGTCTTCATCGGCATCGAGACCCCGAACGTCGAGAGCCTGCAGGAGACCAAGAAGCGCCAGAACGTGGGCGTCGACCTGATCGAGGAGATGAATGTCTTCCTCGAGCACGGCATCGCGGTGATGGGCGGGATGATCGTCGGCTTCGACAACGACGGACCGGACATCTTCGAGATCCAGCGCGTGTTCGCCATGAACAGCCCGGTACCGATCTGGAGCCTGGGCGCCCTCGAGGCGCCGGCCCAGACGCCACTCTTCGCCCGGTTGCAAGCGGAGGGTCGCCTCAACAGCGAGCCGGTTTCGGCCGGCTCCGCTCTGGCCGCTGGCGTCGATGGCGACACCCCGTGGCATTCGAACATCGTCCCGGCGCAGATGACCCGCGAGCAGCTGGTCGAGGGCCTGCACTGGCTTTGCAACTCGCTCTACACGCCGGAGAACTTCGGCCAGCGGATGTTGCAGATGATCGACAAGCTGGGGCCGCAACTCGGGCCTTTCGCCACCGAGCGCCGCGGCGTCAACGTGAAGCGCCGCGAAATCGACACCGAGGTGCTCAACCTGATGCGACGCTTCGTGCGCCAGGGCAAGGCCGAGCGCAAGATGTACCTGATGCTGGCCGAGGCGATGGCGGAAAAGCCGGGCACGGAGCCAGCGTTTGCGAAGATGCTCTTCCGCTATGCCCAGGTCCGATGCCTGTACGAGGTCGGCTCTTTCTGGGAGCCGCACGTCGCCGACAGCTCGCCGCTGACGATGAGCGGCGTGGCCAAAGTAGAGCCTGCGACGAGCGGCCTCGTGACCATCGGCACGTAGCCGATCGCGGGAATCCCTACCACCAGGGCGACGAACAGGACCAGGGCGCCCTTCCGGCGATCTGCTCAAGGAGCGGCCAGGAGACGGTAGCGCGGGCTGGCGACCGAATCGGCATTGCCGCTCCGGCTCAGGTAGGATTCGGCGCGTCGTGAGACCCCGCCTCCAGATGCTCGAGACGCCGCTGATCGAGCGCATTCTCGACGAGACGTTCGAGGTCCTCGAGACCACCGGAATCCTGATCGATTCGCCCGAAGGGTTCGAGCGGGTCTGTGCCCTTGGACTGGCGGGAGATCCCGAGAGCCGGCGGGTGCGCTTTCCGCGCGCAATGGTCGAGCAGGCGATCCGGAGCGCGCCCTCGGGCTTCACCCTCTACGACCGCGCGGGAGAGCCGTTCACCGAGCTCGCCGGTGATCGCGTCCACTTCGTGCCCGCCTCGTCGGCGCTGCGCATCCTCGACCGGCATACGGGCAAGGTCCGCGAGGCCGACAGCGCCGACTTCGTCGAGTACGCACGGGTTGCCAGCAGCCTGCCCCACATCGCCTATCTCTCGACCGCATTCGTGCCCAAGGACATCCCCTCGGACATCGCCGACGGCTGGCGGCTCTACCTGGCACTGGCGAGCTCGAGTCGGCCGGTGGTGTCGGGCGCCTTCACCGCCTACGGCGTCGAGCGCATGGCCAAGATGATGAGCTGGTTTCGCGACGACCGCGAGGACCTCGCGGCGCGCCCGCTGTCGATCTTCACCTGCTGCCCGAGCACGCCGTTGCGCTGGTCGGAGGACGCGATTCAGAACCTGCTCGACTGCGCCGCCTGGGGAATACCGGTCGAGGTGGTCCCGGTCCTGCTGCTGGGCATGATCTCGCCGTCGACAACGGTCGGGGCGCTGGTCCTGCACGCGGCCGAGGTTCTCAGCGGGCTGACCGTCGCGCAGCTGGTCCGGCCCGGCACGCCGGTGCTGTTCGGCGGCGCGCCGGCGTCGTTCCACATGCAGCTGATGACCAACCCGATGACCGCGGTCGAGGCGCTCCAGGTCTACTGTTCGTACGCCCAGATCGCCAAGCACCTCGGGCTGCCGTGTCAGGCCTACATGGGCCTTAGCGATTCGAAGTTCAACGACCCGCAGGCCGGCGCCGAGAGCGGCATCGGCATGTTCCTGGCGGCGCTCGCCGGCTTCAACTCGGTCTCGGGTCCCGGAATGCTCGACTACGTCAACTGCTTCAGTCTCGAGAAGCTGGTATTCGACGACGAACTCGCCGCTCACGCCCACCACTTCACCCGCGACGTAGAGGTGAAGGGCGACCTGCCCACCCGGCCGCTGCTCGAGGAGCTGGTCGCGGAGAATCACCTGCTCACCGCCGAGCACACGCTCGAGCACTGGCCATCAGAGCTCTACCTGCCCGGACCGATGGTCGATCGCACGAACTGGGACCAGTGGGAGATGCAGGGCAGCAAGGACTACCGGGAGCGCGCCGGAGAGATCATCGAGACCGCGCTCGAGGACTACGAGAGCGCGCCGATCGACCCACGTCTAGACGCCGAGATTCGCGAGCTCTTCGCCTCGACCTGCAACACACCCGACCCAGACCTGCCAGGCTTGCCGCACTAGGATCTTCGGAGGACGAGATGGCCGACTACGCATTGATGAACCACCGGCTGTTCGAGGGCGATCGCGAAACCGTGCCGCGCATGACCGAGGAGGCCCTGGCCGAGGGCTGTCCGGTGCTCGAGGTGCTCGAGGACGGGTTGATCGCCGGCATGCGGGTGGTCGGCGAGGATTTCAAGCACAACCGGATCTTCGTCCCCGAGGTGCTGCTCGCCGCGCGTGCGATGAAGGCGGCGATGGTCGTTCTACAGCCGCTGCTCACCGCCGCCGACGGCGACTCCTCCGCGGGCACGATCGTCATGGGCACCGTGAAGGGTGACCTGCACGACATCGGCAAGAACCTGGTCGGCATGATGGCCGAGGGCGCCGGCTTCAAGATCGTCGACCTGGGGACCAACACCAGCGCCGAGGAGTTCATCGCCGCCGCGCGCGAGCACGACGCCGACCTGCTCGGCATGAGCGCCCTGCTGACCACCACCATGGTCTACATGAAGACCGTCATCGACGAGATGCGCGACGCCGGCCTCGGCCACATACCGGTGTGCATCGGCGGCGCTCCGATCAGCCAGAGCTACGCCGACGAGATCGGCGCCAGCGGCTACGCCGCCGACGCCGGCAGCGCGGTCGAGCTGTTCAAGCGCCTGACGGCGCCGGCCGGCGACAGCGCCGTACAAACAGCCACCGTCGGCGGCTCCTGACCGGGACCACGGTGGACTGCCGGCTCCGAATCCACGACCTCGAGAGCGGCATCGCCGCCGGCACGACCCTTTTCGACGCTGCGGAGGCGCTCGGCATCCGGGTGCCGACCAGCTGTCAGAAGCAGGGCAAGTGCCGGGAGTGCCTGATGGAGATCGAGCAGGGCGCCGAGCTCCTCTCTCCGCGCGAGCCCGAGGAGCGGCATCTCGGCGGCGCCTTCCGGCTGTCGTGCCGCGCGCGCTTCGCCGCGCCGGGAACGGTAGCCGCCCACACCATGCGTCGCGGCGCCCTGCGCATCGAGGAGTCCGCGGCGGAGCTCGAGCGCGAGCCGAGACCGGGCGACCCGCGCTTCACACGTGACGGGGATCGACTCCTGATGGCGGGCGCCGCCATCGGAACGATCGGCTCGGCGCCACTCGGCCTGGCGATCGACCTCGGCACGACCACGGTGGTCGTGCGGCTCGAAGATCTGGAAAGCGGCCGACGGCTGGCCACCCACTCGTTCGAGAACCCTCAACGCTTCGGCGGTTCCGACGTCATGGCGCGCATCCGCTACGACGGCGACCATGGCGGCCGGCTGCTACAGCGCGTGCTGCTCGGCTACCTCTCCCGCGCCATCGACGAGCTGCCCGGTGAGCGCTCCGCGATCGTCGAGGTCGTGGTCGCCGCCAACACCACCATGCGCGACCTGCTGTTCGGTCTCGACGTCTCCTCGATCGGACAGCTCCCCTACCGCTCGCTCACCGAGCACGAGCTCCTGGGCGGCACTCGGAGCACCACCAGTCTCGATCTGCCGGCTCGGCGCCTGCGTCTCGATCTCCATCCGCAAGCGCTCGTGTACGGACTGCCGCTGGTCAGCAGCCACGTCGGCGCCGATGCCGCTGCCTGCCTTCTCGCCTCCGGGCTCGCCCGCCGTGAGCGGGTCTCGGCGTGCATGGACATCGGCACCAACACCGAGGTGTTCGTCGGCAATCGCGACCGGATCCTGGCCGCATCCTGCCCCGCCGGACCGGCATTCGAAGGCGGCGGCGTCGCCTGCGGTGTGCCGGGGCTGGACGGCGCGATCGAGCACCTGACCCTCGCCGACGACGGCGCGCCGGCGCTCCAGGTGATCGGCGACCAGCGGCCGATCGGCATCTGCGGCTCCGGGTTGGTCGACCTGCTCGCCGAGCTGCTGCGCACCGGCCGGATGAACGGCCAGGGCCGCTACACGAGCGGCGATTCGAGCTTCGTGGTCGATCCCGAGTGCGACATCCGACTCACCGAGAGCGACATCAACGAGCTGGCGCAAGCCAAGGGCGCCAACGCCGCCGGCATCCGGATCGTCGCCCACCGCTTCGGGCCCGGACTGGCCGCAGTCGACCGCTTCTACCTCGCGGGCGGCTTCGGCCGGCACATCGATATCGCCGCGGCGCGCTGTATCGGGCTGATTCCCGATCTGCCCGCTGAGCGCATCGTCCAGGTCGGCAACGCCTCGCTCGAGGGCGCCTCGCGGGTGCTCCACTCGATCGCCGAGCGCGAGTTCCTCGAGCGGTTGGTTCGCAGGGTCGAGCACGTCGCCCTCGAAACCCAGCCCGACTTCTTCGACTACTTCGTCGATGGCTGCCAGTTCGAGCCGTTCGGCGTCGAGGAGGCCGTCTGATCGCGGCGGGCGCCCTGCCGGTACCGCGCGATCTCGCCGAGCGCGTGACCCGGGAACGCTACGGCCGTCTGCTCGGCTATCCGGATGGCGAGCTGGCCGACGGCCGGGTCACCGAGCTGGCGGCGGAGAGTCGTGCCTGGTTCGCGGCCAACGCACGACCCTGGGCGTTCGCCGCGCCCCTCGGACGGATCGAGGTCTCGGGCTCGGCGGTCGTCGTCGAGAACGGATGGACGTTCGAGAGCGCGCGACTCGCTGCCAGACTCAGCGACATCGACGCCGATCGGTTGGTCGTCGCAGTGGTCTCGGCCGGCACCGAGGTCGACAGCGCCTCGGCGGCGCACTGGGCCGAGCAGCGCCCCGACGAGGGCTACTTCCTGGATCGCTTCGGCGCCGCCGCAGCGATTCAACTCGGCGGTTGGGCGGCCACGTACCTGCGAGCCCAGGCTGCCGACGACGAGCTCGGTCTCGCCCCCGGCTACAGTCCCGGCTACGACGGGTGGGACCTCGGCGATCAGGTCAAGGTCGCCAAGAGCCTGATCGCTGCGACACCGGGCGGCCTCCGTTCGCTGCCCGGAGCGCTGCGTATCCTCGACTCGGGAATGCTCGAGCCCAAGAGCTCACTGCTTGCCGTCTTCGGCTTGACCACGAGCCGCGAAGCCGTCGAAGGTCAGTGGGCCCGCCAGCCGTGCAGCTGGTGCTCACTCTCCGGCTGTTCCCTGCGTGGAACGACCTCGCCAGTGCGAGCCGTCGGCACGTAGAATCAACGCCGTGTCCGAGAGCTCACTGATCGAGGCCCTGGCCGAGCGCGTCCTGCTCGGCGACGGCGCCATGGGGACCCAGCTGCAGATCGCCGGTCTCGAGCCGGGAGGCTGCGGCGAGGCGTGGAATCTCGACCAGCCCGAGCGCGTCCTGGCGATCCAGCGAGCCTACGCCGACGCCGGCTCGGACTGCCTGACCACCAACACGTTCGGCGCCAGCCGGATCATGCTCGAGCGGCACGGCGAGAGGCGCGTGCGCGAGATCAACCGGGCCGGAGTCGAGATCGCCCGTCGCGCTTTCGGCGAGCGGCCCGGTTTCGTGCTCGGCGACATCGGCCCGTTCGGCGGCCTGCTCGAGCCCTACGGCGAAATGCCCGCCAAACGGGTGGCGGCGAGCTTCGCCGAGCAGGCCGAGGCGTTGGTCGATGCCGGTGCCGACGCCATCATCATCGAGACTCAGACCGCGTTCGAGGAGCTGGAGCTCGCGATCGCGGCCGCCCGCCGGGCGGGTGCGCCCTGCGTCATCGCGTCGATGGCGTTCGACATGATGCGCGACGGCAGCGGGGTGCGCACGATGATGGGCATCGCGCCCGAGACCGCCGCCGAATTCATGCTCGCCCAGGCCGTCGACGTCGCCGCCCTCAACTGCGGCACGGGCGTCGACATGCTGCAGGCCGCCGACACCGTGCGCCGGTACAGATCGATCTGCCCACTACCTGTGATGGCCCAGCCGAACGCCGGCCAACCGGTGCTCGAGAACCTGCAGGTGGTCTACAAGCAGCCGCCAGGGGAGATGGTCGCGGGCCTCGACGAGCTGCTGGCGGCGGGGGCGCGCATCGTCGGCGGCTGCTGCGGCAGCACTCCGGAACACATCGTCAGATTCCGCAGCCGACTCGATCGGCGCGCCGAGGAGGTCGCATGAGAGTCGAGCTCGGACCCATTCCGCCGGAGGCCGAGCGCTGGCTGCCCGAGAACGAGCCGGACGCTTCCGGCCTCGGCATCAACTACGCCGACGCCGTGCTCAAGCTGTTCAAGACCACCCTCGACGATGGGCGCAAGATTCTGGCCAAGCGCCGAGGTCTCAAGGTGACGATCACGATCGGCGAGCGCGAGGGCGAAGCTCTGCTGCGCCGGGTCGAGCATGGACCGGACGTCCGTGACATCTTGAGCGCGGCGCTCACTGAGGCGGCCGCCAACGCCGGCGCGACCTACTCCTGTACGTCCGGCATCCTCGCGCTCGAGCTCGAAGCGCCGGCGAAGCCGCAATAGGGGGCCGAGCGCTACCAGCGGTACGCGATCCCGGCGGACACGAAGTGGTCGGGATCCTCGCGGTTGAGGCCGCGACCGACACCAAGGTCGAGCTGCAGCCGCGGTGACGACAAATAGGTCAGGGCGGCGAACAGAAAGCTCGCGTCGTCGGCACCGCGCTCCAGCGGCAGAAACGCCGCGTACTCGAGATAGAGCGCCAGCTCTCCCACCAGGGAGACCGCCAACCCGTAGCTCGCGAACGCCTCCGCGAGCCGATCGGCTCCGGTGTCCAGGTAGCTGACACCGTGATTGGTATCTAAATGCAGGCGCGCGCCCGGATCCCAGGACAGCACCAGGATGCCGGCAGGTTGCGGGTCCGAGGCGCCGATGCGATCCGAGCCGATCGGCACCGTCGACTGAAGGATCAGCGCCGCTTCCGGCTTGCCGGCGCCGACCTCTCCGGAGCCCTCGAACAGCTGGAGCTTGACGCCGAGCGTCGGATCCTCGAAGCCGGAGAGATCGCCGCTCGGCGACTCGAGATCGACGTACGAGTTCAGCCCGAGCCGGAGCTCCAGGCGCTCGGTGAGGCCGGCGCGTACGAGCACCTGGCCGAACGAGATCGTCTCGTCATCCTCGACGCGACCGACCTGAAGACCGGCGTTGAGCTCGACCCGGCCCGGTTCGACAACTTCCCAGGTGTTGGAGAACCCGGGCCGATTGGAAACCAGCGGCTCCTCGCCGGCGACCGGGGACGCCAGGCCGAGCGCTCCGATCACCAGCGCGGCACAGCCGTCACAAACTCTCACGGAGCGGATTCTACGTGCGATTGAACCTCGCGGCCCCCGACAAGCACAGACACATCAGAGCCAGTCATGAGAGCCCTCAATTTCACGCTACTCGTAGCGGTCCACCTGATCTGCGTCGGCAGGCCCGTTCTCGCACAGAAGACCCACGCGGTGAACGTGAACCCGGACCTGACCTTCTCGCCGGCCCAACTCACCATCGACGCCGGCGATACGGTGGTCTGGACGAACCAGGGAGGGTTTCACAATGTGCGATCGGACGACGGCGGCTTTCGCTGCGCGGCGGGATGTGACGACTCCGGGGGGGACGGCAGCCCTTCGGACACTCCTTGGTCTTTCTCACACACTTTCCCCGCACCGGGTGAGAACCCCTACTTCTGCGAAGTCCACGGCGCCCCTGGCGGCACCGGCATGGCCGGCAACGTCACCGTTGTCGAATCTGACCCTGACGACGGCGGAGGTGGCGGAGGCGGCGGAGGTGGCGGAAACGACGACGGCGACGAGCCCGAGGACCCCGACCCGGGAGAGCCCGGCGGCAGCCAGCCGCCCGCGCCACCGCAGCAGCCGGACCGACCGAAGCGCTTCGTCTCGGGCTTCGAGGTCGCCGGCTTCGGCGACTGGGATCTACGATCGTGCTCATCGTGCCAGCTCATGCAAGGCAGTGTCCCGACGACCGAAGGGATGACCGCGCTTCCACCCTCGACCAGCACCGAGCCGAGTGAACGGAGCGCCTGGCTGCTCGCCGAGCCGGTGGCCGACGTCGACCTGGTGCTGGCGCGCCGAACTCCGCGAGGCTGGGTACCGGTGGCCACAGGCGCGACCGCCAGCGCCCACGAGATAATCCATCACACCGTCCCGCCCGGGACCTACCGCTGGGAGGTTCGGTCGACCGGCGGCGTCGGAAGCCGCTTCGAGCTGCTCACCGACCAGCGTGCCACCGATGCGACCCACCTCATCCAGACCTCGGAGGCCCGCCACCTGGGTCATCTCGGCGCCGCACCCGTCTGGGTGACCGGC
>JAJCXP010000235.1 GCA_029263375.1 Acidobacteriota bacterium | reverse complement strand
CACCGGCGACGTCCGCGTCGTACCGGCCCAGCAGCCTGGCGCGCTTCGCCTCCTCGGGGTCCATCGCCGCCAGAACCGCCTCGGCGTCCTGAGCCGGAAGCTCGGCGATCAGGTCGGCCTGATCGGCGCTGTCGAGGACATTCAAGATCGCGGCCGCTTCCCCGGTCTCGAGAGATTCGATGAGCTCCGCCGACTGCGCGTCGGGAGCCTCCTCGATCAACTCGGCGGCCGATTCCGGACTCAGGGCCGCCAGCACCTCGCGCCGCTCGTCGGAGTCGAGGTGCTCTATGGCCCAGGCGGTATCGGCGGAGGAGAGCGAATCGAGATACTCCTCGAGCCGCTCGCCGGACTCCAGTCGCGCCAGGTCGAGCATTCTTGTCCACGGCTTGTCGGTCATCGCACTCTCCTCCCAGGGACTCACCCGCGCTCTCGGTGGCCAGGCCGGATCGTGACCGGCCCCCACTTCGAACCTCAGGGTGATGACAGCCTATCTGGAGTGTCATCCGCGGCGAGGCCTGGAATGTGGTCGGCGTCGGGGTATCGTAGCGGCCGGCCGGCGCCCGGGTAACCCGGCGCGGCGGTCGGCAAGGACGCCTGTGAACCGATCTCGAAGCTCTCCATTGCTGGGTACCCTCCTGGTCTTCGCGCTGACCCTGTCGGGCTGTGAGCGCGGGAGCGGCTCGCCGGCGATCGACACCAGCGTGTTCGGGCCCGAGGTGCGCCGGCAGCTCGACGCGGGGCTCGAAGCGAGCCGGCGCGCTCCCGACGACGCCGCGGAGCAGGGCCGGCTGGGCATGCTCCTGCACGCCTATCAGCTCCTGGAGCCGGCGGCGGAAGCCTACGGCCGAGCCGCTGTCCTCGAGCCGGAGAACTTCCGCTGGCGCTACTACCGCGGTCGGGCTTTGTCCTCCGCCGGCCGCAACGCGGAGGCGCTGGCGCTACTCACAGAAGCGCTGCCGATGCGCGAGGATTACGCGCCGGGGTGGGTGGCGATCGCCGACCTCCTGCTCGAGTCGGGCGATGCCGAAGCGGCCGAGCGCCACTACCGCAAGGCTGTCGAAGTGGATCCGCTGTCCGCGCGAGCGCTCTACGGCCTGGCCAAATCGTTGCGCGCGCGGGGCGATCTCGAGGCCGCCGCGGAAGCCTACCGAACGACCCTGCGCCTGCAGCCGCGATTCGGCGCGGCCCACTACTCGCTCGGGTTGCTCTACCGCGACCAGGGCGACGCCGATCGGGCGACCGAGCACCTGCTGTTGGCGGACAGCTATCGACACAGCCAGGCGCCGGCGCGCGATCCCCTGATGGGGGAGGTCGTGAACCTGGCCGCCGGCGCCGCGGACCTCACCAAGAGCGCCATCGACCTGTACGGCGAGGGCAAGGTCGAGGCGGCGATCGCGAACCTCGACGCGGCGGTCGAACTCGATCCCGAGTTCGTGCCGGCGCGAGTCAACCTGATCAAGATCCACGGTGACGCCGGTCGCTACGACCTCGCCGAGAAGCACTACCGGGCGGCGATCGAGGTCAGCCCGAACGCCCAGCAGGCGCGCTTCAACTACGCGCGCGCACTGATCCAGCAGACCCGCCTGGCCGAGGCGCAGACCGAGTTGGAGCGCGTGGTCGAGATCAACCCTCACCTGGCGGACGCACAGGTCCTGCTCGGGTCGCTGTTCGAGGAGCAGGGGCTCGCGGTCGCGGCGGTGCGCCACTACGAGCTCGCTCTCGAGAGCAAGCCGGCCCACCCTCAGGGCAACCTGATGCTGGTCAAACACCGGCTGGCGGCCGGGCGCATCGCCGAAGCCGACAGCCACGCGCGCCGGCTGCTCGCGGCCGAGACCACGAGCCTGCCGATTCTCGTCTTTCGCCTGGGGCTGTTCTACGAGCAGGCCGGCCTCCGACCCCAGGCGCGCGACTACCTGCTGCGGGCGCGCGGCCTGGCCGAGTCGGCGGGTCGCACGCGCCTGGTGGGGGAGATCGACAGTCGGTTGGAGGGGTGGTCTTGAGGCTAGCCCGTGGTTCTCACCCCGTCGCAACTGCGAGGCCGTATGTCACTGAATCTGCGGCGTTATCCGGCCGCTGCACTCCTCAACGTACGTCGAGTACGCTTGCGTCGTTGCGCACCCGGATGCCTTGCATCTTCAGCAACCTACGGCCTCTCGCCACGCGACGGCGTGAGAACGACGGGCTAGGCGGCGGGTCGCTCCGGATGCTGCTGTCGCTGGCGGTGCTTCTGGTCGGGTGTACGGCGCCGGCCGAAGAGCCCACCGCCGGTCGCGACGACTGGTTCACGGAAGTGGCGGCCGACAGCGGCCTCGTTTTTCATCACTTCCTCGGCTCGAGCGGCGAGTACTACTTCCCCGAGACCGCCTCCGGCGGGGTCGCCCTGTTCGACTATGACGGCGACGGCGACCTCGACGTCTTCCTGCCGCAGGGCGCCATGCTCGACGAGAGCGTGGCGGCGGCCGAGTCCAAATTTCCGCCGGACCCTCGCAGCTGGCCCGGTGACCGCCTCTATCGCAACGACACCGGAAAGAGCGGGCTGCGTTTCGTGGACGTCTCAGCGGCGGCGGGTCTCGAAGTGCGGGGCTACGGGATGGGAGCGACCGCCGCGGACTATGACCGCGACGGCGACGTCGATCTCTACGTGACCCGCTTCGGCTCCAACACGCTCTATCGAAACGACGGCGCTGGAGGCTTCGAGGACGTCACCGCGAGCGGCGTCGACGATCCGAGATGGAGTTCGGGCGCGTCGTTCTCGGACTACGACCGCGATGGCGACCTCGACCTGCTGGTCGCCAGCTACGTCGACTTCACGATCGCCGGCGCTCGTCCCTGTGCCGGGCCCGCCGGCCAGCGCGACTACTGTGGACCGATGACCTACGAGCCGCTGCCCGACCGGTTGCTGCGCAACGACGGCGGTGACCGATTCACGGATGTCACCGAGCCGGCCGGGCTGCACGCGGCGTTCGGCTCGGGTCTGGGCGTCGTGGCGAGCGACTTCGACGGCGACGGCCTCCCGGACTTCTTCGTCGCCAACGACCAGCGCGCGAACCAGCTCTGGCGCAACCGGGGCGACGGCACGTTCGAAGACATCGCTCTGCTGTCGGGCACGGCGCTCAACGAGGATGGCCAGGCCGAGGCGAGTATGGGCCTGGCGGTCGGCGATATCGACCAGGACGGCGACGACGACCTGCTGATCACCCACCTCGAAGGCGAAACCAACACTCTCTACCTGAATCAGGGCGGCGGCAACTTTATCGACGCCACCACCGAACGCGGTCTCGCGGCGCCGAGCCGGTCGTTCACCGGCTTCGGTACCGGCTGGCTCGACTTCGATCACGACGGGCGGCTCGACCTGTTCGTCGCCAACGGCGCGGTGAAAACGACCGGCTCCCAGCGCGGGAGCTCGGAGTTTCCGTTCCGCCAGAAGAACCAGCTGCTGCGCAATCTCGGCGATGGCAGGTTCGAAGACGTGAGCGATCGTGCGGGGCCGGCGCTGGAGATCTCCGAGGTCAGCCGGGGCGCCGCTCTCGGCGACATCGACAACGACGGCGATGCCGACATCGTGGTGGCGAACATCAATGGGCCGGTGAGCCTGTTGCGTAACGAGCTGCCGGATGGCGGCAGCTGGCTGTTGGTCACGGCGATCGCCGGGTCGCCCGCCGCCAGCGTTGTCGGCGCGCGCGTCGGCGTCACGACAGCCGCCAACGGCACGCTCTGGCGGTCGATCCGAACCGACGGCAGCTACCTGAGCACGAACGACCACCGCGCTCACTTCGGCCTGAAGGGCGCGGTCGACGCCATCGTCGAGGTCGAATGGCCCGACGGCCACCGAACCCGGTGGCTCGACCTGCCGGCCGATCGGGTCTTGACCGTGCGCCGGCGCAGCGAGTCGCGACGTTGACCGAGACCCCGACCCCGGAAGCCCGTCTCGAGGGTGGACAGCTCTACCGACTGGCCTGGTTCTTCTACCTGCTGCTCGCGATCGGCGGGGTGGTCTGGATCGGGCTTCGGGAGGGCGCGATCGCCCCGACCCTGTTCGTGAGCGGCGGCTGGTGGGTCGATCTGGGCCTCGGGGTCGCAGCGGGAGGGGCGCTGATCGGCGCCTGGCGACTCATGGTGCGGATCTCGGGGCGAGCGCGCGAGCTCGAGCGGCAGCTCGGGGGGATGCTCGGCCCGCTCCAGCCGGCCGAGATCCTGGCCCTCGCTCTCCTCTCCGGCTTCGCCGAAGAGCTGTTCTTCCGCGGCGCGATGCAGGCATCGTGGGGATGGCTGCCGACCACGATCGTCTTTGCGCTGATCCACACCGGGCCGGGACCGGCGTATCGCATGTGGACCCTGTTCGCCGCCATTGCGGGCCTGTTGCTGGGCGGCCTGATGCTCTGGCGCGGGACCCTTTTGGCGCCGGTCGTCGCCCACGTCGTGGTCAATGGCGTCAACCTCGGACGGCTCAACGCAACGATGGAACGGGACGGCGACGCCTGACCGGGAGCCCGCTTGGCCGGCGGGCTGGCGGAGTGATCTCCCGCGCCGCGCGGGCCGGCTTTCGCTGCTAGACTGACCGTCCTCAAAAACCGGATCGGGAGGAGCGAGCGTAGATGACCAGCGATAGTCACGACGTCTTTGAGCGAATCGAGCGCGAGCGGGAGAACTACCTCGAAGAGCTGAAGGATTTCCTGAGGATCGCCTCGATCTCGACCAAGCCGGAGCACAAGGACGACGTGCTGCGCGGCGCGAACTGGGTGCGGGACAGCCTGGCCGCTGCCGGGGTCGAGTCCGAGATCATCGAGACCGAGGGCAACCCGCTGGTCTACGGTGAGTGGAGCGGCGCGCCGGGCAAGCCGACGATCCTGTTCTACGGCCACTACGACGTGCAACCGCCGGAGCCGCTCGAGGAGTGGCGCAACCCGCCGTTCGAGCCGACCGTCGAGGGCGACATGCTGGTGGCGAGGGGCGCCACTGACGACAAGGGGCAGCTGTTCGCGCACGTCAAGGCGGTAGCGGCCATGCTGGCCGAGAGGGGCAGCCTACCGGTCAACGTCAAGTTCCTGATCGAGGGCGAAGAGGAGATCGGCGGCGAGGCGATCGACAAGTTCGTCGAGGCGGACGCTGGGGACAAACTCGCCTGCGACGCTGTGGTGATCTCAGACAGCTCGATGTATGCCCAAGGGCAGCCGTCGCTGTTGTACGGCCTGAAGGGTCTGTCGTATCTGCAGATCAAGGTGACGGGACCGAACCACGACCTGCACTCGGGCACCTACGGCGGCGCGGTCATGAACCCCGCGAACGCGCTGGCGACGATCATCTCGCGACTCTGGGACGCGGATACCGGCCGGGTGGCCATCGACGGCTTCTACGACGACGTAAAGGACCTCGAGCCGTGGGAGCGCGAGCAGTGGGCGGCGCTGCCGTTCGATGACGCGGAGTACCGCGCCGAGCTGGGCATCGAGGAGACCTTCGGCGAGGAGGGCTTTTCTACCCTGGAGCGGGCGTGGGGGCGGCCGACTCTCGATGTCAACGGCCTGTACGGCGGCTACCAGGGCGAAGGCGCGAAGACCGTACTGCCGGGCTGGGCCGGCGCCAAGATCTCGATGCGACTGGTGCCGAACCAGGATCCCGAGAAGATCGGACGGCTCTTCCGAGAGCACGTCGAGCGGGTCAAGCCGAAGGGCGTAACCGTCGAGGTCGAAGGTGTGCACGGCGCGGTGCCGGTTCTGATCGAGACCTCCGGCCCGATCGCCGACGCGGCGACCGGGGCGCAGGAGGACATC
>JAJCXP010000234.1 GCA_029263375.1 Acidobacteriota bacterium | reverse complement strand
TCGTCTTCGAGCGCCGGCCCGATCTCCGGCTGTCGGATCCGGAGTACCTCGCGAGGTTTGTCGGCGAGTACGAGCTGCCCGGTCAGAGGGTTCGAATCGAGCTCGCCGGCAGCAGGCTCACTGCCGTCGTGCCCGGCCAGCCGGTCTACACCCTCGAGCCCGACCTGAGCGGCCGGTTCGTCCTCGCCGAAGCTCGGATCATCAGCCTCGGGTTCGAGAGCGACGAGACCGGCAGGGTGATCAAGGTGATCTTCTACCAGCCGGATGGGGTCTACGAGGCGTTGCGGGTCGAGTAGCGGCGCCCCGGACTAGGCCCGGCTAGGCGACGGCTGCCGCCCGAGCGCTCGCTGGATCTGATGAGCCAGCTGGCTGGCCGAGAACGGCTTCTGAAGGAAGTTGATGCGCTCGTCCTTGAGCCCGTGGCGTACCATCACATCGGCGGTGTAGCCCGACATGAAGAGCACCTTGAGATCCGGCGCCCGGCGCCGCAGCTCGTCCGCCATCTCGCGGCCGTTCATGCCCGGCATCACCACGTCGGTGATCACCAGGTCGATCTCCGCTCCCACCTTGGAGAAGAGCTCGAGTCCGCTCTCACCGTTCGCCGCCTCGTGCACTTCGAGCCCCATCCCCTCGAGCAGCTCGACTGTCGAGCTTCGCAGCTCCTCGTTGTCCTCGACCAGCAGCACCTGAATCGACTCGGGGAGCTCCGGCAGGATATCGATGCGCTCTGCGCGCCGGGTCTCCGAGCTGTCGGTGCGCGGGAAGTAGAGCTTGAAGGTCGCGCCGTGACCGGGCTCGCTGTAGAGCCACACATAGCCGCCGTTCTGCTTGACGATGCCGTAGACCGTGGCCAGCCCCAGGCCGCTGCTGGTGTTCTCGTCCTTGGTGGTCACGAACGGCTCGAAGATCTCGTCCTGGATCTCCTTCGGTATTCCGGTGCCGGTATCGGAGACCGAGAGCATCGCGTACTTGCCACGGCTCGCCACCGGGTGATGCTCGACGTAGCCGTCGTCGAAGTTCGCGTTCGCCGTCTCGAGCGTGATCACACCGCCGTCCGGCATCGCCTCGCGGGCGTTGATGACCAGGTTGACGATCACCTGCTCGAGCTGGCCCGGGTCGATCTCGACCTTCCAGAGCCCAGCGGCCATTCGGGTCTGGAGCTGCACGTCTTCGCCGATCAGGCGGACGAGCATCGGCGAGATATCTTCGACCACCCGGTTCAGGGTGGTCACCTCGGCCTGTAGAACCTGCCTCCGACTGAATGCCAGTAGGCGCTGGATCAGCCCTGAGGCCCGACGCGACG
Organism: Acidobacteriota bacterium; assembly: GCA_029263375.1. Classification (GTDB taxonomy): domain Bacteria; phylum Acidobacteriota; class Thermoanaerobaculia; order Multivoradales; family JAHEKO01; genus JAHEKO01. The sequence continues at coordinate 15,980 of JAJCXP010000234.1, read as the reverse complement.
TCTTGAGGATCGAGTCCATCTTCTCGTCCAGCCGCTTGGGGGTCGGCGGCTTGAGCCTGATCACCTCGGCCTGCGCCATGATCGCCGCCAGATAGTTGTTGATGTCGTGCGCGATGCCGCCCGCGAGCCGGCCGATCGACTCCATCTTCTGCGCCTGGAAGAGCTGCGCTTCGCTCTTGCGCAGCGACTCCTCAGCCGTGCGCCTGAGCCTCTCGCGCGTCCAGAGCCCGGTCAAGGCGAGCGCGACGATCGCCATCCAGGCCGCCAGGATGATCCGGAACAACAACTGTGAGCGCTGGTGAGCCCTGTCGAGACCGGTCGAGAAGATCCGATTCAACTCCTCGATCTCGGCCAGGAGGTCGTTGAACACGCCGTCGTACTCGACGTCGAGCGCCGAGCCGATACCGACATCGCGCCCCTCCCGAAAGCCCTCCTGCCGGTTCCGCGAGATCTCCCGAAACTCGTCGAGGAACGCCGAGGCCCGCAGGACTCTGTCGCGCAGGTCGGGCTGGCGGACCGCGGCGAGGGAGTAGCTCGCCCACTCGACCTCACCGCCCTCGAGCATCCGGTCGATCAACCGTCGCGACCGCTCTTCATGCTCGGCGATGAGATCGAGATCGACCTGATCGCCGGTGACGTACTCTTCCACCCACAGGTGGGCGGTCGCCAGTCGGCTCTGGATTTCGCCTCCGGCGCGCACCAGCGCCGAGTTCTCGGTCAGCAGCCGCTCGCGAATCCAGTCGGTGCCGATCAGGAGCGCGATCGAGCCGATGCCAAGGGCCAGGACCATCCGGGGGATCCAGGTGCCCTGCGCGTCCGCGCGTGATTTCTTGGTGCCCGCGGTCGCCATTGCAGTCAGTCCGGCACGCTACGCGCCGATTGGAGAACGTAGCCGACCCCTTTGACGGTGTGGATCAGCTTGTCCTCACGGTCGCCGTCTATCTTGCGCCGCAGGCGGTGCACGGTCACGTCCACGACGTTGGCGAACGAATCGAAAGCGTCGTCCCAGACGTGCTCCGAGATCGACGTCCGCGTGACCACCCGGCCGACATTGTGGAGGAAGTACTCGAGCAGCGCGAACTCCTTGGGCGTCAGCGAGACGCTCTCGTCGGCGACCGTGACCCGGTGCGCCGACCGGTCCATCTCGATGTCGCCGGCCGAGAGGGTCATCTGCAACTCTTTGTCGCGGCGCCGCAGTAGGCTGCGCACGCGAGCCAGAAGCTCGCTGACCGAGAACGGCTTGGTCAGGTAGTCGTCGGCGCCCGTATCGAGCCCTCCGACCCGGTCCTGGATGCCCGAGCGGCCGGTCAGCATCAGGACCGGCGTCTGGAGACCTGCGCCCCGCCAGGTCTCGAGCAGCTCGATGCCCGAGGGACCGGGGATCTCCCAATCGAGGATGATCGCGTCGTAGCTGTTGACTTCGGCAAGCTCGGAGGCCGCCATGCCGTCAGCGGCGTGGTCGACGGCGTAGCTGTCGTATTCCAGCGCTTCGACCAAAGCCTCTGCGAGCGTGGGTTCGTCTTCTACCAGGAGAACTCTCAAGATCAACTCCGACTCTCATCCCGCCACCCCTCACATGAATGTTTTCATACTCGGTACTGCCGAGTCGTCGCCCAGGGGCCGCTGCGCCGCTATCCGGGGCTTCCAAAGGCTGTGACAGCTGAGCGCTTCGAGTGGAACGGCGGCTCGTCCCAGGTCTGAAATCTTCCTGAAACTCGGGCATCACGGCGTTGTAACCGGCCCTTTCCTACTCTGCGCAGATCAACGACGGCGACTCATGCCGATTCGCCGTCATTCCCCTCGCAGAGGGAAGGAGTTAGAAGATGAAGCATCACGCACTCGCGGTTCTCACACTGGTCGGCTCGCTGCTGGCCGTCGCGCCGGCCTCGGCGATGAAGTACAGCTTCGTGCTGGATCAGCCGGTCCTCGGCATGGACGCTTCCGGCGTCGGTCAGGTCACCTCGCTGCGCGGCAAGGAGACCTTCAAGGTACGCGTCTTCGCGGACGTCAAGGACGAGACGACCTTTCTGGTTCTCGTCGGTCGTCACGGCGCGAACATCGGCGATCAGGACGGCCTGACTCCGGTCGGCAAGATCCAGATGAAGCTCGGCTCCGGCCTGCTCGAGCTCGACACCGACGCTCACATCTCACCGGTCTTCCCGATTCAGGGCATCCAGCGGGTGGTCATCCAGTACAAGGGCAACACCATCCTCGAGGGTCGGGTGTTCGAGATCGGACCTGCCGACTGAGCGGCTTCCGAGAGCTTACCTGGCTCGGGCCGGGTGCACATGTACCCGGCCCGGCCTCAATCTCGGGGATCCTTCTCTAGGGAACTCGTCCGCTACCCCTTTGGCACCAACTGCAGGAAGAACGCGTAGGTCAGAGCCGTGTCCTGATGGCGCCGGAAGCGACCGGAAGCGCCTCCGTGGCCGGCCTCCATGTTGGTCTTGAGCAGCAGCAGCGTGTCGTCATCCTTGAGCGTACGCAGCTTCGCCACGTACTTCGCCGGCTCCCAGTACTGGACCTGTGAATCTGCGAGCCCGGTGGTCACGAGGATGTTCGGATAGGCCCCCGCCTTCAGCTGGTCGTACGGTGAGTACGACAGCATGTAGTCGTAGTACTCCTTCTCGTTCGGGTTGCCCCACTCGTCGTACTCGCCGGTGGTCAGCGGGATCGAGTCGTCGAGCATCGTCGTCACCACGTCAACGAACGGCACATGGCTCGCAACACCCTTCCAGAGGTCGGGCGCCATGTTGGTCACGGCTCCCATCAACAGGCCGCCGGCGCTGCCGCCCTCGGCGAACAGCCGGTCCGAGCCGGTGTAGCCCTGCTCGACCAGGTAGCGACCGCTGTCGATGAAGTCCGTGAAGGTGTTCTTTTTCTTGAACAGCTTGCCGTCCTCGTACCACTGCCGGCCGCGGACCTGGCCACCCCGGATGTGGGCGATCGCGTACACGAAGCCGCGATCGAGCAAGCTCAGGCGGTACGACCGGAAGCTCGGATCGATGGTGGCTCCGTAGGAGCCGTAGGCGTAGAGCAACAGCGGGCTCTTGCCGTCCTTCTCGAGCCCCTTGCGGTAGACCAGTGAGACCGGGATCAGCGCGCCGTCGGTGGCCGGCGCCTCGACCCGCTCGGTCACATAGTTCGTCTTGTCGAAGCCGCCGAGGACCTCCTCCTCCTTGAGCAGTGTCTTCTCGCGGGTCGCCATGTCGTAGTCGAACACCGAGTCGGGCGTCGTCAGCGAGGTGTAGCTGTAGCGCAGGACCTTCGTATCGGTCCGCACGTTGTCGTTGAAGTACGCGTCGTAGGCCGCCTCGCCGAAGTCGAGGTAGTGCGCCTCACCCGGGTCTACCTGCTTGCCCTTGCCGCGCAGGGGCTGGACGCGCACGTGCAGCAGCGCGTCGCGCCGCTCGGTCGCGACCAGGTAGTCGTCGAACAGCTCGTAGCCGCCGAGGTAGGTGTCCTCGCGGTGAGCCAGAACCTCCTCCCAGGCCGACTTGTCCGTCGAGCCCAGAGGGGCGCGCATCAGCCGGAAGTTGGGAGCCTTCCAGTTGGTGCGAATGTAGAGGTGGTCGCCGAGATGGTCGACGCTGTACTCGTGGTCCGCCTCGCGGGGATGCACCACACGGAACTTGCCGGTCGGGTTGTCCGCCTCGAGAACGCGATACTCGCTCGACAGGGTCTGGGTGCTGCCGATCACCAGGAAGCCGTCGGACTTGGTCTTGAAGACGAAGGTGTTGAACTCCTCGTCCGCTTCCTCGTAGACCAGCACGTCGGTGCTCGGATCGGTACCGACCGTGTGCCGGTAGATCTGGTCCCAGCGTAACGTCTCGAGATCCTGACGCGTGTAGAAGTAGCTCTTGTTGTCGTTCGCCCAGGCGCCGTTCGGCGTCACGTCGGCGATCGACTCGGGATAATCTTCGCCCGTCTCGAGATTGCGGAACCTGCGCGTGTACTTACGACGGCCGACCGTGTCGACCGCGTACGCCGCCAGGTCGTGGCCGGGGCTCACGTCGACGCCACGCAGCGAAAAGAACCCCTCGCCCTCGGCCATCACGTTCCCGTCGAACAAGATCTGTTCGTCGGCCTCGACCGCTCCCTTCGTGCGCGCCCAGATCTGGTACTCCCCACCCTCGGGGTAGCGCCAGTAGTAGTAATAGCCGCCCTTCTCATAGGGAACCGAAGCGTCGTCCTGCTTGATCCGCCCGACGATCTCGTCGTAGAGCTCCTGCTGAAGCGTCGCGGTCGGCGCCATCACCGTCTCGAGGTAGGCGTTCTCCGCCTCGAGATAGGCGATGACCTCGGGATTCTCTCGCTCGTTCAGCCAGTAGTAGTCGTCCACGCGCACATCGCCGTGGATCTCGAGGTCCTTAGGCTGCTTGGCCGCCATCGGAGGGTCGGGTAGCTCGGGCACCTGGGCATCCTCCATCGCGCAACCGATCAGACTGACTGAGACGGCCAGGGCCGCTATCGCTAGGCGCATCGGTGTCTCCATTTCGTGAGGGTGGGCTTCGGAGTCGAAGCCGAAGAGAGGATTCTGGCCCAGAGGGGCGGGCGAGGGCAAGGTGGAGGGCGAGTCGGTCGGGCCGAGTCGGGCGACACGCGAGGTCAGCCGATGGCCGGAGTGTCGAATCCAAGCTCTGAAGCGATCCGGCCCTGCGGCTCGTCGAGGGTCAGGAACGAGAGCTGGCCCTGGAGCGACTCACGGGCGAAGAGGGCTGAAGCGACGTGCCAGAGATCCGCGCCGCGGAGGTGTCCGACCTCCAGGACGCGAGTTATCTCCTGGCTCAGCGGTCCCTGCGGGATGACCCACTCGATCACGGTCTGGAAACCGGCCGGGTCACTCCACGTAGCCCCTTCGCGGAAGAGAGCCGCCCTGACCTCGGCTTCGAGCAGGCCACTCGAGAACAGAGCCTCGAAGCGCTGCAGACGGGTCTCGAGCTCAGCATGCCCCGGCTCGCCAAGCCCGATCGCCACAATGCAGGACGAGTCCACGTACCCGAATCTCAATCACGCTCCTCCAGGAAGCGCTTGAGAGCACCGGGCTTGTGAGCGATCGGCTTCCAGTCCCAGGTTCTCTTCGCCGGGCCGCTCAGGATCCCCTGCTCGCGGAGCTTCTCGATCCGTTCCCAAACGGTCGTTTCCTTCTCGATCGGCTTCACTTCGGCCACTTCTTCACCTCTATAGGTAATGACGACGGTTTCCCCGCCCCGCACCTTGCGAATCAGTTCGCTGAACTTCGCCTTGGCCTCGTAGGTCGAGTAAGTCGTCACGCCAAAAGCATACAGGACTGGTCAGACTAGTCAAGTAACTGCCACGCACAGGCGATTGCGAAACGACCTCGCAATCCCCTACTATCCAACCCCTCGGAGGCCCATTCGAGGCCTCCACCCGAGCCGACGTAGCTCAGCTGGTAGAGCAGCTGATTCGTAATCAGCAGGTCAGCGGTTCAAGTCCGCTCGTCGGCTCCAGTTAATCATCTAGAACCAGCGAGTTGACGAGCGCAGCTTGGCTCGGCCTTGGGTGTCCTCGCTGTGCGTACTCGGCGCAGACCGCGAGAGGATCCGCCGTTTCCGGTCGCCCGGTTCGAACCGAGGGCATGGCCTCTCGGAGACTCCCTTGCCCCCAAACCTCGGTTGCATTCCGGATCGGCCTCGCTTAGTCTATACGCAACCTGGAGGTTGCATAATGAGCGAGACCAAACAGGATCGAATCGAGAAGGTAGTTGAACTCGCAGCACCCGTCGCGCAAGTCTGGCTTGCCATCACCGACCACGAAGAGTTCGGCCAATGGTTCCGAGTCCGCCTCGATGGCCCATTCAAAGTCGGTGCTACCACCACGGGTAGGATCACCTACCCTGGCCACGAGCACGTGAAATGGGAGTCGCTCACCGAGCGTCTCGATCACGAGCGACTGTTCGCCTTCTCCTGGCCCCCCAGCGCTGTCGATCCCGACACGACCTACGACAACGATGCAAAGGTGCTGGTCGAGTTTCGATTGGAACCGACTGAAACCGGTACCCGCCTCACGATCACCGAGTCGGGCTTTCTGCAGTTCCCGGAATCGAAGCGACTGGAAGTGCTGCGATCGAACAAGGAGGGCTGGGACATCCAGGCCGAGAACGTGGCCGCTCATGTCGCGAGCTAGTGTTCGCCGCAAGGTTCCGGCCCCCGTCTTCGCGGCTCTCGGCGACGTCACACGCCTGGAACTGGTGTCGCGCCTCAGTGACGGCGAGCAGCACTCGATCACCGAACTGTCCGAAGGCTTTGATCTGACACGCCAGGCCGTGACCAAACACCTACAGGTGCTGAGAGAAGCCGGTCTCGTCAGTCGTCAGCGCATCGGCAGGGAGAGCCGATTCGCGATGAGGAGCGGACCGATCAATGACGCGAGGGACTATCTCGTGCGCGTTTCGGATCAATGGGACGAGTCGATCGTGAGGTTGCGAGCGATGGTTGAGTGACGTGCTCACACCGCTCACGACGGTAGAGGTGCGCCGGCAGAGGTGCGCCCGGCAGAGGTGCCGGCAGAGGTGCCGGTAGAGGTGCGCCGGCAGAGGTGCGCCCGGCAGAGGTGCCGGCAGAGGTGCCACCCTCTTGTTCAGATCTCGAGAGGTGCCCCCGGACGAGGTGCCCCCCGGACGAGGTGCCACCCTCTTGTTCCCACCACCGACGAGGTGCCCTCTCGTCCCGCTCAGAATCGAAGCCTGCATCTGAGAGCTCACCGCTCGCTCGGCTCCGACACCTCCGCCGACCCCGGATCCTGCCGGAACGGATAGACCAGCTGGCTCAGGTAGCCCTTCGGCAGGCTTGTCTTGCCCAGGCCCATCGTCTTCGGCCATTCGTCACCCGGTAGGTGGTAGGTCCCGAAGATCCGATCGATCAGCGGGAAGTGAATGGCGAAGTTCTTGTCGTAGAACGCCGGATCGTCGGAGTGGTGCCAGTGGTGGTACTGCGGGGTCACGAGGAGGTACTTGAGCGGCCCGAATGGAACGCGGGTATTGGCGTGGGCGGCGACGGCCTGCAGCGCGACGATTGCGACATAGGCGTAGAAGGCCTCGGGGAGAGGTGCCTCGGGGAGAGGTGCCAGCCTCTTGTTCAGATCCGGAAGAGGTGCCGAAAGAGTGCCACCCTCTTGGTCAGATCTCGAGCGGGGCCCGCCCAGCTATCCATGAGATCGACTTCCCGACGCCGATCAGACCGAATTCGCAACAAGAGTGCGATGTGGTTCTCGCGACCGGGAGGCTAGATGGCGCCCGCGCTACGGAACGGTCCCGGACACTCGCAGATCGATCCGATCCCCCAGGCTGACGATCAGTCCCTCGGCGGCGCAGTCCCAAGAGGGGTCGGTCGCGGGCAGTGCCACCGACTGGCCGGTCGTCAGATTGGTACAGCTCCCGCCGGTCGACACCATGCCGACCACCGAGCCACTGGCGCCGTCGGAAGACCGCCCGGTAACCAGCTGCCGCACGATGTCTCCGGGACTGACGCTCAGACCCTGCGCCTCACAGTCCCAGGTGGTCGAGCCGGACAGGAGAAATCTGAACGACTGCGACGTGCTCGCATTGATGCATCCGACCTCGCGAGCTCGGAGTCCGGTGATCGAGCCGCCGACCGTTCCGGCTCCGAACTCGACCGAGCCGCTGTCGCAAGCGCTATCGTCTCTCGGGAAGCCCCGCTGGTCGGTGGCCAGGCCGCAGGCACCGCTCTGATCGATGGCGACGCTGCCGGCGAGGAGCGCATGCGTCCGGGTGGGACCTCCGTAGTGGGCCAATGTCGTGTCGAAGTCCACCCCCGCGGTGATCGGCGCACCCCCCGGGCAGGTGCCGTCGTCGTCGAAGTTGCCACCGCCATCGATGAAGCCGGCGCCGCTGCAGTTGTCGCCACTCACCTGGTTGGCGACGATCGTGTTGACAAGATTGACGTCCTCGCCGAAGCTGTTGTAGATCCCTCCGCCCGCGGTCGCTGCCGAGTTGCCCGACACCGTGCTATGGGTCAGGTCGGCCAACCCGCTGATGCCGTTGTAGATCCCTCCGCCGGCAGTTGTCGCCGAGTTGCCCGACACGGTGCTGTTGGTCACGGTGGTCAAGCCGAAGGCGTTGTAGATGCCGCCACCCTGAGCCGCCGAATTCTCCGACAGGGTGGTGTTCGAGACGGCGGCCAGGGCGCCGTAGTTGGTGACGCCGCCGCCGAAGGCCGCCGAGCTGTTGCCCGAAACCGTGCTATCGGTCACGGTGGTCAACGCGCCGAAGCCGCTGTAGATTCCTCCGCCCGAGAGCATCGCCGAGTTGCCCGAGAGCGTGCTGTTGGTGATCGTGGCCACCCCCTCGCTATCGATGGCGAGGCCGCCGCCCTTGTTCGCCGCGTTGTTCCGCAGGCTGCTGCCACTGATGACGACCTCTGTCTGCGCGTAGCGGTAGGAGCTGATCGCTCCTCCCCGGTTGCCGGCCGTGTTGCTGGACAGTGTGCTGTTGGTGATCGCGACGGTGGTTTGATACCCGACGTGGAGGGCGCCGCCGTCCTGAGTTGCGTGGTTCCTCGTCAGGGTAGCGTTCGAGACCTCCACGGTCGAGCCGTTGGCGGCGTAGATCGCCCCGCCGTTGGTCGCCCTGCCGTTCGTCACCGTGGCATTGAGGAGTGCGAAGGAGCTACTGACTACAGAGAAAATCCCGAAACCGGGCACCCCGCCGGTGCGAGCGATCGTGGCGCTGTTGCCCTGGAGAGTGATGTCGCTGGTGATTCCCGGCAGGGCCGCGGCTAGTGTGACATCCGCAGTGAGCTGAAGCTCGTCCGAGCCCGCGCCCGCTGAACATCCGCCCGCCGCCGAGTCGGTGTTGGCAGCGGTGATGGCGTCGGCCAGCGAGCAGGCGCCGCCGATGACGATGACCGCCGGCGTGAGGGGGTAGGGAGCGATCACAAGAACCAGGGCCACCATTGCGGTTGCCCGGCTGGAAGGGAAGAATGATCTCATCGGTACCACCTCCGCGATTGTGTGCGACGCGGTCACTTGCGCTCGCAGGAGCTCACTGTCGCGCGTTCGCCGGCTACTGGGATAAAAAAAACAGTAGCACGACCCAGTGGAGGTGCCCCAGTGGAGGTGCCACCCTCTTGTTCGGATCTCGATCGGTGACTCGCCCAGCCGTCCATCAGATCGAGCTCCTAGCGCCGAACAAACCGAATTCGCGGCACACGTGCGATGTGCCACTCCCAACGGGAAGGCAAGATTATGCCCTCCCAGGAACCAGCGAGCCATCGAGCCGCAACTCCCCTTCGACAGTAGGCGCAACGACCGTCAGCCTCCTATCTCCTCCGTCCCGCGAATCAGCCTTGAGCGAGCGGTGGTCCGCGGTGGGCCACGAACGGCAACCCCGGCGGAAAAGACCCCTGCGGGAACTCTGCCCTCCGTCCCGCGCGCAGATCCGCCACCGCCTGGCGGAAAGCGAGACGGAAGCGGTAGTAGCCGAGCTCGAGTGAAACTCGCGCTGCCCGAGTAGCGGCGTGAAAGCGTGGCGCGGGCGATCGCTTCGAACCCTTGGGGCGATCGTGAGGATGCTGAGCCAGAAGTCGCCTCCTTCCCACGGGCGTCCGGTCAGCATCGGTGAGCGTCTTTCGAGTCGCCGCCTCGATCTCGCGCACAATCTCCCCAGCACAATCCCGTCGCTCCTCGTTCGAGAGCTCACTCCAACAAGGGAGCGGAGTCAACACGAGCTCCTCTTCGGACGCGTACTCGTACTTGGTGTAGCGCTCGCCTCTGAGACGCGCGCGGTATTCGGCCGTTCGGTCGAACCAGAGCCCTCTGACCTTGTTGTCGTTCAGCAGTGCCTCAGTGGAGCTGGGGCCTGGCCACTGCAACGGGCTCCGAACGAGGCCCTCCTTGCAACCTTGCGCGAGTACGTAGCGCAAGCGTTCCACTTGTGCGATGGGCTCGTCGCTGACGGGGATCGGCCGGTACCGTCGAGCCCAGAACTTGTCGTGCCACTCGTGGAGTCGCCCCGCCTCACGTGCCAGATTGCCATCAAGATAGTTCATGAAGCGCCCGAGCTCGCGCGCGTCGAAAGGAACCAGGAGAAGGTGTCCGTGATTTGAGAGAAAGCCGAACGCAACGACGCCCACGTCGTAGAGGCGCGCTGCACGACCGAGGATCCCGTAGGCGAGGTCATTGAGATCCCGGGAAGGCCGGAGCAGGAATCGCCCCTGAATGGTCCGGCAAGTGACCTCTACAAGAGACTTGGGAGGGACATAGCGTAGTGGACGGCCCATGTCTCAGTAGACGGGACCGGGCGTCGTCGCCTGAGCAACAAGCGCACCGAACATGTGGGTGGCACCTCTTCCGGGAGCAACAAGCGCACCGAACATGTGGGTGGCACCTCTTCCGGGGGCCTGAGAAACAAGCGCACCTCAGAAGTAAAAAGTAAGTTGAGCCCGGCACATCCTGTGCTTACAATTCGCCGTACAGGGGACACCGAAGCCACGTCTTTGGGAACCGGTTGACCACCCCTGAAAATGGAGGGCCCATTCCATGAGGGTCATTCCCCGTAGCCCCTACCTGGCTGCCAGCTTGCTCCTGCTCCTCGGCTGCAACAGCAGCCGCAACAGCCCCACCGAGCCCGGCGCCGGCACTCCACGCCCGCTACCGGCCAACTTCTCCATTCTCGGCAGCGCTAACTCGACCGCCAGCGATGGCTCGACCGTTTCGTGCTTGCTGGAGCTGTTCTTTGAGCTGTCCAGCGTCCGTCCGCGGGAGTCCCCCGGGGTGTACGAATACCAGGCGGTCCACGGTGGTGCGATCCAGCGTACGGTGCTCGACGCGGCCGGCGACGGGATCTCGCTCTGGCCCCACGTCCACGGCGACGCGGTCGTCCGATCGATCTATCCGGATCGGGTCGAGATCTCGATCCCGGGCAACGCCGGGACCGGGAGCCGCTTCTGGACGGAGCTTTCCCGGATGGAGGGTGCGTTCGACTCGGACGTGACCGCGACCGGCGGCTGGACGTGCGCCCCGTTCGACATCGACGAAGGGGGCTGGGTGGACAACACCCACTCCGCAAGCGGTGGCTGGGAGCTCGCTCCTACACAGTAGCTCGGGACAAGAGGATGGCTCCCCCTTTGGGACCCTCTCTCCACCTGCACCCGGGCTCGAGGGCGTGGTCGCGCCTCGTGTAAAGTCTGCAGAGTCAGCCTGCACGCACAATTTGGACCGGGACCCGTGTCTCGACGGCCCTCGAGCCATCCGAATGAGGTGCAGGGCATGAACCGCCACCGAAAGGTAAGTCCATGAGCGTTGCTTGTTCTCGAATCGACGAGTGGGCCGACTCTCTCGACACCCTGGCTCCCGAGGAGGTTGCGCGACTCACGCAGGCGACTCCGGTCAACTGGGTCAACGCACCCCAGAACGCTCCGGGATGAGCGCCATCGAGCGCAAGCTGCTGGCACTGGGAGAAGAGCTCCCCACCGCGAAGGCTCCGGTAGCGAACTACCTGGGGTGCAAGCGATCCGGCGACATCCTCTATGTCTCGGGTCGAGTGAGCCGAGTTCGGGGCGAGGTCGGCTCGGAGCTCGATCTCGCTGAAGGGCAGGCGGCGGCGCGTGGTGCGCTGCTCGACCTGCTCGCCATCGTAAAGAGCGAGATCGGCGATCTGGATCGGATCGTGTCGGTCGAGAAGCTGCGCGGCTTCGTCCGATCGGCGCCGACCTTCACCGAGCAACCGCAGGTGATCGACGGCGCGTCGGACCTGCTGGTCGAGCTTCTAGGCGAAAGCGGCCGTCATGCGCGAACCGCGACCGGGGCCGCTCAGCTGCCCTTCGGAGCCGCGGTTCAGCTCGACATGGTGTTGCGGCTGCGAGACGACGGGGCCTGACCGGCGCCTGGACCAGACAAGAGGGTGGCACCTCACGAGCAGGCACCTCACGAGCCGAGCAGCGGACAAGAGGGTGGCACCTCACGAGGGGGACCCCACAAGAGGGTGGCACCTCATGAGCAGCACCTCATGAGCACCTGAGGGCAGCGACCTACTCGAGCGCGCCGCGACGCGCGAGCACGACCGCCGGAAAGACGAGCAACGGCAGGATGACCAGTCCCTCTTTGAAGAGCCCGATCGCCAGAGCTACCAGAACCAGGGCCTGGAAGGCCCGAGAGAGCCGGCCTTGTCGGAGGGTCCAGAGACCGACGAACACGGCCGGTCCGAAGGCGTAGGCGTCATAGCCAACCTGCCTTGGAATCGCCACCAGCGAGGCGATCGTGGCTAAAACAAAAGCCGCGCTCTCATCCGATGGCCGGTTGCGTCGTAGATAGAGCGCGAGCGCGGCAGCCAAGCCCAGCTGAACCGCGACCGCGATCATCGTCGCCGGCGAAGCCTCGAGTCCGAGATCGGCCAGCACCCGGGAAAGCCGGCCCGCCAGGCTGTAACGGAGCTGTAGCGGCTCGATCACGAGCAGGCGGATCGCGGTCGTCCGGTGCTCGGCGAGCTCGGGCCAGAGCCACAGGCCGCCTACGGTGTCGGCGAGCAGCGGGACGATCGAGAGTGCTGCCCAGCGCGACAGCCTACCGAGCACGAACGGCAATACCAGCAGCGCCAGCGAGTACGGCTTGATGAAACAGCCGAGACCAACCAGCACGTAGAACAACTTCCAACGACCGCGCGCCGCGGCGAGCAGAGCTCCGGCCTGGAGCAGCGCGACCAGCCAGGCGAGATTGCCGGTCACCAGGAGTTGGATCACTTCGCCGTTGGCGAAGGCGATCGAGTAGATCCAGCAAAGGTAGAGCTCCGAGCCCGGTGGCCGGGCCGCCCGAATCGACAGCTGAAGTGCTGCCGCCATCGCCAGGAGAACGACCATCGAATAGAGCCGGTCGGCCTCGAAGCCGTGGAAGATTCGAGCGAGCAGCGGCGTGATGATCGGAGAGTAGAAGTAGCCGGCCGGCGAGCCGTTGACGATGTAGGGATCGCCGGTTTCCGCCCAGTTGGTCGCGGCGATACGGTAGTAGTCGAGGTCCCAGAGCACGCCCCCCTGCTCGTCGATGTCACCCAGGGCCGCCTGAACGCCGCTGACCAGCGACACGACCGCCAGGGCGATCAGCAGGATCCGCGCTGCGCGAGCACTGCTCAAGTCGGACAAGTCTATGCGACCGCTGCGCCACCCTTTCCCCTTGGGGGCGAACAAGAGGGTGGCACCTGTCGAGCACCTGTCGAGGGGGGCGAACAAGAGGGTGGCACCTGTCGAGCGGCACCTGTCGAGCACCTCTCGAGCAGGCACCTCTCGAGCACCGCTGGGGCCACCTCCTAGGCTGACGGCCCCTCGCCTAGCGGGAAGCTTCCGGCGTCAATCGCGACAGGTGCCTGAACCCGACCAGGGATCCCCTTTCCGCGTCCCAGAGGTGCAACCGTGCGCAGCGCAGGCTGCCCAAGAGCGTAAGCCGGGTCACGCCATGCAGCTCGGGCACCCGGCGGAAGCACTCCTCCAGCCGGTAGTTGGGAATCCGGCTGGCGAGATGGTGGACATGGTGGAACCCGATGTTGCCGGTGAACCAGTGAAGCGTCCGGGGCAGGTCGTAGAACGAGCTGCCTTCGATGGCCGCGCGATGAAAGCTCCACTCCGAGTGCTCGCGCCAGTACGTGTCTTCGAACTGGTGCTGGACGTAGAACAGCCAGACGCCCAGTGCACCGCCGATCAGGGTGATGGGCACCTGCACGAGCAGAAAGCGCTCGAGCCCGATCAGCCACCACGCCAGGCCGATCGCCAGAGCCAGGCCGGCGTTCGTCCACATGACGCTCGACCACTCCCGCTTCCAGGTGCGCGGGATGTCGAGCGGCAGCCGGTGCTTGATCACGAACTGGATCGAGGGACCGAGGAGCAGCATCACGATCGGGTTTCGGTAGATCCGGTACTTGATCCGGCCCCAGCGCGATCGGCCGAGATACTCGTCCACCGTCAGGGTCTTTATGTCGCCCAGTCCCCGGCGATCGAGATCACCCGAGGCGCCGTGATGGAGGGCATGGGTGCGCCGCCAGTATCCGTAGGGCATCAACGTCAAGACCCCCAGCAGGCCACCGATGGCGTTGTTGGCCGCCCGCGATCGGAAGAAGGCGCCGTGACCGCAGTCGTGCTGGAAGATGAACAGGCGCGTCAGCAGGCCGGCGGCCGGCAGCGCCGCGATCAGGGTCAGCCAGTAGGGACCGCTCAGGCTGACGAGCATCAGGTACCAATTCAGAGCGAAGAGGGCGCCGGTGGTCAAGAGCTGAAACCAGGCCTTGCGATCCACGGGGTGGCTGTAGGGTGCCAACCTCTCGTTCCAGTACTTGCGTTGCGCGGCTGGCGTCGGTCTATGCACTTGGCTCTACTCCTCGCATCTCGACCCTGTCACCGCGGTTGGTTCCGAAGCGTGTCAGCGCAAGACTCCGTTGTCTGCACTCCAGCGGCGGAAGCTAGCGGGCCGTTAGGCGCACCGATCGTCGGGCAGCTCGATTCTCGCCGACCTTAGAGTAGCACCACCGGTTTGACTTCGGTACCCGTCGCTCTCATACTGTGAATCGCGACGAGCCAGCCATTCTCTGCCAACGCGCGCAGCTGCCTCCCGAAGCATCCCGAGATCTTCTAGAAGTAGTCGCCTCAGAAACAGTCAACAGGCGACCTAGGCCGTCGGACGATTCCGATCCCGGAATCGTGTATCTAGAGATCGGTCCCGTTTGGGCCGCCCTGTGCGGCGCCGATCACGGAAGAGAGAGAACATGAAAAAGATCTACGTAGGCAACCTGCCTTTCAGCGCGACTGACGACGAGTTGCGCAAACTCTTCGAAGAGCACGGCACCGTCGAGTCGTGCAACGTGATCATGGACAAGCAGACCGGTCGGGCGCGGGGCTTCGGCTTCATCGAGATGGCCGAGGCCGAGGCCGACGCCGCCATTCAGGCGCTCAACGGCGTCTCCATGGGCGACCGCGCACTCAACGTCAACGAGGCCCGTCCCCGTCGTGACGACGGCGGCGGCGGCGGCGGCGGACGTTCCTGGTAGTCGAACGCCGCGGCGGGGGTCTCGGGACCTCGCCGCGGTGATTTCCACTCGCGCGGTCCGCAGAAGCACCCGGTGGCGCCTGGGACGCCGTCCGCGCCTACGAGCGCGCCTCGCCGCGCTACAATCGAGAGCACACTAGACGCACGTAGGGAATCGGCGCCGAGCCGCCATTCCATCTTCGGGGGAAGAGAGCACTGTACGTCGTAGGGCGTTCGAGAACTCGGGCCGGCATTGCTTCGGTACTGCTGGGGGTAGGTCTATTCGCAGCCGGGTCGGCGGCAGCCGAGACCTGCGTGGCACTCCAGAGCGGAACCTGGGGGCCGATCGATGCCGGCACGGCGACCTGGAGTTGTGTCGACCCGGGTCCGGACGATCACTTCGTGATCCCGGCCTCCCTCGAGGTGACGGTGATCGACGATCTGCTCTGGAGCCCGATTTCGAGCGGCGGTCTGACGGTCGAGAGCGGCGGCCGCCTGATCGCCCGCGTGGTCGATCGAACGCTGACGATCTCGTACTCAGGAGCCTTCGACTGTGAGTTCGGCAGCATCTGCGAGTTGGCGGGCGGCTACCGCCAGTTCGGAGTCGCGTCCCCCGGCGTCGCCCCGGATCGCGACGCGGCCGGCCACTACGAAGTGGGCGATCTGATCCCCTGCCCGGGAGACAGCGGCGCCGGCATCGAGGCCGACTGCACTCGCACCGGGACGCTCCGAACCGGAGATCCCGCCGTCTACCGGTTCGCCTACCCGCATGACCGTTATGACGCCGCCGACGGCACGCCGGTCGACGAGTATGTCGCCGAGGCGATCGCCGCGATCGAGCCCGGCGATGTGCTCTGTTTCTTCGATCCGGAGCCGGCCGACCCGATGGCACCGGTCGACGACGGCTTCTGCTACGAGATCACCGCCCGCGAATCGGACCCTCAGTCGGATCCGGCGTTCCTCGAGATCGACGTTCGCCAGACCGACCCCTCGGCGCC
>JAJCXP010000233.1 GCA_029263375.1 Acidobacteriota bacterium | reverse complement strand
TCTCGTGAAACATCTCCGAGCCGCCGCCTTCGCTGTAGCCGAGCCCGAGCGAGGCGCCGATGAACACCCACTGCCGCCAGTCGGCGGGCAGTAGGAACTGGCCGTCGTCGTCGTAGACCGGCATCGGTACCTCGGCCGGCGCCGGCTGAGATGCCGCCGGGCCGAGCAGCACGGTCGAAGCGACGACCAGGGTGAGCAGCGCGAGGGCGGGCTGCACTGCGTGAAAGCGTCGGATGGGTCGATTCATGGTGCCTCCGATCGAGACGTCGGTCAGCGTTGTCGATGAGAGTCCCCGCTCGGGCGGCCGCGATCAAGTGGTTTGCCGCCAGGAGCCTCACCGCGCAGGGAATCGGTGCTCTGGGCCGGTGAAGCGGTGACGTGCCCAGGGAGGACTTCGCTCGCCGCACGGAGGCGCGGTTCGCCGGTCGTGCGAGTCGGTTCGCTGCAGCTCGGAACGGATCGCTGCGCCCGGCTTGAATCGGTGGCCCGAGGTGGCTACTGTGGATCAGTCTTTTGGGCGCCCCATGAACGAGCAGTCGCCACAGGCCGACCTCGACTCGACGCCGCTGCGCTGGCTGGTTGCCGCTGCCTTCGCCGGTGCGCTCGCCGCAGCGCTCCTGTTCTCGAGCCAGATCTACTTCTCGATGCTCGATCACGGCCACGCCTGGTGGCGGATCCTGCTCTGGCAGGGTGTGTTGTGGGGCTTCTGGGCGTGCGCCTCGCCGTGGGTTCTGCGCGCCGGCGTCGGTCTCCTGAGGCCGCTCGGCCGCCCGTCTTTCTGGTTGCTCAAGTTGGTCGGGCTCGGCGCGCTTCTGACCGCCCTGCAGCTGCTGATCGGCGCTGCCGCGCTGGTCCTGATCGATCCCTATGTCCCGGTCGCCACCTACTCCTACCGCGAGTCGATCGAGGTCACGTTTAGCGCCTGGGCGGGGGTTTCGCCGGTGCTCTTCGGTGTCCTGGTCGCGACCGGGTACGGCGTCGGCGGCTTTCTGGCGGCGCGCCGGCGTGAGGTGCGCGCCAGCCTGCTCGAGGCGGAGCTGGCCAAGGCGCAGCTGCAGGCGCTACGGCTCGAGATCCAACCGCACTTTCTGTTCAACACCCTCAACTCGATCTCGGCGCTCGTGCGGAGCAATGAGAACGAGCGCGCGCTCGACATGCTGGCCAAGCTCGGCGATCTGCTGCGCTCGACGCTCGAGCATTCGGGCGGGCCGATGGTCACACTCGCGGACGAGCTCGACTTCGTGCGCTGCTACCTGGAGCTGCAGAGCGTGCGCTTCGCCGATCGCCTGACGGTCGAGTACGACATTCCCGACGAGTGCCTCGACCGGGAGACGCCGTTCCTGCTGCTGCAGCCGCTTACCGAGAACGCGATCCGCCACGGTCTCGCCAAGAGCTCGGGGGCCGGTCGAGTCGAGATCGGCGCCGCGCTATCGAACGGCGATCTGGTCCTGACCGTCAGCGACGACGGTCCTGGTCTGCCGGACGGATTCGATCTCGAGACCAGCCGGGGCGTCGGGCTGAGCAACACGCGCTCACGGCTGATGAAGCTCTACCAGGAGCAGAGCGCGTCGATCGAAGTGACCAACCGGCCCGGGGGCGGCACCGTGGCACGGGTCGCGATACCCCAGAAACCGGGCGCCGGAGCGGCCGCGTCATGAGCCGCCTGCGTACGGTTGTCGTCGAGGATGAACCGCTGGCCCGCGAGATGGTCCGCTCCCTCCTGGCCCGCGATCGGGAGGTCGAGGTCGTTGGCGAGGCCGCCGACGGCGCCTCGGGGCTCGAGCTGATTCGCAAGCTGCGCCCGGACCTGGCGTTCCTCGACGTCGAGATGCCCGAGATGACCGGGATCGAGATCGTCAAGGCGCTCGATCGGTCGCAGCGGCCGGCGGTGGTGTTCATTACCGCCTACAGCGAGTTCGCGACCGACGCTTTCGACATCGAGGCACTGGACTACGTCGTCAAGCCGTTCTCGGATAAACGGTTCTTCGACGCGCTCGAGCGCGTCAAGGCGCGTCTGAAGGAGCACCGATTGAGCGAGCTGCTGCAGCGCGCCGCTGGGGAAGCGACCGCGGCGTCGGACGGGCTGGGGACCGACGGCCAGGACGACAACGGCTACCGGCGGACCATCCCGGTGCGTTCGCACGGGCGCTCGCGCCTGCTGCGCGTCGGCGAGCTGCTCTGGATCGAGAGCGCCGACTACTACTCCCGCCTGCACACCGCGCGCGGCTCTCATCTGATCCGCACATCTCTGGCCACGCTCGAGAAGCGTCTCGATCCTCGCCACTTCCTGCGTATCCACCGCGGCGCGATCGTCAGTATCGACGAGGTCGTCGCGATCGAGCACCTACCGAAGGGCGCGCAGATCGTCGTGCTCTCGGACGGGACCCGGTGCCGGGTCAGCCGTTCCCGCAGATCGGTGGTGGACTCGGTGCTGCTGCCGAGCCTGGGCTAGGTTGGGTCGGGCCCTTGCAGATCCCGTCTCAGGGGAACAGCTCAGCCCTAGCTCGCGAGCTCGAAGCGGCGGGCGAACCCGGCGCGGCGCCGCTCGGCTTCGGCAAGCAGGGTTAGGTACCGGTCAGAGCCGCGAAGGCGCCCGGGGGTGCCGCTTCCCTTGAGACAGGCGACGCAGAAGAATCCCTGCTCGATGGCGAGTTCGAGTTGATCGAGGCCGCCGTCGGTGTCACCGGCTTGGAGCAGGAGTTGGCCGATCTTGAAGCTGACTTCACCGTCGCCGACGCCTCGTGCCTGCCGCTGGCGCGCGAGTTGGTGGAGGGTGACTCTGGCCTCTTCGCTCTTGCCGTCGAGGACGGCGAGCAGCGCTTGGGCGAGGCGCGAGAAGGAATCTCCGGCGTCCTCCTCGAAGGCCGGGGCGAGCGCTGCTTTGGCGGCCTCGACGTTGCCGCGCTGCGCCTCGGCCCAGCCGCGGTAGTAGCGAAAGAAGGGGCTCGTGCGGGCGGGGAGAATCTCTAGAAAGCGATCCCACTCCTCGCCGTAGAGGTAGGGATAGGCGACGATGTCGCTTTGGAGCACGATCCAGGGCTCGTCTTCGAGAACCTGATGGAAGATCTCGGAGGAGCTCTCAAGGAGCCCCGCGTAGCGCAGGATCTCGGCTTGGCGCAGTTGGAGGAGCGGCTCGTCGGGAAACCGCTCCCGAGCGGCGGCGACGGAGCTCATGGCGTCGTCGACGCGCCCCTGGTGCAGGAGGATGCCGGCGTCGAGCTGGATCGGCTCGGGCCACGCCGGCGCGAGCTCGGCGGCCCTGCGTGCCGCGGTGCCGGCGAGCTCGTAATCGGCCTGGCCCCCGGAACAAAGGTTGGCTTCTAGAAACCGCGCTCCGGAGAGCAGGTACCAGGCGGGCGCAAAGTCCGGATCGAGTCTTAGCGACCGTTCGAGGAGCGCCACGGGACCCTCGTTGTTACAGGCAACGGCCATGCCGTCGAGTGCGTCCAGGTAGAGCAGCCAGGCCTCTGAGTTGGAGGGCGACGTGTGGCCCTCATCAAAGGCGGCGACAGCTAGTTCCGCTCGCTTGACGAGATCCCTTGCAAGCCTCCCGCGGATGGAGTCAAACGAATCGAGCGCGACTGAGGCTCGAAGGAGAGCCAGGTCCGACCCGGGTGGGCCCGCGGTCATGAGCTGCGCCTCGAGCCGCGCGTGCCCGGGCCATTCACCCGGGGCCATGGCGAGGCGCAATCCGAAGTCGCCTCGTCCGAAGATCGATTCGGCGTCCGGCACGTTGAGAGCGGCGAGCGACGGGGCGGGCTCAGCGAGTCGCTTGCGAACCTCGTCCGCGAACGACAGCGTGAGAAGCCCGAGCTCATCGGTGCCGGAGGTCACCACCTGGATCTCCAGAGACGAGGCTGCCGCGCCACCCACGGACGCCGTTCGAGAGTCGTCTCGATGACTCGCCAGAAAGGCGACAAGGCCGCCTGCCGCAAGCAGGAGAACGCCGGCCGCGGCCATCGGCACAGGGGTCAAAGAGGAACCTCGGTAGCCACCCCGGCGATTCGAAGCGGCGGCGGCCATCGGCGCGATAAAGCGGTATCCACGACGCGGTACGGTCGCTACGAAGACCGACGCTTCAGCTGTGTCGCCGAGCGCCAGACGGATCTGACGCACCGCGGTGTTGAGGCCGGCACTCGCATCGACGTAGGTCTCGGAGCCCCAGAGATAGTCGGCGAGCTGCTCGCGGGTGACGAGCTCTCCAGGAGCATCGAGCAGTCGAGCGAGGAGCCGGCTCGGAAGCGGTGCTAGCGCTATCGGACGGCCCGAGCGCCGGAGCTCGTGGGTCGAGGGGTCGAAGGTGAATTGGCCGAACGAGACCATGGTTCTCGAGTCTCCTGTCGCGGTGACGTCTCGGGTCTCTCGAGACCAGTATACGCGCGTCTCTGGCAGGTTCGGCTCGACGGGTCGGATCGACCCATATGCGGGCCTGGAGCCTCCGCCAGCCAGCCCCGAGACTCGAGACACCGTTTCGCACCCGGCTCGGACCAGCGAGCCGGTGCTCAGAGAAGGACACAAACCTCTGTCTTTCAGAATCTTACGCGCTTACAAACGATTCATCAGGGCGTCTATTGACAGAGCTCGGAAAGGGCCGGATTGTGCGGCCATGAAACAAAGAGTCACGACCTTCACCCTGGCGGCAGTCCTCCTTCTCTTCTTGGTCGAAGCTTGGGCCGACGACTGGCCGCAGTTTCGCGGCCCCGGGCGGGACGGCCTCTCTTCGGAGACGAACCTCTTCGCCGAATGGCCGAAGTCCGGTCCTCAGGAACTCTGGCGAGTCGAGCTCGGCGGAGGGTACTCCGGAATCTCGGTCGCTGACGGCCGCGTGATGACGCTCTCGGCCGAAACCGGAGGCGAGCACCTGCTGGCCATTGACGCAACGAGCGGTCGTGAGATCTGGCGCTACCGCACCGACCGCAACCGGCCGGACGGCGAGGGTGGCGGCCCGCGCTCGACTCCGTCGATTTTCGGTGACGTCGCCTACGTGACTTCGGCCTACGGCAAGCTCCACGCTCTCAAGGCGACCGACGGGTCTTTGCTATGGCAGGTCGATCTGGTGCGCGAGCTGGGAGCGAGCGTGCCGGAATGGGGCTACTCGAGCTCGCCGCTGGTGGAGGGCGACGTTGTCTACGTAGAGACCGGAGGCGGCAAGAACCAGGCGCTCACGGCGCTCGATCGTCACTCGGGCGAGCTCATCTGGCAAGGCGGCTCCAACGGCTCCGGCTATTCCTCTCCTCTGATCGTCGAGGTCGGTGGGGTGCGCCAGCTCCTCACCTTCGGCGCCGATGCGATCACGGCGGTGAGCCCAGAGACCGGCCGCGAGTTCTGGCGCGTCCCATGGAAGACCTCCTTCGAAGTCAACGCGGCGATGCCGGTTTTCGGACCGCCCGACATGTTGTTGTTCTCGTCAGGCTACGGCGTCGGAGCGATGGCAGTCCGGTTTCTCTCGGACAACGGGCAACTCAGAATGGAGAAGCTCTGGCAGAACCGGAACTTCCGCAACAAGTTCTCGAGCTCCATCACTCATGGCGGTTTCATCTACGGCTTCGACGAGGACATCCTCAAGTGCATTGAGTTCGCAACCGGCAAAGAGAAATGGCACGAGCGCCGCTCGCACGGCTCGATCATCTATGCGGACGGACGGCTCCTGGTTCTCGATGGAAGCGGCCAACTCTTCCTTGCCGAAGCAACCGCCGAGGGTTGGAATGAGCTCGGGCGGGCACCCATCCTGCGCGGGCGGACCTGGAACCACCCGGCCCTTGCCGACGGAGTCGTCTACGCACGCTCGAGCTCGGAGCTCGTCGCGGTTCGAGTTGGCGGGCAAGAGGCCGGAGCGACCCCAGAACCGGAGGTCTCGAGATGATCGAGTTCCGGTTCAACGGCGAGCTCGCGGGTCGAGTCGAACGACCGCTATGGGAGTTGTCGTCGGACTTCGGCGAGGAGCTTTTCCGTTCCCGCAGATCGGTGGTCGACTCGGTGCCGAGCCTGGACTAGCCTTGCTAGGTCCGGTCGGTCCCTTCCAGATGCGCCCACTCGAAGCCCGCCGGTGGCTCGCAGTCGAGCGAGGTGGCGATCGCTTCGAGGAGATAGACCGGCACATGCAGGTAGTCGGTGACGCCGGCGATCAGTTCGCCCTCGAAGTCGACTCGCACGATCGAGTAGAGGCGCGCCCGACCTTCGACCTGGCGCTCGAGAATCAGCGCCGGCTCGCCCGCGACCACCGCCGGCCGCGCGCTCCAGTCGACGCTCAGCAGCGAGTAGTTGCGGAAGTAGTGACGCTCGAACACTTGGCGACCCGAGCCGTCGAAGACCTCGAGGACCCTGAGGTTCGCGTCGGCCTTGAGCATCGTCAGCAGACCGTCCCAGTCGCGCGCGTTGAATCTGTCGGCATAGAGGGAGATCAACCGCAGATGAGCTTCGTCCACCTCTTCGGCCTCCTCGGGCGACGCCGATCCGAGTGATTCGTCGCTGAGCGACTTGAGCTTGGCGCGTGCTCGATGGAGTGCCGCCTTGACCGCGCCCTCGGTCGTGTCGAGGAACGATGCGGTCTCTCGGAGCGAATAATCGAGGACGTCCTTACACACCAGGCTCGCCCGCTCTTTGGGCGGTAGGGCCCGGACCAGTCGGCCGAAGGCCTCTTCGGCCGACTGCATCGCGACCACGGGATCGACCGGTTGCGTGGAGGTGGGTGCGGGCTCGAGCGGTCGACGGCGCACGATCCGGCGTCTGAGCACGTCCATCGAGCGGTTGTGGACCACCCGGAAGAGCCAATTCTCGAGGCCCTCCTGGCGGCCGAGAATCGGCCCCTTGAAGAACGCCTCGGCGAGCGCCTCCTGGATCACGTCTTCGGCATCCAGCGGCGACGAGAGCAGACGGGTGGCGTAGCGGTGGAGGCGCGGGCGCAGGGCCTCCAGGCCTTCGAGGAAGAGCCGGCGACTCGCCGCGAGATCGGGGTTGGAAGTGTCGAGGGAGACCGTCATGGGCGTGGGTCGGCTGCGAAGGTTCGAGCCTTCCTCTGATGAGTCGCGCGAGCCGTCCCAGAAGATACGTCGGCCGTGAGCCGGTTGTTCTGCCCAACCCGGCTGCAAGCGTATCTTCCTGCCGGTCTCGATCGTCTCCGGATTGATGGGTGCCCGATGGAGCCTGATCTTCGGCCACGGCGCGCCCAGCAATCTTCGAACGATTCTTCAAGAAAAGGACCACGACAATGAGA
Organism: Acidobacteriota bacterium; assembly: GCA_029263375.1. Taxonomy (GTDB): domain Bacteria; phylum Acidobacteriota; class Thermoanaerobaculia; order Multivoradales; family JAHEKO01; genus JAHEKO01. The sequence goes on along the minus strand of JAJCXP010000233.1, from coordinate 10,896 downwards.
CTTCCGATCGCCGCAGCCCTCGCCTGGACGTTGATCCTGGCCGTCACTCCCACCCACGCGCTCGAGAACCGGGACGCCTACTTCATGGATGAGACCGAGGAGATCCGGCTGGCGCGCACCGCCGGTCCCGAGTCGGTGACCCAGAACGCATCGGTCCACGTCCTCAGGGACTCGGGCTTCGAGCTGGCCGAGAAGGGATCGGGCAGCTTCCACTGCTTTGTCGAGCGCTCGTGGGCCGCACCCCGGCCTGACAACAGCATCACCTTCGACGCCCGAGTCCGCGCACCGAACTGCATCAACGCGGAGGGCGCCCGGACCGTCATGCGGGAAAGGTTCATGGTCGCCAAGCTGGCGCTCCAGGGACACGACAGCGACGAGATCAACCGGCGCATCGATGCCGCGCTGGCGTCCGGCGAGCTCGAGAGCCCGACCGGTGTCGCGCTCACCTACATGATGTCCAAGCATCAGTGGCTGGGCGAGGGCCCACAGGCCTGGAAGCCGCACGTCATGCTCTGGTCGCCGGGCCTGACGCAGCCCGAGGTCGGTGGCGGCAACGACACCTTCCTGGCCGGCAAGCCCGGCTCGCACCGGGCCTGCCTGGTGGTCGCGGTCTCTCAGTTCATCGGCTGAGAGATCGGAACGGTCGAGCTAGCCGAGGCTCTTGTTCCACTTGGCGACCTGGTCCTTCTGGCTCTCGAGCAGAGCCTCGGTGTCGCCCTCGATCGTCACCGACAGCATCTTGTCGCCTTGAGCGATGCTGTCGACGACGTCCTGACCGGAGCTCACCCGGCCGAAGATCGAGTGCACGCCGTCGAGATGGGGCGTCGGGCCGTGGGTGATGAAGAACTGGCTGCCGTTGGTGCCGGGGCCGGCGTTCGCCATCGACAGGACGCCGGGGCCGTCGTGCTTGAGCGAGGCATCGAACTCGTCCTCGAAGCGATAGCCGGGCCCGCCGGAACCGGTGCCGGTCGGATCTCCGCCCTGGACCATGAAGTTTGCGATGACGCGGTGGAATGACACCCCGTCGTAATAGCCGTGCTGGGCGAGGTTGACGAAGTTGGCAACCGTCAGCGGCGTCTTGTCGGCGTGAAGGTCGATCTCGATCGAGCCCTTGTCGGTCTGGATGACAGCGCGCATGGAGTTTTCTCCTCTTTGCGAGCCCCTGCATCGAGTACCCGCGCGGCGGGATTGTGTCACGGGGGGCCAGAGTGGGAGGCGCGCCGCCGATTGACTTCGCCCATGCCGTCGGTCAGCATGACCTTTCTTTTGAGCGACGTAGACCCGGGTGGCCGGGAGCTGGTGGCGCGGTATCTGGACGGCGACCCTGAGGCGGTAGCCCTGGTTGATCAGTGGATCGAGCGGGCGGCCGGCTCGTTTCGCCGCCGGCTGTCGTCGGAGTGGGAGGATGTACTCCAGTCGATCCGGGTCGAGGTCTTCAAGCTGTTCCAGAAGGGCCAATTCCGCGCCGAATCGCATGTGCGGACCTACCTCTGGAGGGTCACCAACCACTCCTGCCTCGACTTCATCCGCCGCAAGGAGCGCTGGCGCTGGACCGAGCTGTCCGAGTACGGCCAGCTGCTCGAAACCTCGAGGTTGCGAGCGCGACAGGTGGCCAGCGAGCGCGAGACCGTCGATCTGCTGCTGCGGGTCGTCTCCGAGGTCGGCGACCAGTGCCGCGAGATCTGGCGCCAGCTGATCGCCGGGTCGAGCTATCGGGAGATGAGCGCCGAGCTCGGGGTCTCGGAAGGAGCACTGCGCGTGCGTGCTCTCCGGTGCCGGAAGCAGGCGGTGGAGATTCGGTCGAGACTGCTGGCCGAGACCAGTAACTGAGGATGTAACAACTGCACCACACTGGACGCCCAATAGACCGGGAGCAGATGATGGAGTGCAGATAAATGAAATGTAGTGAAGTCCGTGAGTTCCTGCCGTGGTTTGCGAACGGTTCCCTGAGTTCAGCTGAGATCGAAGAGATCAAGCGCCACCTGGCCGATTGCGCCGAGTGTCGCGACGAGCTGAGTGAGACCGGTGCGGCGTTCGAGATCTTCGATCAACACCTGAGCGCCGAGACCTTGATCGAGCTCGCCTTCGAGGGCTCCACCGCGTCCTCCGTCGCCACGCTTCATCTGGATAGCTGCGAGATCTGCGCGGGTCGGCTGACGCTGGTGCGCGAGAGCCACGCGGAGCTCGGCCGGGCCGAGTCCGAAGCGGCGCCCACCGAGCCCTCCGGGCAGCCGCTGCCGCGAGATCACCTGAGCGTCGCTCGGGTTCCGGCGGCTGTGGCGGGGGCGAGTCAGACGCCCTGGCGCTCGCTGGCCCTGGCGGCCTCGCTGGCGACGATCGTTGCCACCTCGGGATGGCTCTGGAGCTGGCAGGCCGGAGTGCCGTCGTCCGCATCGACGTTCCGGGGCGCCGAGTCGATCGCCACGGGGTCGGACGCGGACTCGGCGCCGCTGCTGAACGTGGCGGTCGTCGAAGTCTCGCCGACCGGGATCGCCGGGCTTCAAGGAGCCGGCCGAGACGCGATCCGGGTGCCGATGGAAGCCTCGGCGGCGACCTTGCTCCTCGAGTCGAATCTGGTCGGCGATTTGCCGGTCACCTGCCGGTTCGCGTCCGCCGCCGGCGCCGTGATCTGGACCCGTGACGGCCTCGAGCGGCGACCGGAGGGTGGCTACTCCCTATCGGTGCCGATCGCCGGTCTCGCGGCCGGGCGCTACGTCCTGAGTCTGCTCGACGGGGAAGGCTACGAGCTCGAGAGCTATTCGATCGAGCTTCAGTAGCTCGCGCGGCGCAGCCCACGGCCGGTGGTATAAGAGCCCGATGCGAATCCCGATCCTCGACGGCGGGCGCGAGGTCTCACACCTCGACGTCACCCTGGCTCGGCCCGATTCGAATCGGCCCGATTCGAGTCGAGCCGACGCCGGTGTCGGGGCCACGCCGACGGCGAGCGTTCTCTACCTGCATGGTTTCGGCTCGAGTCAGAACGGCGAGAAGGCCGACTTCTTCCGCGCTCGAGCGCTCGCCGCCGGCCTCGGCTTCTGGTCGTTCGACTTCCAAGGACACGGCGCCTCGGGCGGCGGTATGGGCGAGCTGACCCTGTCGAGATGCCTGGCCGACATCGAGCGCGTTCGCGGTGCCATGGTGTCGGCGGGGGAGACCCGCATCGCCCTGCTGGGCTCCTCGATGGGCGGTCTCGCGGGTCTCTGGCACTCGGCGCGATCGCCTGCCGGGGTCGAGGCCGGTCTCTACATTGCGCCGGCGCTCGGGCTGGAGCAGGCGTTCGAGGCGTGGGCCGGCGAGGAGGGGCTCGCCCGGTGGCAGCGAGACGGCGCCTTCGAGGTCACCAACGAGCTCGGATCGTGGGAGATCGGCTGGGGCTTCGTCGAGGATCTGCGCCGCTACCCGAACGCGTCTCTCGCGTCGTCCCTGGCGACGCCGTCGCTGTTGCTCCAGGGCAAGCTCGACGACCGGGTGGCCTGGCGCGACGTGCTCGACCTATCAGTGAACTGCCGGGCGCCGGTCGAGCTGCATCTGTTCAGCGATGGCGACCACCGGTTGGTGGATCGCAAGCGACACCTCTGGGACCTGATGATCGGGTTTCTCCGGGCTCGCGGCGTGTTGTCGCCCTAGTAGCTGCTAGCCCGACGGTTCGAGGTCGAAGGCGACGACCTCCTTGCGGTCGCGCGCGAACAGCGTCGTCCCGACCAGGGTCGGTACCGTCCACGAGCGGGTCTCGAACACCTGTGCTTGGGCACGGATGGTGATGCCGTCGGGTCTGGCGGTGCCGAGCGCGAGCGTGCCGTCCTCGTCCAGAATCAGGATGTCCCGGCCGACGGCCAGGAGGTTCGCCTTGGCGAAGCCGCGCTCGCGCGCGAGCAGCGAGCCGTCGGCGGGATCGAGCGTGGTCAGGAAGGTCGGCCCGAAGTCGCCGCTCGAGGCGTAGATCAGGCCGTCGATCAGGACGCTGGTCTGATGATGCACCTGGATCTCGCGACTGGCCCAGAGCTGCTCGACACGTGTCGCCTCGCCGGCGCGGGTGATCCGCAGCGCCCGGCTACCGCTGTCGTAGGCGGAGGAGATGAAGAGAATGCTCTCGCCGTCCCAGACCGGCGTCGCGGCGTTCACCTTGTACGCGGTCTTGTGCTCGAACTCCCAGAGCCGGGCACCGTTCTCGGGGTCCAGGCCGAACACCCGGTCGACCGCGAACACGACCAACTGGCGCTGATCGCCGACCGTGATCAGGATGGGCGAGGCGAAGCTGGGCTCGAAGTCGCCTGCCGACCAGACCGTCTCGCCGGTGTCGATGTGGAGCGCGATGACCGAGCCTCCGGAGCCCCCGCCAAGAGTCAGGATCATGTGTCGGTAGAGCAGCGGGCTCGCCGTGTAGCCGAGCTGGGCAGGGCCTCCGTTGTCCGGGTCGAGCTCATAGCCCTGCCAGAGATCACGCTGCCAGATCACCTCGCCGGTGCCCGCTTCGAGACAGACGAACTTTGCCGCGATGCCGGCCGTGCAGACGCGGTCGCCGGTGGCGAGTGGCGTGACGTGCGGTCCGAGGCCGTACTGGTCGAAGAAGTTCTTCCAGGTCTCGGCCTGCCAAGATCGCTCCCACAGCGTCTCCCCGGTCTTGCGGTCCATGGCCACGACGACCTCCGCGTCGCCGCGCCGGTACATCGTGTAGAGACGTCGGCCCTTCACCGAGATCGCCGAGTTGCCGTCTCCCAGCGCGCGGCGCCAGAGGACCGGGGGCCCGTCCTCGCCCCAATCGGCGGAGAGGTCGACCGCGTGTGCCTGGAAGTCGCGATTCTGGCCCCCCCACTGCGGCCACGAATCGTGGTCGAGATGGGCGACCGCGACGGCGGCGATCGAGAGCAGCGCAAGCGAGATGACGATCAGGGTTCGACGCATTCGATCAGCCTCCGGAGGTCGATGGTACCTGTCCCAGTGGACCCACGTCGGGCGAGATCGGTTCCCGGGGCGTCGATCGATCGCTCAAACCGTTCCGACAGGTCGCTACGTAAGTGGTCATGTGAAGCACGCAAGATCAGCAGGCCGGATTCTCAGAATCGCCATCCTGTTCGCGATCGCAGTCGCGATCGCCGGCGATTCCCAAGCGCAGAGTCCCTGGACCCAGGAGCAGGGCGAGGGCTTCTTTCAGATCTCGTGGTTCGAGATCGGCTCGTACGATCGCCTGTACCAGGACTCGGGGGGCGACCTCTTCACCAGCCGCGAGATCACCGAGAGCACGGTCCAGGCCTACGGGGAGTATGGAGTCGCCGACCGTCTGACCCTCCTCGGATCGATCCCGTTCAAGAGACCGGAGGGCGGCGGTCTCGTCGCCTCGTCCTCGTTCCTGCCGACGATCGAGTCGGGATCGCTATCGGAGCTGGGCAACGTCCAGGTCGGTGCTCGCTACCGGTTCACCGACGGTGACCGGTTGGCCCTGTCCGGACAGCTCGATCTCGAACTGCCTACCGGTGAGTTCGACCCTCGCACCGGGCTCAGCACTGGCTACGACGCCTACACGCTGACGCCGCTGATCGCGGTCGGCCGGGGCTGGGACCGCGCCTACGTTTCCGGCTACGCCGGCCTCGGGCTGCGCAGCGACGACTTCAGCAACGACTGGAGGCTCGGCGGCGAGGTGGGCTATTCCCTGTTCGGACGACTCTGGCTCATCGGGCTGCTCGATGTCCGCCGGTCGTTCTCCGACGGCGATGTCGCTCTGACTGCGGCACAACTGCAGACCGGCCTCTACGTCAATGACCAGGAGTTCGTAGCGTTCGGAGGTAAGGCCCTGCTCGACGTCACAACCCGATTCGGTCTGCATTTCACCTACCAGAGCGCCGCGGAGGGCAATCTCGTTCCCCGCTCACCGTTGGTCGGTTTTGGCGCGTATTTGAAGCTCCGGTGAGGATCGTCCTAGAGCCGAAGTGGTGCTCGCGCCGCGCACGATCGGCCACCGAACGAGATCAATGGTTGAAACCGGATCGGAAGTGAGTACCCTGTCTCCATGCAGGCCGGGATTCTGGGATTCGCCAAGGCGGGTAAGACGACCCTCTTCAATCTGCTGACCCGTTCGAGTCAGCAGACCGACAAGTACACGACCTCCAAGAAGACCCACATCGGGGTCGCCGAAGTGCCCGACGATCGGCTGGTGAAGCTGCGCGATCTGTTCAATCCGCGCAAGTTCATTCCGGCGACGGTGACCTATGTCGACATCCCGGGGGTCAAGAAGGGCGGCGGCTCCGAGGGCTTCGACCTGCCGAGCCTGCGTGAGGTCGATGCGCTCATCCACGTGGTGCGAGCGTTCGAGGATCCCGAGCTGCTTCACCCCGAGGGCAGCGTCGATCCGCAGCGGGACGTCGAGAGTCTCGACCTCGAGCTGATCCTGGCCGATCACGAGCTGGTCAGCGGGCGGCTCGAGCGGCTCGAAAAGGCGCGCAAGCGTGGCCTGACGCCCGAGGAGGAGCGTGAGGCCGAGCTGCTCGGCAAGACCGTTCTGCCGGCGCTCGACGACGAGATTCCGCTGCGCCGGGTCGAGCTCGAGCCGGAGGACGTGAAGCGACTTCGCGGCTTCCAGCTGCTGTCGGCCAAGCCGATGCTGATCGCGGTCAACGTCGACGAGGCGAGCCTCGGCAAGCCGTCGCCGGTGTCGACGGCTGAGGGCTCCGGCGTTGCGACGATCGTCATCAGCGCCCCGATCGAAGCGGAGGTCGGGGGCCTCGGCGACGAGGAGCAGGCCGAGTTCCTGGAGGACCTCGGCCTCTCGGAGCCGAGCGTCAACCGGATCATCCGCGCCAGCTACGAGCTGCTCGGCCTGGCCTCGTTCTTCACCGTCGGCGAGGACGAGGTGCGCGCCTGGACGATTCGTCAGGGCACGAGCGCCAAGGCCTCGGCGGGAGCCATCCACTCCGATCTCGAGAAGGGCTTCATCCGCGCCGAGGTCGTGCGCTGGGACGAGCTGGTGCGGCTCGGGAGCCTCGCCGCCTGTCGCGAGCAGGCTCTCTTGCGACTCGAGGGCAAGGAGTACATCACCCAGGACGGCGACGTGATGCACATCCGGTCCGGAATCTGAACTGGGGGGACACAATACGTAATTCACGCCGACATCTCCTAACGTACTGTGTCCCCACCCCTGGCGAGACGGGTCCGGTCGACGTGCTCGAGCTGGCCTGACGGGCCTTTCTTGCGCGGCACACGCGACGCAGGAAGATGTCAATGCGAATTACGTATTGTGTCCCCCTAGGGCTGCTCCTGATCTTGGTGGTGGCCGCGGCTCGTCCGGCCACGTGCGCGCCACTGCCAGTCGACCAGGAGCGGTGGTACGTGGTCCTGATTGCCGAAACCCCTGTCGGCGCCGCGCACGAGACGATCGCCACCGCGGACGGGCGAACGGTCACCGTGCAGCGGATGGACATCACCCTCAACCGGCTGGGCACGAGTGTGACGATGGGCACGGTGATCGAGACCCGCGAGGACGGCCGGGGGCGGCTGCTCGGGGTCGACCAGGAGCTCAAGGTGTCGAGCCAGGCGACGCACCTCGCCGCGGTGATCGAGCCGGGGCGTGTCCGGATCCTGGATCGAGCGGGCGACGGCGAGTTCAGCCGCGAGATCGAGTATCAGGGCGAGTTGCTCGGACCGTCCGGAGTGCTCGAGCTGGTGCGCGAGCGACTCCGGGACGTGGGTGACCGGGTCAGCTATCAGACCTTTCGCGCGGAACTCGCGAGCGTCGCCTCGGTGACCCTCGAGGTGGTGGGGCACGAGCCGCTGACCCGCGATGGCGAGGAGGTGCCGACCCGGAAGTTGGAGGAGACCCTGTCCGGGACGGCGCTCAAGACGACGGTCTGGGTGGATGACGAGGGCCGTCAGCTGCGTTCGGCGGTGACCGGTCCCTTCGGAGTGATGGAGGTGGTCGGCACGGACGAGGCGACCGCGCGCCTGGCGCTGGCCGGCGGCGAGCTGCCGGGCGACAGCTACGCGGCGACGCTGGCTCCGACCCAGGTCCGTGTGCGCGAGCCACGGGCCGCGGCACGGGTGGTGCTCGAGCTCCGGCACCGCAACCCGGATCTGGGCTGGCCCGAGATGACTTCCGGGCATCAGCGGATTCTGGAGAGCTCGCCCGAGCGCCTGGTGCTCGAGGTCCGGCGCCCCGAGCCGAGCGGCAGCACGGTCTATCCGGTTGAGCCGACCGAGCCGATTCGCCAGTATCTCGAGCCGAACGCCTACCTGCAGTCCGACGATCCCGAGATGCGCGAGCTCGCCCGGAGCATTGCCGGAGCGAGCGGCGACACGCTCGAGGCGGGACTGAAGCTCGAGCGCTGGGTGGCCGAGAACATGAGCTTCGACATGGGCGTGGTGATGGCGCCCTCGAACGAAGTGCTCGACAACCGTCGCGGTACCTGCACCGAGTATGCGGTTCTCCTGACGACGCTGGCGCGCTCGCTCGAGATCCCGGCGCGCTTGGTGATGGGCTTCGTCTACGCCGGCGGGATCTACGGCGGTCACGCCTGGACCGAGATCCTGATCGGCGACGAGTGGGTCGCCCTCGACGGCGCGCTCGTCTCGGAGGGCCCGGCCGACGCCGCCCGCTTCGCGTTCCAGTGGACCTCACTCGCCGAGGGGATCGGAGCGCTCAACCTCGGTCCCGGAGTGCAGCTGTTCGGGCAGATCGATCTCTCGGTGCTCGAAGTGGAACGCGCCGACGGTACGGTCGAGCGCTTCGATTCCGTGGCGCCCCTGTTCACGCTCGACGGCGACGCCTACGTCAACGAGTCACTCGGCCTCGAGTGGCGCAAGCCGCCAGAGTTCGAGTTCGCCGATCTCGAGATCACCTGGCCGGAGACCGGGCTGGTGCGACTGAACGGGCCGGAGGGCCGCCGCGTCGAGCTCGCGGTGCGGGACAGCTACTACTGGCAGGACGCCGACGATGCGGCACGGCGAGCACTGAGGCGGGATCTGCCGGGGGCCGAAGCAGTGGCCTCGTCTCTGATCACCGGCGCGCTGCAGGCGGTGGGTGAGCGTAGGGCCGCGCTGGCGTGGATCCGCGGTACAGAGCTCTGGATGCTGTCGGTCGAGAGCCCTACGCCGGGCGGCGATCTCGAGCGCTTCGCGGCGGCGCTGAGCTTCTAGCCCGACCTTCTCACCCCGTCACTTGCGATGAGCCGTAGGTTCCTGAATCTGCGGCGTTGCCCGGGCGCTGCGCTCCTCGACGTACGTCGAGTACGCCTGCGTCGCTTCACGCCCGGAAGCCTTGCATCTCCAGCAACCTACGTCCCCTCGCCGCGCGATGGGGTGAGAAGGTCGGACTAGCAGGCGACCTCACCACCAGATCACTCGATCGGGGTTCGCCCAGTGCTCTTTGCCGAACTGCTCGGGCAGGGTGCGCCGATGGAACTTGCCCGGCTCCCGGCCCTGCTGGGCGATGCGCTCGAGTTCCTTGCGAATCTGACCGAGCTCGTCGGAACTGAGCGGAGGCGGACTGCCGCCGCCAGCGGGTCCGGGATCCTGGCCGGGAGGCGGGGGAGGCGGGTTCCTGGGCGGCTCGTCTCCCGTGTTGCCCTGATCGCCTTGGTCATCGCCCTGACCACCGCCACCCTGATCGTCGCCCTCGTCCTCGGGCTCGCCGCCATCTCCTCCACCGTCCTGGTCTTCCGGCTCGTCACCCCCACCGGACCCACCACCGCCCTGGCTCGGATCCTGGTCGTCCTGATCGCCGCCGCCACCACCGGAGCCGGCCTGATTCTGATCCGACTCGTTCTCCGATTCGCCGCCGCCCCCGCCACCGTCGCCGAAGCACTCGGGCGGCGGCTCGGCGATCAGGCGCTCGACCTCGGCCAACTGACCCGCGAGGTGATCTTGGTTGTTGCGCGCCATTCGGCCGGTCGAGTCGGTCGCCCTGGTCAGGTCGACGGCGCGCGTGAAGCGCTCGAGAGCGAGAGTCCAGAGCTCGCGAGTGCGCTCGAGCTCACACCCCTTGGGATCGCGCTCGGCCTCTCCCCAGTCGTGGAGGGCGATGCCGTCGTTGTAGTACGCCTCGGGCAGTCGAGGGTCGAGCTTGAGAGCTTCCTGATAGAGATCGTGGGCCTCGGAAAAACCGCCCTCCCGATGCACCGAGCGGGCGAGGTTGAAAGTCGGGATCTCCGCTCGGACGCCGTAGCCGATCGCCCGCTTGTAGTGCACACGCGCGTCCTCGTGCCGACCGAGGGCGTCGAGGGCGATCCCCTGCTCGTTCTCGCGGTAGGCGCGTGCCCTGGGGGTGTTCGAGCACGCGGAGGTGAAGAGCAGCGCCCCGCACAGCAGTGCGACTCCGGCTGCGCGCGTCGCGGGGCGATCGCGACCGCCGAGGCGCTCGATCTCGAAGCGGATCGGAGTGTGGCGCGGACGGCGGCCGATCAGCAGGCCGTCCGCGAGCAGACCGACCAGGAAGATCAGTAGGCAGAAGACACCCAGATCGGCGCCGGTCCCGGCGCCCTCCACGCGCGCCGGCGGTGATTGGTACTCCTCGATCGCGGCGCTCAGACGGACGACGCTACCGGGGCCCAACACCTCGAAGCGGCCGCCGGTGGCGTCCGAAATCCGCTCGAGCAGCTCGTCGACGCGGCGCGTGTGGTACTCGCGCAGCACTCGCGGCTCGTCCTTCTTGGCGACGATGTCGCGGAAGTCGTAGATCAGCCGGCTCTGCCCTTCGGTGGTGCCGATCGCGAGTGTGTGCACCGGCAGGCCCTGGCCGGCGAGCGCATCGAGCGCATCGTCGAAACTCTCCTCCACGGGCTGCTCGCCGTCGCTCAGAATGACCGCCTGAAGATTCGGACGGGTCGGGTCCTGGAAGTCGAAGATCGTGTCGAGCGCTCCCGCGAGCGAGGAGCCGGTCCGCTGGTACTGACCGTGGACCTCGAGCCCGCG
>JAJCXP010000232.1 GCA_029263375.1 Acidobacteriota bacterium | reverse complement strand
GATTCCGAGCGTGTAGTTGCCGCGACCGTCGAAGGCGCCGGTCTTGACACCCTGGAAGTCACGCACACGCGGCAGGGCGATCGCGATCAACCGGTCGAGGAACTCCCACATCCGGCTGCCGCGCAGGGTGACCCGGCAACCGATCGGCATCCCTTCGCGCAGCTTGAAGGCGGCGATGGATCGTCGGGCGCGGGTGATCGTCGGGCGCTGGCCCGCGATCTGCGCCAGCTCCTCGACCGCCTGCTCGAGCAGCTTGATGTTCTGCGTCGCCTCGCCGAGGCCGATGTTGAGCACGACCTTCTCGAGCCTCGGCACGGCCATGACGTTGTCGATCTCGAACTCCTTCTGGAGTTCGGCGATCACTTCCTGCTCGTAGCGCACGCGCAGACGTGGAAGTCCGGTGCTGGGCGCCGGCGCCTTGAGCTCTGCTTTTTTCTTCGCCATCGCGTGTCTGCCTAGTTGAATGTCGCGCCCGAGACCTTGCTGACTCGCACGCTCGTGCCGTCCTCGAGACGGCGACGACCCACCCGAGTCGGCTTGCCGCTCTCGGGGCAGATCAGCTTCAGGTTGGAAAGTTGAATCGGGGCCTCACGCTCGACGATCCCGCCCTGAACCTGCTGGCTCGGGTTCGGCCGCGTGTGACGCTTCACCATGTTGATGCGCTCGACGATGGCCGCATTCTTGGACGGGTGGACCTTGAGGACCTTGCCGCGTGCACCGCGGTTCTTGCCCCGGGTCACGATCACCTCGTCGCCCTTCTTGATTTTCAGCTTAATCATCAGTTACTCCGTGCTCGACGCCGGGCGTCAGATGACCTCCGGTGCGAGTGAAACGATCTTCATGAACTTTCGCTCGCGCAGCTCGCGAGCGACCGGCCCGAAGACACGTGTTCCGATCGGCTCGCCGTTCTCGTTTACCAGCACCGCCGAGTTGGTATCGAACCGGATGTAGCTGCCATCGCGACGCCGGTGGGCGTTGCGCGTGCGAACGATCACCGCCCGGACAACCTGGCCCTTCTTGACCGTGCCCTCGGGCGTCGCCTCCTTGACGGAAGCGGTGATGACGTCGCCGATGCCACCGATCTTGCCCGCCGACCGACCACGCACCTGGATGCAGGCGATCTTGCGGGCGCCGGAGTTGTCGGCAACGTCCAATACGGATCCCATCTGGATCATGGTGCGCTAGCTCCCCTCGGCCTTCTTGAGCACACGCCGGAGACGCCAGCGCTTGAGACGCGACAACGGCCGGCAGGAGACGATCTCGACTCGATCGCCGACACCGCACTGCCCGGTCTCGTCGTGTACGTAGAATCGCTTGGTCTTCTTCATGTAGCGCTTGTAGAGAACGTGCATGACGCGGTTCTCCACCGCGACCACCACGGTTTTTTCCATCTTGTCGCTCACCACAGTGCCTACTCGCACCTGGCGCTGACTCTTGGTTTCGGCGACTGCCGCTTCGCTCATCACTTTTCCTAACCTCTCGCCTTCTCGCCGAGTACCGTCATCACCCGAGCCAGATCGCGCCGCACTGCGGTGATCTTGGCCGGGTTCTCGAGCTGGCCGGTGACCTTCTGCAAGCGCAGGGCGAACAGCTGCTCGGCGAGCTGCTGCTCCTTGTCGCGCAGATCTTCGGCCGTCTGGTCTCTGAGTTCCGCCGCCTTCATCAGGTCCACTCCTCGTGACGCGAAATGAAGCGCGTCTTGATGCCGAACTTGTAGGTCGCCAACTTGATCGCATGCTGTGCGACCTCGTCCGAGACGCCCTCGAGCTCGAACATGACCCGTCCGGGCTTGACCACCGCGACCCATGCCTCTGGCGGACCCTTGCCCTTACCCATCCGGGTCTCGAGCGGTTTCTTGGTGATCGGCTTGTCCGGGAAAATCCGGATCCAGATCTTGCCACCACGCTTGACGCCGCGGGTGATCGCGATACGCGCCGACTCGATCTGGCGGGCGGTTACCCAACCCGCTTCGAGCGCCTGCAGACCGTAGTCACCGAAAGCGATGTAGTCGCCGCCTTTGGCCCGGCCGCGGCGGCGTCCCCGCTGCTGCTTCCGGTACTTGACCTTCTTGGGCATCAGCATGGCTTAGTTCCCCGCTCCGAGGGCCTGCCGGCCGGTCGCGCGCAGCATGTCGCCCTTGTAGATCCAGACCTTGACGCCGATCATGCCGTAGGTCGTCCGCGCCTCGATGAAGCCGTAGTCGATCTCGGCCTTGAGGGTATGGAGCGGCAGACGGCCGTCCTGATACCACTCGGTGCGCGCGATCTCGTGACCACCGAGGCGGCCTGCGATCATCACCTTGAAGCCCTTGGCGCCGAAGCGGAACGACGATTCCATCGCCTTCTTCATCGCCCGCCGGAACGCGATCCGGCGCTCCAACTGATTGGCGATCGACGCCGCCACCAGCTGCGCCTCGAGTTCGGGGCGCTGGATCTCCTGGATGTTGATGTGCACCGGCTTACCCATCTGCTTCATCAGGTCGTCGCGCAGCTTGTCGACCTCGGCGCCCTTGCGGCCAATGATGATGCCCGGCCGCGAGGTGTAGATCGAAACGCGCAGCTTGTCGGCCGCCCGCTCGATGTCGATCTCGCTGACGCCGGCGTGCGAAAGGCGCTTCTTGAGCGTCTCGCGCAGCTTGAGGTCCTCGTGCAGCAGGTTGGCGTAGTCGCGCTCCGCGAACCACCGCGAGTGCCACGACTTGTTGTAGACCAACCGGAAGCCGTACGGATGTGTTTTCTGACCCAACGAATACCCCCTACGAACCTTCTGCCGTCTTACGCATGTCGAGCTTGACGGTGATGTGGCTTTGCCGCTTCAGGATCCGGAACGCCCGGCCCATCGGTTGGGCCCGAATGCGCTTGAGCGCCGGCCCACCGTCAACGAACACCTCGCTGACGTAGAGCAGATCGACATCCAGCTTCTCGTCCCGATTCTCCGCATTGGCGATCGCGGACTTGAGCAACTTCTTCATCGGCTGAGCGGCCCGCTTCTTGGACAGCTCGAGAATGTTGACCGCGTCCTGCACGTCCTTGCCGCGGATCTGGTCCGCCACCAGGCGGACCTTCTGCGGCGAGCTCTGCAGGTAGCGCAGCTTCGCGGTGACCTCCATTTAGCGAGGCCCCCTTGATTTCTCCGCCCGCTTGCCACCGTGACCCCGAAAGGTCCGGGTCATCGCGAACTCACCGAGTTTGTGACCCACCATGTTCTCGGTGATGTAGACCGGGATGAACTTCATCCCGTTGTGCACGGCGATCGTCAGACCCACCATCTCCGGAGTGATCGTCGAGCGCCGCGACCAGGTCTTGAAGACCCGCTTCTTGCCCGACTCGTCGATCGCCTCGACCTTCTTCTGGAGATGGTCGTCGATGAAAAAGCCCTTCTTTAGAGATCTCGTCATCTGTCGTCCTACTTCTGCTTCCGTCGCCGGACGATCATCGAGTCCGAGCGCTTGTTTCGACGTGTCTTGAAGCCCTTCGAGGGTTGACCCCAGGGCGAGCAGGGATGCCGACCTCCAGAGCTCTTACCCTCGCCGCCACCCATCGGGTGATCGACCGGGTTCATGACCACGCCGCGGTTGTGCGGTCGCCGGCCGAGCCAGCGCTTCTTGCCGGCCTTGCCGAGCGACTTGTTGTCGTGGTCGAGGTTGCCGACCTGGCCGATCGTGGCCGAGCAGTTCATGTGCACCTTGCGCACTTCGCCCGAGGGCAGCTTGAGGAGCGCCTGAGTGCCCTCTCTCGCCATCAACTGAGCACCGGAACCGGCACTGCGCGCCATCTGGCCGCCCTTGCCGATCTTGAGCTCGACGTTGTGGACGACGGTGCCGGACGGGATCTTGTGGAGCGGCAGGGCGTTGCCGGTATTGATCGGCGCGTCCTCGCCCGAAATCACCTCGTCGCCGACGTTGAGGCCGTGCGGCCAGAGGATGTAGCGCTTCTCGCCGTCAGCGTAGAACAGCAGGGCGATCCGCGCCGAGCGATTCGGGTCGTACTCAATGGTCGCGACCTTGGCCGGAATGCCGCTCTTGTCGCGCTTGAAATCGACCACCCGGTAGCGCCGCTTGTGGCCGCCGCCCCGGAATCGGACCGAGATCCGACCCTTGTTGTTGCGACCGCCGGAGGCGCCCTTGCCCTCGGTGAGCGGCTTGTACGGCTTCGAGACCGTCACCTCGTCGAAGGTCGACACGGTCTGGAACCGGCTCGCCGGGTTGGTGGGCTTCAGTTTTCTGATGGCCATCTTCCCTACACCCCTTCGAAGAATTCGATCGGTTTCTCGCCCTCGGCGAGTCGCACGTAGACCTTCTTCCAGTCCGGCTTGCGACCGACGAAGCGCCCCTGCCGGCGGACCTTGCCATGCATCCGCGCGGAGCGCACATCGGCGACCTTGACCTTGAACTGGGCTTCAACCGCTCGCTTCACTTCGATCTTGTTGGCGCGAAGGTCGACTTCGAAGGCGACGATGCCGCGCTCGTCCTTGAGCACGGTCGACTTCTCGGTGATCAGCGGCCGGCGGATGACGTCTTGGATTCTCATTTCGAAAGCACCTCGACAAGGCGGCCAAGGGCCTCCTCACTTACGATCACGTGGGCCCGGTCGACGACGTCGTAGACGGTCACGCCGAGGGCGTCCACCGCCTTGACGGCCGGGTTGTTGCGGACCGCAAGCGCCAGATTCAGATTCTCGAAGCGATCGACCAACAGGGTCCGCCCGTCGAGCTTGAGCCCCGCCAGGCTGGCGGCGAACTCACCGGTCTTGTGGCTCTCGAGCTCAAAATTGCTGACCACCAGAAACTCCGAGTTGGCCAGCTTGCGCGACAGCGCCGACTTCAGGGCGTTGCGCTTCTCGCGCACCGACAGCCCCTTCTCGTAACTGCGCGGCTGCGGACCGTGCACCGTGCCGCCACCGCGACGCAGAGGCGAGCTGGAACGACCGGCGCGAGAGCGACCCGTGCCCTTCTGGCGGTAGAGCTTGCGAGTCGAGCCCTGCACGTCACCGCGCTGCTTCACTTTGTGCGTGCCCTGGCGCTGACCGGCCAGGTACGCCTGCACCGCGGTGTGGATCAGGTGCTCCTTGTACGGATAGGCGAACACCGACTCTGGGAGCTCGATCTCCTTGACCTTCCGATTCTTGAGACTCTTGACAGCGATCTTCATGTCGGATCCTTGCATCAGCCGCGTTTCGCGCGCTCGATCGTCACGTAGCCATCGCGCGCGCCGGGAACCGCGCCGCGCAGATAGATCAGGTCGCGCTCCTCGTCGATCTTGACGACCCTCAGGTTCTTCGTGGTGATGCGCTTGTTGCCCATCTGGCCGGGAGACTTGAGGCCGGGAAAGACGCGCGAAGGATCGGACGCCTGACCACTCGAGCCCGGAGCACGATGGAACATCGAGCCGTGGGTCGCGCGGCCGCCGCCGAAGTTGTGTCGTTTGATGACGCCCTGGAAGCCCTTGCCCTTGCTGGTGCCGACAACGCTGACGAACTCGTCGACCTCGAAGATCGAGGCCTTGATCTCGTCGCCCGCCTTGGCCTCGTCGCCGGCCTCGACCGGAAACTCGACCAGGCGCCGCGTCGGCGCCACGCCCGCCTTGGCAAAGTGGCCGCGCATCGGGGAGTTGACGCCGCGCACCGGACGATCTTCGACCAGGCCGATCTGGACCGCATCGTAGCCGTCGGTCTCAGCGCTCTTGCGCTGCACGATCAGGCAGGGACCTGCCTTCACGACAGTGACCGGAACTACCGTGCCGTCTTCGTTGAAAATCTGGGTCATGCCCAGTTTCTTGCCAAGAATGCCAATCATTGTCCTTGCCTCAATTGCCGAACGCCTTGATCTCCACGTCGACACCCGCCGGCAGCTCGAGCTTCATCAGAGCGTCGACTGTTTGACTGGTGGGATCGAAGATGTCCAGCAGGCGCTTGTGCGTCCTGATCTCGAACTGCTCGCGCGACTTCTTGTCGACGTGCGGCCCGCGGTTCACTGTGTACCTGGCGATCTGGGTCGGCAGCGGGATCGGGCCGACGACGCGCGCACCGGTGCGGCGCGCGGTATCCACGATCTCGTTCGTGGACGTGTCGAGAATCCGGTAGTCGAACGCCTTCAGCCGAATTCGTATCTTCTCGTTAACCATGGCTCAAAACCCGCCTATCCTTGTCGCCCTATTCCAAGATCTCGGTGACGGTGCCGGCACCGACGGTGCGTCCGCCTTCGCGAATCGCGAAGCGCACGCCCTTCTCCATCGCGATCGGAGCGATTAGCTCGACCTCGAGGCTGACGTTGTCGCCCGGCATCACCATCTCCGTGCCTTCCGGGAGCTCCGCCGCGCCGGTCACATCCGTGGTCCGGAAGTAGAACTGCGGTCGGTAGCCCTTGAAGAACGGCGTGTGTCGGCCGCCCTCCTCTTTGGTCAGCACGTAGACCTCACCCTTGAACTTCGTGTGCGGCGTGATCGAGCCCGGCTTCGCCAGCACCTGACCCCGCTCCACTTCGTCCTTCTTCAC